>NZ_JAKKRZ010000027.1:0-56304 GCF_025653725.1 Shewanella sp. SM74 | reverse complement strand
AAATCTTCAATATCTTCCCAGCCCTGACAGCCAGCAATCACAGCGCATAGCGTGAGAAACAGCACATCAAACAGTGGGTAAGTGACTTTGGCGGACTGGCGAGTGTCTTCGATGCTGGAAAAGTGTTCAGAAAATACGTTCAGGTTCACGGAATTGCCCTTTTGCAAAAGGCAGTATCTGATCATAAGCTGGCGATTGGGTCAACTACTAGCTTGGTTTGGTTGAAAAATGTTCGTGATCTTGCCCTGGATAGCTATGGCATTGGGATTGACTGAAACGCGTATTTGCCAGCTGCATAAATCAGCTATTTCACAGTTAAAAACAATATTGCAGCGCTAAAGTTTAAAAGTGAGAAGATCGTAATGAGTAAACTAGTTGGGCTGTTAATCATTTTAGCTTCTGTGTTTGGTGGGTATGTTTGGGCGGGTGGGGCTTTGTCTGCATTGTGGCAGCCTGCTGAAATTTTAATCATTATGGGCGCCGGAGTTGGAGCGCTCATTATTGCTAACCCGCAATCAGTATTAAAAGAAATGCTTGAGCAGTTAAAAGAATTATTTAATAAGGGTAAAGAAGATCCTGAATTATATCCTCAGTTATTTCCTTTGATGGGCACTTTAATGGCTCAGATCCAATCCCAAGGCTTAAAAGTACTCGATGAGCATTTAGAAAATCCTCAGCAAAGTTCTATTTTTCTAATGTACCCAGCCGTGCTCAATCACCCAAATGTTTTACAGTTTTTAATTGATAACTTACGAGTGCAGTCTATTGGGAAAATATCTCCCCATGATTTAGAGCATATCCTAGAAGAAGAGATTCATCGTATAGAAGAGGACAGATTACGACCATCGGAAGCTTTTAGTAAAGTGGGTGAGGCTATGCCTGGCTTTGGTATTTTAGCTGCTGTACTCGGTATTATCATTACTATGTCTAATATTGATGGCCCAATTACTATGATTGGTGTCAAAGTTGCCGCTGCATTAGTCGGTACATTTATTGGTATTTTCGCGTGTTATTGTTTCTTCGACCCAATGTCAAAGGCATTAGAACATCTGGTTGATCGTAAATCGGCACAGCTTCGGTGCATAGCCGCTATTTTAGTGACCTTTTCAAAAGGTAAACCACCAATGATGGCTATTGATGCGGGACGGAAACAAATACAAAGTGAAAATCGTCCTTCATTTATAGAATTAGAACGTTGGATGGAAGGGCAGAGAAGCTAATGCTCCATAAAAATGAGCCGATTATTATCAAGCGGCGAAAGCGAGGAAAGCGTAATCATGGGCATGGTGGTGCGTGGAAAGTCGCTTTTGCCGATTTCACGCTTGCTATGATGGCGCTCTTTATGGTGCTGTGGATCATGCAAATCGCAGATCAAAAAGAGCGAACCATGATAGTGCAGTATTTACGTGGAGATATGAATCCCACTGGCCCAATGAATCCATTTGAGCTAAGTCAGTCATCTTCGATTATTGATTTAGAAGGAAATATGTCTATTGCTCCTCCAATCATACCTTCCAATTCTATGCCTAGAGGTTCGGAGTCAGAAGGATTAGAGGAAGGTGCACTCATCCCTGGGCAATTTGATACTCAGGCGCAATTAACTGTGCTCGCCAGAGAATTGAATCGAGTCGTGCAAAGCTCGAGCATGGCTGAAAATATTGCCGTGACAATTGTGCCTCAAGGCATACGCATCTTAATTCACGATAATGTGAATCAATTTATGTTTACGCGGGGCAGTGCACAGATGCAGCCCTATTTTGAAGAATTACTTTTATCTTTAGGGCCTATTTTAAAAAATGTCACCAACAGCATGGTCATTTCGGGTCATACGGATTCAACGCCTTATGCGGGCAGTTTATTTACTAATTGGGAATTATCGAGTGAAAGAGCACTATTAGCACGAAGAGTGCTTGAGCGTGGCGGTGTTAAACGCGATCAGGTTATTCAGGTGACGGGTATGGCTGATCAGGTTCCTTACATCACTTCGGATACTGCTGCGGCAGCTAATCGCCGGATTGAGGCGCTTATTTTAACCTCCTCTGCTGAACAGTTATTAAGAGGCATGATTGGCGCTTCGATCGATACAGTCCCAAGTGGCGTTACAATCAACGAAATTAAGCGCCAAGCAAACACTCGCTAGTGTTAATACCCGCTCTCATTTGTTAGGGATGACTATGAATCTGTATGAAGAGTTTGTACATTCTGAGGATGAAGTTGAAGCGACCCCTGAGTATCAGATTATTGAATTTGATAATCGTCGAACTCATCAAAGATTTAGCCTGAGAAGAAATAAAAGAGCGCCACTCGCATTTGCATGCGATGGCCTGACAGTAAATTTATCAACAACTCGCTGGTTTGTTATTACGCCGATTGGAACTGCAAATATAAAAGATATTAGCATTGGCGGTGTTGGGATTTTGTGCAATGAACCACTGCCAGTAGGGAGGAGATTCTATATTGAACTTGAGCAAACACGAGTCTTATGTGAGGTAACTCGAGAACACACGATTAAAGGTCGATTGAAGTTCTTAGGCGCTCGCTGGATTTATCGTGATAAAGCTGAAGTCCAGAACTTGATTGATGCAATTAGACTACGGGCGAAAATATAGGATATGCAATGGCTGCATCTTTTCATCGAAACGGCTCGGATAAATTACAGAAGGTCTTTCTGTATCTTATTCTGCTGAATTGGCTATTGCTTATTATTGTTGCACTCAATATGAATACATTACGCTTTAGCCATGGTGTTATGATTTCAATTATGATTTTTATCTATAATTATTTTCTGGCTCATTTATGTTTTATTCGTGCTGCCAGAGCGCAAGATGCTTATCTTATTTACCCAGTGGTTATTGGCGCACTCAGCTCCTTTTTCCTCGTTGTTTATTTCTTCTTTTTACTCTAAATCCCTTGCCTATAAAAATGAGTTGCGACTCATTGTTATAGGCTTTTGTTGAGCATTCTTGCATCTAGCTCACATGCTTTTGGGGTCGCTCGCTTGGGAGCGACAACTTGGCCTTGTTTAGAATATTCATGCAGCTGGGTAGGTTTTGCCCGCGGTAATTGCGACAAGCCCAAAAGGGGCCAAATCGACCATCCTTTAACAGCATATCGCCACCACAGAGGCTACAAAGTGGTGCTATATGACCACAGTTCTCATTCAAACATACCTTAAAGCCAGCAAAGCGTGTGCGGGTCATTGGGCTAGCACAGAGCTCACAACCTTCTTCCTTGTGATCGCAAAGGGGAAAATGTGAGCAGGAATAAAACGATTTAAATTTTCCCGTTCTAGGCTTAAGCGTTCCCGTGCTACAACGCACGCATTTTATGTCTTCAAATAACCTTTGTACTAAAGAGGTGCTGAACTCATCTTGTTCAATTGCGTAGCCTTTTGTAAGCAGTTCGGTGACGAATGGGCTCACGTCTGTCATATCGGCAATCACATAGGCGCGGTGTTTTGCCCGCGTTAACGCGACATAAAACAGTCGACGTTCTTCTGCAAATTCAAACGCTTCCGTTTTTGGTAAAAATGCATCTAGTATCGGAGGAGTGATTTTCATTGAAGGGAAGCCATGCATTCCCGTTTTCATCCCCATGATCACCACATAATCGGCTTCTTTCCCTTTCGAAGCATGAAAAGATTGGCACTCAATCTTCAAGTTGGGATATTTAGCTTTAAGTTGGTTAACTTGGATGTTATCGGGTAACTGAAACCAAAAACGTGCCAGTAAATAGACGCTTGCTACGCTGTTAAGTTTGTCACTTCTAGCGCTTATCCTTGCACTAATGGCCGTTAATGCTTGTTCCAGTGCATTTGGGCTTGGTTCATTTAGGCTTGACTGCTCGTTTTCTCCGCGGCGTAATATTGAGACTGCAGGGTAGGCTACCTGCATGAGGGAGCGAATGTCCTTCCTCAATTGCGTGGGATTCTGGGTAACAAACTGAGTGGCGACTTGCCCAATACTACTGTTAAACCTAAAAGTCAGATCCAAGTAGCTTTGGGCTGTTGGGCCAAAATATTGGCTAAATTGCGTGGTTAAACTCACATCTGCACCGCTAAAACGATAAATTGCCTGCCAGTCATCCCCGACACAAAATAAAGACGCCAGCGCTTTAGAATGGGGGGCACAGGAATCCCTCAAGGCACGCACTAAGCGGGCACGTGGTTCTGAAATATCTTGGAACTCATCCACCATAATAAAACGCCACGGGCTAATAAATTGCCCGCGTTGTAAATACGTCAACGCTTTGCCTATCATGTCCTCAAAATCAATGTCGCCATTTATTGCTAAATGCTGCTCATAGCGCGTGAGTATAGGCTCAAGCAGTTCGAATGCCTTGCGGGTCTGCTGAGCATCGGCGGCGCGAGCAAATACACCCTCAAGCCCATGTTCATCAAGGCAAGCCGCTTTATACAGCCCTATCAGCTGACTAAACATTTTTGCCAATTCGGTCACGCGGCCAAGTTCATGTAGGGTTGCTAGTATGGCTTCATCGGGTAAGGGCGCATATTGTACTTTAAAGACCTGTAAAGCTTGCTCAAGCTTACTGATTAACAACCCTTTTTTATGTTGGTAATAAAATAGCTCAACACATTTAGTGCCATGCTGTTGATGTAGCTGGCGTTTCCATGCCATCGATTCCAAGTACTTCTGGTTATCGATATAAGGAGCGGTATGCTGGTGTTCATCAATACCATAGTATTCAAGATAAATTTGGTATTCAGGCAGATAGAAATCGGGTTGATACTGACGAAAATCAATACTGCGCACATCATGCTTATACTTAGCTTCATAGACATATTCGATGCCATTGCTAAATAGCCAGTTGGCAATGTAGAGCTCACCAAAGCTTTTGACTCGCTCACCTTTAAGACTGCGAATATCGTTATCATTCAAGTATTGAAAATACTCGCCTTCCATATCGAACTCGAATGGGCTTTTTTCAACATAATAGAAACGACTGAAGTACTCGAAAAGCTGTTTACGGTAAGCCTCATTTTCAATCAAAGTCTCAAGGGTATTGTGCACCCACAGCTCTTTGGCTTTGTCATCCTCCGCTAAAGGGGACAAACTCGGTTTCGCGCGCTCAACGTCGGCGATAATTTTTGAGCCTAAACTGTGGAAGGTGCTCGCCTTGATATCATCCGTACCAAGCCTGCTTTTAATCCGCTCATCCATCTCGTCAGCCGCTTTACGGCCATAGGCTAATAGCAATATTTCATCGGCTTTTGCTTGACCACTCTTAAGTAAATATCCTGCTCGACCAACCATCACACTGGTCTTTCCCGTGCCTGCGCCTGCCAATAACAAGTTATTGTTATCATCGATAATACAAGCTCGGCGCTGTTTTTCGGTTAAGGGATTAGATTCTACATGCTCAAAATAGTCAGCAAATTTAATGAGCTGCGACTGAATATAATCTTCACGCAGTTGCTTTATATCGGCGCGAGTCCATCGGTTGATTTGCTTAAGCCTCGCTAACCCTGTGTGTAGATTTCTCGCTAATGGCAGGTTTTCACACCAAGGGAACCAACGCTGATATTCGCGCGCGACTCTGGCTTGTATCATTTCCACCCGTGATTCACGTAAATAAGTGTGTGTCAGTGTCTTATCCACTTTCGCCATTAACTCAGCAACGCGCGGCCCATTGGCATTTGCCCAATACTGTGCGATTTGATAGCTAAATTGATGTTGTGCAAAATAGCTGAGAAACGGCAGTTGATAGGCTTTGCCTAATACCGTGAAACCGAGTAGATAACCTAGTGGACTTAAGGTAAAAAATGGTGGGGAATCGAGCTGTTGCCAGGTAAAACATTCGTCAGCTGCTACTTTGTTAGCGCTGCGAGAGTGAGCAAAAAAGCCGCCTTTAGTGCGATTAATGCTAATACCACTCGTGGTGAGTTTTACCGCATCAGCTTTGCCAATAAAGAAACGGCCAAACCAACTGTGTTTGATATCTTGTTCAGAGTGATTCAATGACAATGTAAAACCTACGGCTAAAAAGTTTTAGAATTAACAGACTGATTTTTAAATGCATTATAACTTAAAACCCGATGGCTCGTGTCAAGGTTGTGCTATGGGCTGTATGGATTATTTATTAATTTTGGTCGCTAGAGCAGCTAAGTGCATTGTATTGGTGAATGATGTCTTAGTTGGCGTGAGAGGCGTGGCAAACCAAGCATGATGGTAACTGTGTAACTATGTGCATAAGAAGGGCGCGCATTAGAAAGGTTTACATTAGAAAATGGTGTATCAGAAAGCAAAAAAGCCTGAATCTCTTCAGGCCTTTTCTTTTTCAATACAACAGCTTAATCCTTGCGGATTAATTCATGCCGTATTTTTTCAATTTTTTACGCAGAGTACCACGGTTGATACCTAGCATGTTTGCTGCGCGGGTTTGGTTGCCACGAGTGTGTTGCATGATGATGTCAAGCAGGGGCGCTTCAACTTCGCTTAGCACCATTTCATAAACTTCTTGTGCTTCCTGACCGTCCAACTGTGCGAAGAAGTTAGTTACGGCACGCTTGACGGCGTCACGTAATAACTGGGGCTTGATAGTGCCGTTTGCGGTTTCGATTTTGCCAACGGTAAGCTGGTGAACTTCTGTGTTAGTTGTCTGATCAAACATTCTATTCTGCTCTTTATTAATTCTGTACTAATTCATCAAAATAACATTCCACGAGGGAATACTGTTCTGCAGCGGTTTCCAGCCGATTAAAGTCAGCCCTAAATTGGCGCTGAGCTTCTTGGTCTAGGTACCATCCCATATGTTTTCTGGCGAAGCGGATACCCTTGTATTCACCATATAAGTCATACAGTTTGGTGAGGTGTTCCAGCATCACTTGACGCTGTTCGGCAACCTCAATGGGCGCTAGCTTATTACCCGTTTCCAAGTAGTGCTGGATTTCTCTGAAAATCCAAGGCCGTCCTTGAGCACCCCGTCCTATCATCAAGGCATCGGCACCGGTGTATTCCAGCACAAAGCGGGCTTTCTCCGGACTGTCGATGTCCCCATTGGCGACAACAGGAATCGAGACATTCTGTTTAATTGCTTTGATAGTGTCGTACTCAGCGTCGCCTCTGTACATACATTGTCTCGTGCGGCCGTGAACGGCGAGCGAGGCTATGCCACAATCCTCTGCAATCTGGGCGATTTGAACACCATTCTTGTGCTCTGGCTCCCAGCCGGTGCGAATCTTTAACGTGACAGGCACGTTCACTGCGGCGACCACGGCTTGTAAAATCTCTTTTACCAGCGGTGGATTTTGCATTAGCGCCGAGCCTGCCAGCTTTTTATTCACTTTTTTCGCCGGGCAACCCATGTTGATATCAATGATGTGAGCACCTTGTTCGACATTGAACAAGGCAGCTTGCGCCATTAAATCAGGATCAGCCCCTGCAATTTGCACTGAGCGGATGCCTTCCTCGCCAGAATGCGTCATGCGCTGGCGGCTTTTATCTGTATCCCAAACCTCGGGATTGGATGAAAGCATCTCGGAAACCGCTAAGGCTGCACCATAACGAAGACAAAGATTGCGGAAGGCTTGATCGGTGACACCTGCCATTGGTGCCACGATCAGCTGATTGTTCAGTTGATAGGGTCCAATCTGCATTTTATGTTTCACCTTAGCTCTTCAAAGGGGCGCTATAGTAGCCCTTTTTGTTGGCCGTGAAAAGGTCAATAAATGACCTAGAGGTAATTTTTTTTCTTGACTTTTAATTGACGAGAAGTCAGAGACTAAATTGTTGGAAGCCAGCGGTGGCGCATGTTGCGCCACCCTTTAGCGCTATTTACGCTTACCTGTCAAGCGGCTCCAATCTTCTTTGTGAGCCGCTGCGTCCATATCGAACCATTGGCTATAAAAGTCAGAGATTTCTTGGGCTTGTTCTTTGAGGAGACCGGAAAGGGCAAGTTTGCCACCGGTTTTTACGCGTTCTGCGATCAAAGGCGCTAATTCTCGCAGAGGGCCTGCAAGAATGTTAGCGACCAGTACGTCGGCTTTGAGATCTGCGGGTTGGTCTTCTGGCAAGTACAAGGCTAGCTTGTCAGCGACATCATTGCGCTCGGCGTTGGCACGCGAGGCGTCGATGGCTTGATAGTCGATATCGATACCTGTGACTTTTTTCGCGCCCAGTTTCAGTGCTGCTACGGCTAAGATGCCTGAACCACAGCCAAAATCGATCACTTCTTCATCGCTTAAATCTAAGCTGTCTAGCCACTCTAAACACAGTGCTGTCGTAGGGTGAGTGCCAGTACCGAAGGCAAGACCCGGATCTAAGATCACATTAACCGCGGTTGGATCAGGGATTTCGCGCCAGCTTGGGCAGATCCATAAGCGTGTGCCGAATTGGATTGGGTGGAAGTTATCCATCCATTCGCGTACCCAGTCTTTATCTTCAATTTGTTCGACTTTATGGCTGAAGTTCTCACCGAGGAAAGGCAAGGTTTTCAACATGGCGATGGTCGGTGTCAGATCGGTTTCTGCATCGAATAAGGCAACGACAACGGTATCGCGCCACAGTGGGGTTTCGCCCAGTTTAGGTTCAAAAATAGGGGTATCTTTACCGTCTTCGAAGGTGATAGAGACTGAACCTTCTTCCATGAGCAAGTCGCTGATGGTTTCAGCGTCATCGCTATTGGTGTTTATACGGAGTTGGATCCAAGGCATGGGGGCATCCTGTGACTGAGTGTTCATAAACTAAGGGTTCAAAATATCGCGGTATTGTATACCCAAACTATCCCAAAATGCAGGATGTAGCGGGAATTTAAAGCGCTTTAGGTAAGGTCGTTTGGTTACCACTAGGGTTTAGGTTCGACGACTGGCTATCCTGGTATTACGCTTTTGTCTATACAGACAAGGCGTTAGCTGGCGGGTATGGATTGGTGTTAAAAAACGAATTGTCAGTTTTATTATTTGATATAACACTATGAAAAATATTGGTTAATTGGTTTTACCTTTGTTTGGTTTTGATACGTTTTTTGTGATCATCTTCTAAGAGTTTAACTCCGTCAGGTGAGTTGGCTCACGCTTTAAATCTGTGACACTGAAGCCTGATTTGAGTTGCTGCTATGGTGTAGTTTGCCAAGAGGTGCCAACGATAAACGACATAGGTTAATTCAAGATGACAAGCATAACTCGAGTTCACAATAGGGTGAGTACACCGCTAGGTCATCCTTGGTCGGCTAAGGCAGATAGGCTGCAGAGTGCGACAGGGATTATGCTTGGCAGCTTTTTACTATTACACATGCATTTTGAATCGAGTATTTTGCTGGGTAAAGAGGCTTTTTATCGGGTCGTTCAGTTGCTTGAAGGTGGAATGTTTAGCAGCACAGGACATGGTTTTCCTATAGTCACTAAAGTGTTTTCAGTGTTTATGCTATTGGTGGTGATAGTACATGCCGCGGTGGCGCTACGGCGTTTTCCGGCGCAGCTAGGGCAATGGCGAGCCCTGCGTTCGCACATGGGGAATATCAAGCATAAGGATACCCATGCGTGGTTTTGGCAACTGATCACCGGCTTTATCTTATTTTTCCTCGTTCCTGTTCATCTCTTCACTATGATTTTGAATCCCGAAATTGGCCCGCATTTATCGGCTGAGCGGGTTTATCACGATAATGCTTGGTTGCTGTATGCGCTGTTACTTCCTGCTGTAGTGGTACACGCCATGATTGGTCTCTATCGCGTGGCGGTAAAGTGGGGCATAACCACTCAGCGTTCAGGTCTGCGAAAATTCGCTAAGGTGCTGATTATTTATTTGCTATGCCTTGGTACTGCGAGCCTTGTTTCATATCTATTTATCGGTAGCGAGCTCGGTATTCCTGTGCAGCCCTTCGTACCTGAGTAGGCTTTAAGCCAGCAGCAGGATTTTGTTTCACTGCTATTATTAAGCATTAGGTTAATTATTCAGCACTCAATTGATCTGGCTCACGTTTTCGTGTGGATGTGTGAGCGATATTAGTTTGCGATAAGACTTAATGAGATTGGCTCGATAAGGTCAACGGCGTGAGGCGATAGGATGGCGATCAAATTAAATATTAAAAAATGGAGTGCTTGGCTGGATTTAAGCCAGAGTTTGTCAGGGGTAATACTCGCAGTCTTTTTGTGGACCCACTTAGTGTTAGTGTCATCGATTTTATTGGGTGCGGATGCCATGAGTTGGGTTGCTCGCACTATGGAGCTGAGTTTTCTGTCCGCTGATGGACACGGTTATCCTTGGGTAGTGACTTGTATTGCCATTGGTATTGCCATTTTGGCGTTAGTGCACGTGTTAGTGGCATTGCAAAAATTACCCATGAGTCTGCGTCAGCAAAGGGCTCTACGCCAACAAATGCAAGTGATCAACCACAGCGATACTCGCTTGTGGCGCTGGCAAGCCATTACCGGTGTAGTGATTCTACTGCTGTTGCCTGTGCATTTGTGGCTTATTGGCTCGGCTCCCGAAACCATTGGCCCTCAGGGAAGCGCCGATCGTATTTGGAATCAAGGTGTCTGGATGGTGTATCTGCCTTTACTGCTCACTGTGGAGTTACATGCAGCAATTGGCATTTACCGTGTGGCTTTGAAATGGGGCGCGGCGCGGGATCTCAACAACCGCAGTCGATTACGTAAGATCAAGACCATAGTGAGTGTGCTATTTGTCACTGTTGGTGTCGCCTCACTTTTGGCATTTTTACCCTACGCGAGTTAATTCCGCTTTTAATCAATGATTAAGTTAATCAGTGAATAGAATGTCGAACATAAAAAAAACAGCACAAAACAATAGACCCTATTAAGGAGCAGGCGTGAAACTGATTTATACCGATTCATTGGTGGTAGGAGCTGGGCTCGCGGGCTTAAGGGTCGCTATCGCTTCGAAAGAGCGTGGGCTTGACACTTTAGTTCTGTCACTCATTCCTGCAAAACGTTCCCACTCTGCTGCTGCTCAAGGGGGTATGCAGGCGAGTTTAGGCAATGCCGTTAAGGGAATGGGCGATGATGAGGATGTGCATTTTCAAGATACGGTAAAAGGTTCCGACTGGGGCTGCGATCAAGATGTCGCACGGATGTTTGCCCATTGTGCACCTAAGGCAGTACGTGAGCTGGCCAATTGGGGCGTGCCTTGGTCTCGGGTGACTGCTGGCCCGAGAGAAGTGATAGTCAATGCGCAAAAAGTCACGCTACATGAGGCCCAAGAAGCCCATGGTCTTATCAACGCCCGTGATTTTGGCGGGACTAAAAAATGGCGCACTTGTTATACCGCCGACGGTACAGGTCATTCGCTGTTATACGCTATGGATAACAAAGCGATTTCCATGGATATTCCCGTCCATGAACGTATCGAAGCCTTGGCACTTATTCACAATGGGAAGCGTTGCCATGGCGTGATTGCTCGTTGTTTGATTACGGGTGAACTTAGAGCCTATGTGGCTAAGTCCACTACGATAGCCACTGGTGGTTATGGCCGAATTTATGAAGTGTCGACCAATGCGATTATCTGCGAAGGTATTGGCCAAGCGTTGGCATTGGAAACTGGCGTGGCAAGGCTTGGCAATATGGAGGCGGTACAATTCCATCCCACTGCCATTGTTCCCGTGGGCATTTTAACAACGGAAGGGTGTCGTGGTGATGGCGGCTTATTGCGCGATAAAGACGGTTACCGCTTTATGCCTGACTATGAGCCCGATAAAAAGGAGTTGGCATCGCGGGATGTCGTATCGCGTCGCATGACCGAACATATACGTAAAGGTAAGGGCGTCGATAGCCCTTATGGCCCGCATTTGTGGCTAGATATTACCCTTTTAGGTCGCAAGCATATTGAAACGAATCTTAGGGAAGTACAGGAAATTTGTGAGAATTTCCTTGGCATCGATCCCGCTAAAGATTGGATCCCTGTACGCCCAACTCAGCATTATTCTATGGGTGGTATTCGGACTAATGCCACAGGTGAAAGTCCGCAGCTTAAAGGCTTATTTAGCGTAGGTGAGGCGGCCTGTTGGGACATGCACGGCTTTAACCGTTTAGGCGGTAATTCGTTGGCCGAAACCGTGGTTGGCGGCATGATTATTGGTAAATATGTCGCCGATTTTTGTGAGAACAATAGCCTTGAGATCGACACTCAGCTTGCTGAACAGTTTATGCAGCAGGTGCAGAGTGAAATCGATGTGCTGGTCGAGGGTGATGGTCACGAGAGCGCCTTTGAGCTCAAGCGCGAAATGCAGCGCATCATGATGGATTATGTGGGGATTTTCCGTAATGGCCCCGAGCTTGAAAAAGCGGTTGCCGAGCTAAAAGTGTTGCTCGAGCGTTCGCGTAAACTCGGACTTAAGTGTAAAAAGCGTCACGCCAATCCTGAGTTAGTTGAAGCCCTGCGGGTCAAGCGTATGCTAAAAGTGGCGCTAACCGTAGCCTGCGGCGCAGCGGCGCGAACAGAGAGTCGTGGTGCCCATGCTCGCGAGGATTATCCGCAGCGAAATGATCGAGACTGGCTGAATCGCACCTTGGCCAGCTGGCCGGATCCCGATGCACTCGAACCTGTGCTTAACTACGAAGCACTCGATGTGATGAAGATGGAACTCCCGCCGGGTTATCGTGGTTATGGCATCAACAACGCCATAGTGCATCCTGATACCGAAAAGCGTGAACAGCAAATTGCCGAGATTTTAGCTGAGCTAGGTGATGATGCTGACCGTTATCAAAGGCAGCGGGCTCTTATGCCCTTTGAATTACCCGAGAGTTTACAACCCAATAATGAACGTTTAAGTGATACTTTAAAAAGTCCATCTGCCAATGCGTTAGGAGAAAAATCATAATGAGCCAAGGTCGCCAGTTAACCTTTAATATCTTTCGTTATGATCCGCAGGACCCAAACGATAAGCCGAAAATGGTGCGTTATCATCTCACCGAAACGCCGGGGATGACGGTATTTATCGCCCTTAATAAACTCAGGGAAGAACAAGACACTTCATTGCAGTTCGACTTTGTTTGTCGTGCTGGTATCTGTGGTAGCTGCGCTATGGTGATCAACGGTTTCCCGACGCTAGCTTGCCGCACCTTAACGGCCAAATATCCTAAGGGCGAAATCACCTTAATGCCGCTGCCAGGTTTTGAGTTGATTGGTGATCTCTCGGTTAACACTGGTAAGTTTATGCGGGAACTGGCCGAACGCTTAAAGCTGTGGTTACACCCTAAGGCCAATGATATAAGCGTGCATCGGCTTGAAGATCCTATGGACCCAGATGAAGCTGCGCGTTTATATGAGCTAGAGCGCTGCGTTGAATGTGGCGTGTGTGTTTCTGCCTGTGCGACTAAACAAATGCGTGAAACTTTTGTCGGCGCTGTGGGCATGATGAAAATAGCCCGTTTCGAGATGGATAGCCGTGATGCGCGCACTGCGGAGGATTTTTACCATGTGATTGGCAATCAGGATGGCGTGTTTGGCTGCATGACTTTACTCGGCTGCCAAGACAACTGTCCTAAGGATTTGCCACACATGCAGCAAATTGCGTATTTACGCCGTAAGATGGCCATGACTTTGATTTGATGAGTGATAAATGATGAAAAGCGCCAACGTGTTTGGCGCTTTTTTGTTGATTAGCAGGCGTAGCTTTTGTGAATGTCAGCTCGATTGATTATGTCTGCGGTTTGAGCGACGAATGCTTGAAAGTGCGTACTCGCCATATGTTCATCCAGTGCTGCTTGGGATTGCCAAATTTCGTACATCCAGAAGATATTTTCATCATCTAATGAGTGATGCAGTTTGTATTCGATGCAGCCAGCTTCGGTATGAGTGTCTGTCACGAGTTGCTTGAGTATCTTAAATAGCGTATCGCTTTGGCCTTGATTCGCTATGATTTGGGCAAATACTGCTATTTTCATTGGTTAAAACCTTCTAAAACAATTTTACCGATCGCTTTGCCAGACTCTATCTGAGCGTGAGCTTTGATCAAGTTTTGGGCATTAATGGTGCCGTAGTGCTCACCGAACGTGCTCTGTAACTCGCCTGTATCGATAAGAGCGCTTAAGCGGTTGAGTAAATGATGTTGCGCAATCATATCCTCGGTCTGATATAGGCTGCGGGTAAACATCAGTTCCCAGTGTAAGGATAAGCTTTTACGCTTAAGTTTCATCACATCTAATGGCCCCTTAGGATCATCGATTAATGCTAGTTTTCCTTGTGGCTTAAGCACTTGTACTATTTCATCAAAATGCTGATCGGTTTGGGTTAAGCTAATCACATGGGTCACATTAGTAATGCCAATATTGGCAAGTTCCTGTGAAAGTGGCTTGGTGTGGTCGATAACAGCATCGGCACCAAGCTTATGCACCCAAGCGGCGGATTCTGGACGAGATGCAGTGCCTATTACTTCTGCACCTGTGAGTTTTACTGCAAGCTGAGTGATGATTGAACCCACACCGCCGGCCGCACCGATAATTAAAATACGGGCGTCAGTTGCCGAACCATCTTGGGGTAAAGCTAAACGGTCGAATAAAATCTCCCATGCCGTAATCCCCGTTAAAGGTAATGCCGCGGCTTGGGTATAGGTTAAACTTTTAGGTTTATGGCCGACAATTCGCTCATCAACCAATTGATATTCTGCATAACTTCCGCTGCGACTGATATCGCCCGCATACCACACTTCATCGCCAACGTTGAAAAGACTGACTTTCTCACCAATGGCTTTGACGACACCGACCGCATCCCAGCCGATAATTTTGTATTCGCCTGCAGGCGCTGAGCTAGATGCACGGATTTTTGTATCAACCGGATTGACAGAAATGGCTTTGATTTCCACTAAAAGGTCAAAACCTGTCGCAGTTGGCTCGGCTAGCGTGATGTTTTCTAATGCATTGGGCGATGTGATTGCACCTGCTGTCTGGTAACCAATGGCTTTCATGTTTATTCCTCTGGGTGTACTTGCTGGAGTTTACTTGTTTGAGTGTACTTGTATCGTGTAGCCATTGTGTGGAATATTAGCTAAGAGATAAACAGGATAAAGTTTGTAATTTTTTCAAAGGATTTTTGATAATCATGCTAATTAATGATTTAGCTTTGTTCGTGCGAGTCGCTGATTGCGGCAATATATCTGCCGCAGCAGCCGAGATGGATATCTCGGCTGCTTCTGCCAGTGCAGCAATAAAACGGCTTGAGAAACAGCTCGATACTAGTTTATTTATCCGCACGACACGCAGCTTACGTTTGACTGTGCAAGGTGAACGTTATCTTATTCATTGCCGACGTGCGCTAAGCGATTTAGCGCTTGGCGAACAGGCTATCGCCAGTGATAAAGGTAAAATATCTGGCACTTTAAGCCTGTCGGTTTCTTCAGACTTTGGTCGTAATTTGTTTGTGCCTTGGCTCGACGATTTTTTGCTCGATTTTCCTCAACTGCAAGTGCGCTTGCACCTTGGCGACAATATCAGCAGTTTTTACCACGATAAAATTGATGTCGCCGTGCGCTATGGAAAACCGCAGGATTCTAACCAAGTGGCTTTCCCTATCTGTAGTGTTGATCGTGTCTTGTGCGCCTCACCTGAATATCTCGCCAAGTTTGGTGTGCTTGATTCGTTAGAGCAATTAGTTGAGCATAATTGCTTGTTTTATAAGTTAGATGATCGCACCCACGATCAATGGCTATTTAGGCGTGATGGTCAAGAATTCAAAGTGCGTGTCACGGGCAATCGTAGTGCTAATGATGCCGAGATTGCCCGCCGTTGGGCTGTGGCTGGTAAAGGGTTGGTATTTAAGTCGAGTCTAGATCTGGCCGATGACTTAATCTCAGGGCGATTAGTACGTTTGTTGCCTGAGTATCAGGGGGAGCCCGTCGATTTGTACTTAGTGTGCCCAGGACGTGAACATGTTACGCCTGTCGTGCTCTTACTGCGGGAAATGCTCCGGCAGCGAACACAGGCTTTGAGTAAAAACTTGAGTAAAATATTAGCAGTGAAAAAATCTTAGATAACAAAAAAGCCGCATAATGCGGCTTTTAGTTTAGAGACTCACTGAGATTTAAGACTTAGTGCGTTTCATGGCGGTAAAGAACTCTTCGTTAGTCTTGGTCATCGCCAATTTATCGATTAAGAATTCCATTGCGCTGACTTCATCCATAGGATTGAGGATCTTACGCAGGATCCACATTTTTTGCAGTTCTTCTTGAGTCGTGAGTTTTTCTTCACGACGCGTACCGCTGCGGTTGAAGTCAATGGCTGGGAACACACGCTTTTCTGCCGCTTTACGTGACAAATGTAGCTCTTGGTTACCTGTACCTTTAAATTCTTCGTAGATCACTTCGTCCATCTTAGAACCCGTATCAACCAAGGCTGTGGCGATAATGGTCAAGCTGCCGCCGTGTTCGATGTTACGTGCCGCACCGAAGAAGCGTTTTGGACGGTGCAGGGCGTTGGCATCTACACCACCAGTTAACACTTTGCCCGATGATGGGATAACAGTGTTATAAGCACGGGCTAAACGGGTAATCGAATCGAGTAAGATAACGACGTCTTTCTTGTGCTCAACCAAACGTTTTGCTTTTTCAATCACCATTTCGGCAACTTGAACGTGACGGCTGGCTGGTTCATCGAAGGTTGATGCGATAACTTCGCCTTTAACGAGGCGCTGCATCTCTGTTACTTCTTCTGGGCGTTCGTCGATCAGCAATACCATCAACACCACTTCTGGGTTGTTGTAGCTGATGCTTTGAGCAATACCTTGAAGTAATAGCGTTTTACCGGCTTTTGGTGGTGCAACGATCAAACCACGTTGACCTTTACCAATCGGTGAGCATAAATCCAGAATACGCGCGGTAATATCTTCAGTTGAGCCATTGCCGCGCTCCATACGCATACGTTCTTCTGCGTGGAGTGGGGTCAAGTTTTCAAAGAGGATTTTATTACGGGAGTTTTCTGGTTTATCGAAGTTAACTTCGTTGACTTTCAATAGAGCAAAATAACGCTCGCCTTCTTTTGGTGGGCGAATTTTACCAAAAATGGTATCACCCGTTCGCATGTTGAAGCGGCGAATTTGGCTTGGTGAGACATAGATGTCATCTGGACCAGCTAAATAAGAACCGTCTGAGCTGCGTAAGAAGCCGAAACCGTCTTGGAGTATTTCTAATACCCCACCACCGAAAATGTCTTCTCCACTTTTTGCGTGGGCTTTAAGGATTGAGAAAATAATGTCCTGCTTGCGAGCGCGGGCCATATTTTCGAGCTTCATATTTTCAGCTAGCGAGACTAGGTCAGAAATCGGCGTGTCTTTTAATTCAGTTAAGTTCATTTTGGGGGTCTTGTGTTACGCGACAAAGCTTACCGCGATCAATCAGTAAGGATGTAATTCAGGATAGTGATTGACGAGCGAGAAGAGGTTATTAGAAAGAATCTGGTTATTAAAGTAGCACTAACAAAGCGGGGCGTCCAGAAATTTAGGGAAATTCCGGCACAATTAATTTATAGCTTGTGCCGGAGGTCACTCATTACGACGTCAAATTAGATTTGAGCGTCAATAAACTCTTTCAATTGCGTTTTTGAGAGTGCGCCAACTTTAGTCGCGGCTAATTCGCCGTTCTTGAATAGCAGTAAAGTTGGGATGCCACGAACGCCATATTTCGCTGGAGAAACATTGTTTTGGTCAACGTTTAATTTAGCGATAGTCAAGCGACCTGCATATTCTTCAGACACATCGTCTAAAATTGGAGCGATCATTTTACAAGGACCACACCACTCGGCCCAGAAGTCTACCAATACTGGCAAATCAGACTTTAATACGTCGTTTTCGAAGCTGTCGTCACTCAGGTATATAATTTTATCGCTCATGATGTTCTCCAGTTTGGGTGCCATTGCTGGTTTGTTAATGGCTTACCATGTATATTGGGGCTGAAAAATAGCTTTTCAAGTTACCTTTTTACAATGTGGCTATTTCAAACGATCGAGTATCTTATTGCAACCTCAACAGGTAAGCTTGCGCTATGAGCGAAACACATCTATCTACCCAAAGGTTTGCCGACCTACCTCTACATCCTGAGGTTAAACAGGCCCTTGCCGAGAACGGCTTCGAATTTTGTACGCCGATTCAGGCGTTATCACTGCCTGTATTACTCCAATCAAAAGATATCGCAGGCCAAGCACAAACGGGCACTGGTAAGACAATGGCCTTTTTGGTCGCCACGTTTAATCATTTATTATCGACTCCCATACCTGAAGGTCGACTGATTAATCAGCCCCGCGCCATCATTATGGCCCCTACTCGCGAACTGGCGATTCAGATTGCCAAAGATGCGATTTTACTCGCTAAGCACACACACTTAAAGGTGGGTATTGTTTATGGCGGTGAAAGTTATGATGTGCAGCGTAAAGTATTAGATCAAGGTGTTGATATCTTGATTGGTACAACGGGTCGAATTATCGACTACGTTCGCCAAGGTATTATTGGCTTGAATTCAATTCAGGCTGTGGTACTTGATGAAGCCGATCGTATGTTTGATCTTGGTTTTATTAAAGATATTCGCTTCTTATTTAGACGTATGCCTGAGGCAAATCAACGTCTTAATATGTTATTTTCGGCAACCTTGTCCATGAAAGTACAAGAGCTGGCTTATGATCATATGAATGAGCCCGTTAAAGTCGAAATCGCCCCCGAAGAAAAAACCTCCAAAAACATCAAAGAAGAAATCTTCTATCCTTCCCAAGAAGAGAAGATGCGTTTGCTGTTGACCTTGATTGAAGAAGATTGGCCAGAAAAAGCCATCGTTTTCTCCAACACTAAGCACAGTTGTGAAACGCTTTGGTCTTGGCTTGAAGGTGACGGACATCGTGTGGGTTTATTAACGGGTGATGTGCCACAGAAAAAGCGTATTCGTATCCTTGAGCAATTTACCAGTGGCCAGCTAGATATATTGGTTGCTACTGATGTTGCGGCTCGTGGTTTACATATTTCTGACGTTTCACACGTGTATAACTATGATTTACCTGATGATTGCGAAGACTATGTTCACCGAATCGGTCGTACGGGTCGTGCGGGTAACAAAGGCATGTCGATAAGCTTTGCCTGTGAAGAGTACGCATTGAACTTGCCTGCAATCGAAAGCTACATCAATCATTCGATTCCAGTAAGTAACTACGACAGTGAAGCTTTACTGGCCGATATTCCTACGCCAGCGAAGATCCACCGTAAACACCCTAGCGGCACTCGAAACTTGCGTGATCGTTCAGGGGCAAGCCGTCCTGGTGCTCAACGCAGTGGTGCTCGCCCTCCTCGTCATGATAGGACACGTAGACATTCGTAAATGCCAATACCCGCTTATGCCGCTATAACATTAGGCTCAAATAGTTTTAATATGCTGATCGCCAAAACGCGTGGTGGTCAGCCGCATATTATTGCGAAATATAAACGCAAGGTGAGGCTCGCCGAAGGCATAGGCAACGATGGCAAATTAAGCCCCGATGTCATGCAGCGCGGCCTCGACTGTTTGAGTATGTTTGCCCAGATGTTGGTGCAACATAAGATTGAAGCAAACCATGTTGCTGTGATTGCAACTGCAACTCTTCGCAGTATTAGCAATGCTGATGAGTTTAATCAGCGTGCATTGCCACTCTTAGGTCATCCGATCGAAATTATCTCTGGAATGCGTGAAGCAGAGCTTATCTATCAAGGTATGGTGGCGACCACTTGTGGTCAAGGCCGTCGCTTGGTTATTGATATCGGTGGGGCGAGTACAGAGTTCATCATTGGTGATGGGCATCAAGTGCTGTTCAAAACCAGTTTGCCCTTTGGTAGTGTGACTTATAATCGCCAATTTTTCAGCAGTTTGCCACTGCAGCAGTTAGATTTCGATGATGCTAAGCAGCAAGTGCTAATCGCATTAGCAGAGCATAGACAAACCCTACGTGATCTAGGTTGGCATTGTGTCGTTGGTGCCTCCGGCGCTGTACAGTCCGTGGTAGAAGTGCTACTTCACCGAGGGTTATCTGAAACTATCACACTCGATGTGCTTACTCAGTTGAAGGCTGAGATCCTCGCTCAAGAAGATATTAGCTTAATGGGGATTGCAGGGCTTTGCAGTGAGCGAGCACCGACTTTTGCTGCGGGTGTCGCTATTCTATTGGCTTTGTTTGAGTTGCTGGGGATCGAGCATTTAGCCTTATCTGGCGGCGCATTACGTGAAGGTGTTTTAGTGATGTTAGCTCAGCGGATTATTGACGAAGTCAGCTAATATTTTATTAAAACATGATAAAAACTAAAGGCCGCGATGCGGCCTTTAGTTTTTGTACTGTGTCGATTATTTCAATAAATCGGCGAGATCTTTTTCTAAGGAAACCGTTGGGCGTTCTACGATGCGGCCAACTTCTTTACCTTGCTGCAGTACAATAAAGGTTGGAATGCGGGTAAAGTCGTATTTTGCGGCTAAGCCTTCGGGATCTTTTTTCGTTCGGTCGACACCAATATAGGTCACTTTAATATTGGGATTAGTGACTTCTTCCATAATACGGATAAAGCGCGGCGTTTCCCGGTGACAATCTGGGCACCAAGTACCAATGATCACTACAATTTCTGTAGGTTCAGTGATGCTTTTAAGCGGGGTGATTGCAGTGGTATCGACTTGATAGGTTTTATACCCTTCAGCAAACTCATTGAGATCTGTGACTAAATGTTGTGCTTCTACTATGCCAGTTAAAATCACTTCTTGTTTCTCCTCACTGCAGGTCGCAATTAAACCCTGTTGTTGTTCTTCAAATCCACAGCCACCATTGGCTAGTACCTGACAACTAAAAAATAAGGCGGTAGTGGCTAGGAATGCCTTAACGTTATTGTGCATGATGCGCCCTCGAAATCGAAGAGAAAGAATGAAATTCGATTCAAACATTATTCTGGATACGATTAAAGCGATTAATTGATTTGCTGCAAGCAAGATCACGCATTGCTAATATCTATAAGCTT
Organism: Shewanella sp. SM74; assembly: GCF_025653725.1. Taxonomy (NCBI): domain Bacteria; kingdom Pseudomonadati; phylum Pseudomonadota; class Gammaproteobacteria; order Alteromonadales; family Shewanellaceae; genus Shewanella; species Shewanella sp. SM74. Next base: position 35,392 of record NZ_JAKKRZ010000027.1, on the reverse strand, counting down.
AACGATCACATAATTGCATAGTTTCTGGAGTTAAGGCATTGAAACAGCACATCCCCGAATCGCGATTCGGGGATAGAACACATTGAGAGGATAAGGTAAATTGCTGGATTACTGAGCCAGAATTTTTTCAAGAATAGGCTTATTAGCTTCTGGGAAGTCGTAATTGGTTAAGTCGGTTTTAGTGACCCAAGCGATAAGCTGACCTTCAAGGCCTTGAGCTGTGCCGTTAAATTCGGTGACTGAATGGATATCGAGTAGCACTTGTTTATCGGGATAATCGAAACTCAACGCCATAAATGGCTGACTATCAGTGACATTGAGCGCGACTTCCTCTTTGAGTTCACGGATCAATGCCTGAGTGACAGTTTCGCCTGTCTCAACTTTACCGCCAGGAAATTCCCATTTCCCACCTTGATGTAAATGATCTGGGCGTTTTGCCAACAGAATTTCACCGGCCGAGTTAGTAATAATGCCGACGGCAACATGGATGCGTTTAGTCATAATATTTATCGATTAATGAGTGGGTAAAAGTAGGTGCATTAAAGGCTTGAGCTGAGTGATTCGTGTGTAAACCCAAAATTACTCTTTAAAAAAATCGCCTTCATCGAGATCAAATTCATCAAATGCTTCTGGATCAAACTCGGCTTTGACTGGGATGACGTGTTTTTCTGACGCCCAATCGCCGAGGTCGATCAACTTACAGCGCTCGCTGCAAAAAGGTTTAAATGCAGATTGTGGCACCCACTCGACAGGGGCTTTGCAAATAGGGCAGTTAACGGTCAATGGCATAATTGTTCTCTTGGTTAACGGCGATAAAGCGGCCGCCAATACTAATGTCTTTCAGGCCATTAGTGTAAAGGCTTCATGCACAGGTAGCCAGTAAGAAATCAATTGAACGGTCGGAGTGGCGTTGTTGTTCAAACTGCACAAAATGGATAGCGAAACGGTTTTTATGGCCGCTAATCGTAGGATAACACCCGTGGGAAGCATCGACTTTAACCCTTACCAAAGCAAGTGCTTGGGCACTGTCGCCCTGATAAAAGCCTGCATGGGCAATGGCATTGTCATAATGGGACGTGCTACGAGTCAGTTGAAGTAGTAACGTGATCGGGGTAAGTAAAGGTTCAAAATGTGCTATCCAAGAGCGATAATCGTGCTGTTTTTCTTCCCAAGGTTTAGATAGCCAATAATGCAGTTGCGGTAGGTCGAAGTTACAGCAAGCACCTGGCATGCCGAAGCGTTGTCGAAGTGCGGAAATAAATTTGTCTTGTTTTAATTGGCTGCCGAAGCGTTCAGGCTTTTGTAACGGTTCGCGGGCTTGGGTGAGGGCGTTGATATAGATATTGATTTGCTGGTGGTCGACGTGATCTAATTCTTGCCATTTGTTCAGTTGCAGCAAGTGCCGCTCAATATCTTTTAATACTTCATTGCGATAATCGCAGCGTTCAGACAATTCACAGAGGGAAAACAGCGGATAAAAACATCTATGTTGGTGGTCATTGCTTAGGTTACTTTGCAGCTGTTTATCGAGGTATTCGAGCCGCAAGTAGCTGCGAATTTTCTCGTTTAGGGGCTGTTCGTAAACTAATTCAGTCATGGGCGTTATGAGTACCAGATAGTTGTAAATAGCGTTGGTGCAATGCTAGCACATCTCGTTTTAAGGTTGATATCTCTCCCTGATTATCAATAATGTCGTCGGCTCGGGCGAGTTTTTCGCTGCGGCTCAATTGGCTGTTAATGATGTTATTTACTTGAGATACATCAACATTGTCCCTTTTTATGGTGCGGCTGATTTGCAACTCAGGCGAAATATCCACCACTAAAGTCCGATTGACTAACCTATCTAACCCGTTCTCAAATAGCAAGGGCACGACCATAATTACATAGGCTGAGGTTGCTTTTTCTACCTGCGCTAGCATTTCTTGGCGGATCATGGGGTGCAATAGCTGGTTTAACCATTCACGTTCTTCAGGGTGGCTAAATATCCGTTGCCGCAGTTTGGCGCGATCGAGTTCACCTTCAGGCGTTAACATCTCAATGCCAAAATGGCTAACGATGGCCTCAAGCCCTTTTGAACCCAGAGCGACAACGTCGCGGGCAACGATATCGGCGTCGACTAAGGTAATGCCTTCTGCGGCGAATAAATTGGCAACAGTCGTTTTACCGCTACCGATGCCGCCTGTAAGACCAACAACAAACTTTGACATTTTATTTTTCATTATTTTTTGATAAAGTTATTTGATTTTTTTATGATTTTTGTTAAAAGAGTTTTCTGGAAATAAAGGGTATCCTGCATTTTGTGATATATTTAAGTAATGAAATAAACTTTTTGACTGCTCCATTACTTTATTCATATATTCAGTCTCATTACATTTTTGGTAGTTTTCTAAGCATGATAGTTTATAAAATTTAAATCCATAAGAGTCTTTGTTCATTAAGAAGATTGGACGAGGAACTGTTGTTTTATCTATACCCATTATAGCTCTTCCCAAAAAAGAGTTTGGCTCTCTAATGTTCAATAAAGATAATATTGTAGGTGCAATGTCTAAGTGGCTATAGATATTGGTGTCAACTTTATGTTTTAAGTCTTTACTATATATTAGTAGTGGGACTTTATATAATATTTCTGATTTCAGTCTTTCATCAATGTTGTCATTGTCATAAAATGGAACTCCGTGGTCTCCTGTTATTATAAGTATTGTGTTGTTAAATAGTTCGCTTTTTTTAAAGTCACGGAAAAAATTTCCTAAGGAATAATCAGAATAGTTAATTCCTTTTAAGTAGTTTTTGTAAATGTCATCTCCTGAATAAGATGTTGAAGAAGAAAACATGGAGTCGTTTTCAAAATTCCAGTTGAAAGGTTGATGGTTTGATAATGTTAATATCTCTGCAAAGAATGGCTTTTTAATTTCTTTTAGAGAATCTATGGCTTTTTTAAATAGAATTCTATCAGGGACGCCCCAGCCAATATCATTTTTTTCATCATAACCATCTTCAACAAAACTTTCTTTAGAGTATAATCGTGAAAATCCCAAAGATGGGTGGAAATTTTCTCTATTAAAAAATTTTTTGCTATGACCATGAAACCAAATGGTCTCATATCCATTTTCTAATAATATCTTAGGTGCGCAATTTCCGCGAAGACTTCCGGCGGTAATCGAGAATGGTGATATTTTTGAAATTTCAGGAAGACCACATAGTATGGCAAGCTCTGATTTTACTGTAGTTCTATTTGTTGAGTAAAAGTTAGTTAGATCTAACGATTCTTTAGCAATATTATTTATATTTGGCGTTAATTCTATTTCACCAATATTCTTTCCTCTTTCATACATTCGAAAGCTTTCCATAACAATCAATATGATGTTTTTATTGTTGGGTTTAAGTTTTTTTTGGGGGATTGCAAGTAATGGCTGATTATAGTCAACTAACTGTTTATAACCTGGGTATTCAGGAATTATATCTTTATATTTTTCAAGAGAGTATTCTTCAGGTAGTTTATCTAGGGAGTTATCCATCATTTTTTTTGACAATAAATCATTATACAACGTAGCATTAATGTCTGATTGTTCTTCTACTAGCCTACTTATTATAGGTGTGCTTCTGAACATTGTCATTAATGGGTTTTCAAATGATTCGATAACCGTAGCTGATTGCCCTGAGTATACGGAAGCCATTTTTTGAAAAAAATATCTATCATTATGAATGCTAGTTAATAAAATGAAAGTAAATATAGCAAAGATAATTACTAGTGAATTATTTTTTTTGAATTTAATTTTTTGCACTAAGCAAGAAAGAAAGAATGTGGAGAGTGTGATAAGTGAAATGTAAATAAGAGGTTTTTTTAAAGTGAAGTTTCTTGCTGCACTAATTAGGTCGTTAAAAAGTGCGAGACCGTCATATGAAATGTAAGTGTCATAGAATTTAAAAAATTCAATAGAAATACTATAGAATGTCAAAATCATAAAGGTTATTGTTGTTGCTATAACTACGTAGACAAGCTTTGAAATGTAAAGTGATAATTTTAGTGTGATAAATATTAATAACGATAAGCTAAACGTATCTATTGTAGAGTAGTATGATGTTGGGAAGTTAAATATTTTTATCCCAATAAATGGAATTAAAGATATAAGTATTGTTGCATAGATGTTAGGGAGTGTTGGCCTCATAAGTTTTACAATTCCACTATAAAAAATTTAATATATAAAACTCAGTTATACTATTTCCTACTATTAATGCGATCCAACCTGCCGCTGCGAGATAAGGTCCAAACGGAATTGGGTTATTTTGCTTGAGACGTTTCATAATAATCATAGTAATACCAATCGCTGCTCCCACTAATGATGAAAGTAAAATTACTAGCGGCAGCATTTGCCAGCCGAGCCAAGCACCGAAAACGGCGAGTAGTTTAAAGTCCCCATAGCCCATGCCTTCCTTGCCAGTGAGGATCTTAAATAGCCAAAAAATGGACCACAAGCTTAAATAGCCTGCTGCCGCACCGATAATGGCATCGGTTGGGCTCGCAAAGGTATGATTTAGATTGATGATCAAGCCGAGCCAAAGTAACGGTAACGTCATTTGGTCGGGGAGCAGCATCTCATCAAGATCGATACCAGTAAGTGCGACAAGTACAAATGTCAGTATGCTCGCAAAGACAAATTGCCAGCTTGGACCAAAGTGCCACGCTAAAGTCGCAACAAGTAGCCCTGTGATGAATTCAATTATGGGGTAGCGGGCTGAAATAGGGGCGTGACAGGCGGCGCATTTTCCCTTGAGCATTAACCAGCCGAATACAGGTAAATTATGCCAAGGTTTAATCGCCGTTTTGCACTTAGGGCAAGCAGAGCCCGGCACCACAAGATTATATTTTTCGGGGAAGCTATCTATAGGTTTATTGAGTTTATCAATACCGATTTGTGTGACTATCTCAGCGTGGTATTCCTGCAAATACTGATTGCATTCTTGCTGCCATTCCCGTTTCATCATTACAGGAAATCTGTGGATCACCACATTTAAAAAACTACCTATGGTAGCGGCAAAAATAAAGCTTAGCGTAATAAAGAGCCAAGGACTCTGATCAAAAGAGTGGCCCAAAAGAGAGATAAATTCTGACATTTAGTTTTCTTATTTTATTTGAATCGAATGAATTAACTGACGATTTTACCCATTTGGAAGATAGGAAGATACATAGCGACAATTAACCCGCCGACCACAGTACCTATGACTACCATCATAATAGGTTCAATTAGGCTTGATAAACCATCAACCGCATCGTCAACCTGCATTTCATAGATGGTTGAGACTTTGTTGAGCATGTTATCCAGCGAGCCGGATTCTTCGCCTATCATCACCATCTGCACTAGCATATCGGGAAAAAGCCCTGTGGTTTGCATCGCGACATTCATCTGCATTCCCGCCATGACCTCTTGGCGAATATTCAATATGGCTTTGCGATAAACGGCATTACCCGATGCGCCAGCGGCGGATTCTAAGCCATCAATTAACGGCACACCTGCAGCAAATGTGGTAGCTAAGGTGCGGGCGAAACGAGCCATGGCACCTTTGTGTAAAATCGGTCCAATGGCAGGGATTTTTAGCACGGCTTCATCGACTCTATCTCGCACCATTTGCGAGTTTCGATGTGCTCGTACAAACAAAAATACGCCGCCAACAATAGCGGCTAAAAAGATGTACCAAGAGGATTGTAAGCCGCGGGAAATATGCAGTACCAGTTGCGTAAAGGCGGGTAGTTCTGCACCAAAGCCCTTAAAAATTTCCTCGAATTGAGGTACGACAAAGAGTAATAACAATGTCGTGACTAAAAGCGCGACTATGACGACCGCTGCAGGATAGAACATGGCTTTCTTAATTTTTGATTTGAGCGCTTCCGTTTTTTCTCTGTAGGTTGCGACGCGATCGAAAACCAAATCGAGTGAACCTGAGTGCTCACCTGCGGCGACTAAGTCTACATAAAGTTCGTCGAAGTAACGTCTATGGGGGCGCATGGCATCGGATAAGGGAATACCCGATTGAATGTCGGTTAAAATAGTACCCAGTAATTCCCGCATTTTAGCTTTTTCATGGCCACGGCCTAGTAGTTCAAATGTCGTTACCAAAGGAACGCCTGCCGCCAACATAGTCGCGACTTGACGGGTCATCATTGCTATATCCATAGGGGTGATATTGGCTTCACCTAACTTAAATAGCGGAGAGGACTGCTTACGAACGCTCTTAGGGTTTACTCCTTGGGATTTAAGCTGACTACGGATTTCGGCTGCGGTTGCACCTCTAAGCTCTCCTGCCGTTTTTTTGCCGTCGCGATTTACGCCTTTCCATTCGAAGGTATAGATTTTGGGCTGGCTTTTTTGCTCGTTTTTTTTGCCGTGAGACTTTCTTACTGTTGTTGCCGTAGCCATAAATAATCTCTGTTTGGTTGTAAAAGCAGGGCGCTCTTTGCAGTGCTCTACTCTTAAAAACTGGTTACACGATTGACTTCTGCAATGCTGGTGACGCCATGCATCACTTTCAATAATCCTGATTGCCGTAAATCACGCATCCCTTGCGCTTTAGCTTGGGAGGCGATTTGTAAGGAGTTACCGCCTTCCATGATAGTACGCGCTATTTCATCGGACATCTTCATCACTTCGTAAATACCAACCCGGCCTTTGTAGCCGCCGGAGCAATGCTCGCAGCCCACAGGTTTAAAGGTGGTAAAACCTTGTGTAATTTGTGCTTGGGCAAAACCTAAACGTAATAGTTCATGCTCAGGGATGATTTCAGCTTGCTTACATTCGGGGCAAAGTCGACGTGCCAAACGCTGGGCAATAATCAGGTTAACTGAGCTGGCGATGTTATAACCAGGTACGCCCATATTGATTAAACGAGTCAAGGTTTCGGCTGCCGAATTAGTGTGCAAGGTCGATAACACTAAATGACCCGTTTGTGCCGCTTTAATGGCAATTTCGGCGGTTTCAAGATCGCGAATTTCGCCCACCATCACCACATCTGGGTCTTGGCGCAGGAATGAGCGTAAAGCAGAGGCGAAAGTGAGACCGGCTTTTAAGTTTATGTGAACTTGGTTTACACCCTCAAGGTTTATTTCTACCGGATCTTCGGCGGTAGAAATATTGCGCTCTTCGGTATTGAGAATATTTAATCCTGTATAGAGGGAGACTGTTTTACCTGAGCCTGTTGGGCCGGTCACTAAAATCATCCCTTGGGGTTTTGCTAACATCTCAAGGTAAAGTTTTTCTTGGTCGGGTTCGTAGCCGAGCTTTTCAATGCCCAATTGTGCGGAGGAAGAATCCAAGATCCGCATTACAATTTTTTCGCCCCATAAGGTCGGTAGAGTGCTGACCCGAAAGTCGATGGACTTAGTGCGGGAAAGTTTCATCTTGATTCGACCGTCTTGCGGCACGCGGCGTTCGGCGATATCAAGTTTCGACATTACTTTTAGGCGCGCAGATAAACGACCTGCAAGGCTTATAGGGGGCTCAGAGACTTCGTGTAAAATACCGTCGATGCGAAAACGAATGCGGTAGCGCTTTTCATAGGGTTCAAAGTGTAAATCCGAGGCTCCTTTACGAATGGCATCGGTTAGAATTTTATTGATATAGATAACAATAGGTGCATCATCGCTGGCCTCGCCTGCGGACTCTTCATTACGTCTGTCAGTGTCGGTAATTTCAATGCTCGCCAGTGCAGCTTCATCCATGCAGCCTAAATCTAGGCCGCTGATGTCTTCTTCGAGGATTTTTTCTAGCGCTTTAGCAAGTTTATCTTCTTCAACCAGAATGGCTTCGGCGTGGAGGCCTGCACTAAATTGGAAATCTTCGAGGGCGGCAATATTGGTCGGGTCGGATGTGCCGATATAGAGGCGATTTCCCCGTTTAAATAGCGGTAAGCAGCGGTGCTTTTCAATCAGTTTTTTATTGAGGAAATCCTCAGGAATCGAGGCAAGATCAAATTCATTGAGATCGAGTAGTGGCGTGCCGTATTCCTCATAGCACATCTCAGCAATGGCACGTGCTGAAACCAGTTTACTTTGCACTAAGGTGCTGACTAACGCTTGCTTATTTTGACGGGATTTTGTGATGGCGTTCGCCATCTGCTCTTCATTTAACAGACCTTTACGGATAAAGAGAGTGGATAAACCTAAATGAAGACCTGATGTTGGCATTAAAAATCATCCGAAGTTACTAATGTAATTCGTTAACAAATAGAAGTAGAATTTAAAAAAATCAATAATAAAAGTAAAACTACAAGAGTGAGGTATCTTGTAGTTTTATTCAGTTTTAAATTTTTATGGAACAGCTACACAAGTCGCAGTTGAATATGTGCAAGTAGCTTTACCTGCAGCATCTTTAGCTACGAAGTCGATAGTTGTTGCAGCTGTGAGAGTTGCTGGAGTCGTTGGTAATCCTGTAGGAACAGCACTACAAGCTCCTGCTACGTATGTCGGTACAGTTGTTTCTGCGATAATGGCTGCAACACGAGCTTTTGTATCAGCGGCGGCTTCTGCAACACATGAGTTAAGTTTACCTTTAGTGACATATTCCTTATACGCAGGAAGTGCAATTGCAGCCAAAATACCGATAATGGCGACAACGATCATCAGTTCGATCAGAGTAAAACCCTGAGCTTTTTTATTTAATGCTTTGTTTAAATTCATGGCCTTCATTTTTCTCTCCAGCTAACTATTTAGTGACTTACTGTGGTTGAATAGAGTGTTTAACCTAACCGCTGTTTTACTCTATAAATTGTGTTATCTCATCAAACTTTATTACTCATTTATGTCAATAAAATCATTTATATGATCTATGTAACATTAACAGTACACCGATGATCTTGAATGACCCATGTGTAATGACTCATGCTGATTTATCCAAGCCAGCTTTACTCAATTCGCGCTTGTTTGAATAAATTGTTTCGGCAACCGCACCTTAGGCTAACGTTTTCAAAAATATGCCTCTCAAAAACGTGAACTAGGCAATTTTAAAAAGAATCCCAGTGCTGACCTTAGGTGAGGCTGACCAAACGGCCATCTCGCCTTGGTAAAAGTTAGTACAAAGTTAGGTAAAAGGAAACAAAAATTAAGTATAAAGTACTAATAAAGTGTTGTTTTTGTATAAAAGGCTAACTTATCGACATATTAGGTTATAACAACTTTTTGACAATATCAGTTTAGCTGGCGTGTCTCTCTATGTCGTCAAATTGGTGACATGAAATGGTGGCTCGTTGGGTGCTTCGTAAGGGTGAATGCTGAGTATGATAGTACAGACGTAATTTCGTCATTTTGTTTGCTGGAGCCCTACAAAAAAATGCACTTCGCCTTAATATTTTATGAGTGGAATGTGCTTACGGTACTTTGCGAGAACATTCCACTACCAGCTAACATCTAGCGGTTTTAAGCTTTTAATCTGAGTGATAAATCTAAGGCGCGAACATGCTTAGTGAGTGCGCCAACTGAGATATAGTCCACCCCTGTTTTGGCGAATTCGGCTAAGGTATCTAAGGTGACATTACCAGAGACTTCGAGCTTGGCGCCGGCGCCTTTAGCTTTATATTGATTGTTCATTTCCACGGCTTCGACCATCTTAGTGATGTCGAAGTTATCTAACATTATGATATCTGTGCCAGAGTCGAGCGCTAAGGCGAGCTCTTCGAGTGACTCCACTTCGACTTCAACGGGTTTATTCGGATACAAGCTGCGGGCGGTATCTACGGCTTGGCGAATACCGCCACAGGCCATAATGTGGTTTTCTTTAATCAAAAAAGCATCATATAAGCCAATACGGTGGTTTTTTCCGCCGCCGCAGGTGACGGCATATTTTTGTGCCGTGCGTAGGCCTGGAATTGTCTTGCGAGTATCTAACAAGCGAGTGTGAGTCCCCGCCAGTTTATCGACATAATGTTTGGTTAAGGTGGCAACACCAGAAAGTGTTTGGATAAAGTTCATTGCCGTGCGTTCGCCAGTGAGAATAGCGCGCGCAGGACCTGATAATTCACATAATAGCTGGTTGGGTAACACTAGATCGCCATCATCCACATGCCAATGCAGTGCGACTTCACCACCGAGTTGGTTAAAAACCTGCTCTGCCCATGCTTTACCACAAAAAACGCCTTCTTCACGGGTGATTAAAGTGGCTTCAGCGTACTTATCGGCGGGGATCAACATTGCTGTGATGTCGCCATAAGCGATGGCTTTGGTTTGATCGTTGATTTCGGTGCCACCTAAGTCTTCACTGAGGGCTGATTTTACTGATTGGCGGATATCGTTTTCTAACATAAGCGGAGTCCTTGCATTACGGCCTACTTGCATTTTAGGTTAAGATTACCACGGCCTTAGGTCTCACGGAACAGGTTGGAAGATTGAGCAAAAGGAGTAAGCTGCGGCCTTATTTAAATTGAGAGTGGATGGTTTGCTCCATGATCTCAATGTTAAAAGATAGCTCAGTCAGTAAGTTCCGTGCGCAGGGTTTCTTCTTTGCTTGGAGGAATACTGTTAGAGTAAGGCGGTATATGTGGCATAGAGGATAAGCTCATCATGCGGTTTGATTCGGGTTGGTGTGATAGTGCGAGGCGTTGTGAGTCGCCACATTTTAATCAACGTCCCTTGAATGAAGTGAGTTTGTTAGTGATCCACAATATTAGTCTGCCCGCAGGCTGCTTTGGATTACCTTACATTGATCAATTATTTCAAGGGTGTTTAGATACTAATGTCGATTCCAGCTTTGCACCGTTGCAGGGGTTGCAAGTGTCGGCGCACTTTTTGATCCGCCGCAATGGCGAGCGTGTCCAATATGTAAGCTGTAATGACAGGGCTTGGCATGCTGGGGTGTCTCGTTATGGTGAGAGAGAGAATTGTAATGATTTTTCCATTGGTATTGAACTGGAAGGCACAGATACTGAGCCTTACACTCCTGAGCAATATCAGTCACTTATCGAGTTAACACAAGCCCTACTGGTAGAATATCCATTGCTGAGTATTGAACGGATTGTGGGTCATTGTGATATTGCGCCAATGCGGAAAACGGACCCAGGGCAAAGTTTTGATTGGGAAGGATATTTAGGCAAGTTAAAGGAATATACTCAGGCGTTGCGCTCTTAGTTAATCACTTAACTTTTTGGATTTTAGACGTATTCCATATAAACCTAGACTATTTATGGACAAATTATAGAGGTACAGCCCATGGCATTATTTTCACTCTTGGTCGCCATTTTAGTGGAGCGACTTAAATTTCTTCCTTCATCATGGCAATTTGATCGTTTACTGCAATCCTATCAGACAACATTTTTTGGTGATAAAGCGTCACTGACAAGCGTGATGATGGCGTTGGCGTTAGTGCTACCAGCCTTGTTGGTATATGTTTTATCTTGGTTAGTGGCGGGAATGTTTTGGGGCTTATTAAGTTTAGCCCTATGGATTGTTGTGGCCGTGGTTTGTTTTAACCATCAGAAACAGCGTGATATTTTCAAAAAATATATGCAAGCGGCTTGCCGCTCAGACGTCCAAGCTTGTTACCATTATGCCGCCGAACTCGATTGTAGCGAGTGTTTAGATGCTGTATCCGAGAAAGACCTAGGTGCCAAAGTGGGTCAAAGTGTTGCTTGGATTAACTATCGTTATTATGGTGCCGTGGCGTTGTTTTTCATTTTTTTAGGTCCAGTCGGTGCTGTACTGTATTGCACGGTACGTTTTTATGCCGAAGAGAATGCCCGTAAATCTCTAGAGCTACCCTTAGTCAACGAAGTGATTACGATACTGGATTGGTTACCGAGCCGGATTTTCGCCTTTGGTTATGCTTTAAGTGGTCAATTTAGTGAAGGTTTAGCGGCGTGGCGCCGTAATGGATTGACCTTAAATGCGAGCGCTCGCACTGTCGTTGCTGAAACGGTATTAGCGGCACAACCTTTACCTGAGGTCGCAAGTGCACCTATATGTGTACAATCAACTTTAGCATTATTAGTACTCAGTAAACGTAACTTTACACTTATTGTTGCAGTACTTTCATTACTGACCATTTTTGGATTGGTGAGTTAAAAGAAGGACGCTTCGCAGCGAGAATCGAGAACGCTTCGCTGCTAGGGCGTCGCAGTGCTCCTTCTAGTCTAGAATCTAGAGCCTAGCATCTATCCGCTGCGCTTTTTGTAGCGCCTAGTAGGGCGAAGCCCGTGCTTTTGTCAAATGGTCTGACCCCATAAACATTTTTTTCCGCTATGCTCTCTCTTCGTGGGTGCTTTTGATCGAGATCGCTTTTAAGGAGTGATCTTCAATCTGGACATCAAAACGCTGATTTGATAAAGTGCGCTCACTCAAAAAAATTGGTAAGACCAATTTACAACGGAGCTGAGCGCCTGATGGCCTATAGTAAAATTAATCAGCCAAAAATTTCTGACGTGATCATGGCGCAATTAGAGCAAATGATCTTAGAGGGTAGTTTACAGCCCGGTCAGAAGTTACCGCCTGAACGCGAACTGGCGATCCAGTTTGAAGTGTCTCGACCTTCTTTGCGTGAAGCTATTCAAAAGCTTGAGGCAAAAGGACTGTTAATGCGCCGCCAAGGCGGTGGTACTTATGTCAAAGAACAACTCTGGCAGACCCTTGCCGATCCTATTGTTGAACTGATGAATTCAGATCCAGAGAGTCAGTACGACTTACTGGAGTTCCGCCATGCCACCGAAGGCATGATGGCCTATTTTGCGGCCCTGCGTGGTACCGACGCCGATATGCAAAATATCAAGCGTATGATCCTCGAGGTGGAAGCCGCCACCGATATCGAACAAAAAGCTGCTGCGATTGTGCGTTTTTATCGTGCTGTGGCGGAAGCGTCACATAACGTGGCTATGTTACACCTCGTTCTTAGTTTAACCCCTGTGCTGCATCAAAATGTGGCGCAAAACCTGGAGCTTTTAAGCCGCCGCGAAGAAGCTTCTACTATGGCTAACGATCACAGACGGGCCTTGCTCGCTGCCATCGTTCGTCGTGATCCCGACGCCGCCAGAGAAGCCTCGAATGAACACTTAAGTTACATCGAAGAGGTGATGTTATCTGTGCGGGAAGAAGATAGCCGGTTGCAGCGAAGCTTGCGCCGTTTAAAGAGTGGCGCTTAAGTTCTGTGATTTAGCTGCCAGCTAAATCGGAATATGCCGCAAACACCATTCATTATCATGTATATAGAGAAGGACAGTGTCATGTCTGAAGATATGCTACAAGACGTAGATCCGTTAGAGACTCAGGAATGGGTTGATGCCCTGCAAGCCGTGTTGGAACAGGAAGGCCCAGAGCGCGCGCATTTTTTATTAGAAAAGCTGATCGATAAAGCGCGTCGTAATGGCACTCACTTGCCTTATAACGCCACAACGGCTTACCTGAACACTATCCCTGCGGGTCAAGAGCCGCACATGCCTGGCAACCAAGAGATGGAACGTCGCATTCGCGCCATCATCCGTTGGAACGCTTTAGCTATGGTGCTTCGTGGTTCTAAGAAAGATTTAGAATTAGGCGGCCATATTTCAAGCTTCGCCTCAAGCGCGACTATTTATGACGTATGTTTTAACCACTTCTTCCGCGCACCCAATGAAAAAGACGGTGGCGATTTAGTGTATTTCCAAGGCCATATCGCCCCTGGTATTTATGCGCGTTCATTCTTAGAAGGTCGTTTAAGCGAAGACCAACTGGCTAACTTCCGTCAAGAAGTGGATGGCAAGGGTCTGTCTTCATACCCACATCCAAAACTGATGCCGGATTACTGGCAATTCCCAACCGTTTCTATGGGCTTAGGTCCTATCCAAGCGATTTATCAGGCGCGTTTCCTGAAATATCTGACTGACCGTGGTCTGAAAGATTGTTCAGCACAAACCGTTTACTGTTTCTTAGGTGACGGTGAGTGTGACGAGCCAGAAGCCTTAGGTGCGATTGGTTTAGCGGCCCGTGAAGAATTAGATAACTTAGTCTTCATCGTTAACTGTAACTTACAGCGTCTTGATGGCCCTGTACGTGGTAACGGTAAGATCATCCAAGAACTTGAAGGCGAATTCCGCGGCGCAGGCTGGGAAGTGGTTAAAGTGATTTGGGGTCGTTACTGGGATCCATTATTAGCCCGTGATACAAGTGGTAAGTTACTGCAGTTAATGGAAGAAACCGTTGACGGTGAATACCAAAACTGTAAAGCCAAAGGTGGCGCTTATACACGCGAACACTTCTTTGGTAAGTATCCTGAAACGGCCGAAATGGTGGCTAACATGTCAGATGATGACATTTGGCGCTTAAACCGTGGCGGTCATGATCCAGTGAAAGTGTACGCTGCCTTAGATCATGCACAAAAAACCAAAGGTCGCCCAACGGTGATTTTAGCTAAGACAGTAAAAGGTTACGGCTTAGGTGATGCGGGTGAAGGTAAAAACATCGCTCACAACGTGAAGAAAATGGGTATCGAGTCTATCCGTTATTTCCGCGATCGCTTCAATATTCCGATCCCAGATGACCAGTTAGAAGATCTGCCTTTCTATCACCCAGGTCCAGATTCTGAAGAAGTGAAGTACATGATGAGCCGTCGTGAAGCGCTGCATGGTAGCGTGCCACAACGTCGTCAAAAGTTCACCGAAGAGATGGAAGTGCCGTCACTGAAGATTTTCGATTCGATTTTACAGGGCTCAAACGGCCGTGAAATTTCATCGACTATGGCATTCGTTCGCGTGCTGACAGCATTGCTGAAAGACAAGAAAATTGGCAAAAACATTGTGCCAATTATTCCTGACGAAGCCCGTACTTTCGGCATGGAAGGTTTGTTCCGTCAAGTGGGTATTTATGCTCACGAAGGCCAAAAATATATTCCGCAGGATTCTGACCAAGTTGCTTACTACCGTGAAGATAAAACCGGCCAAGTATTGCAAGAAGGGATTAACGAACTCGGCGCTATGTCTTCATGGGTATCAGCAGCGACGAGCTACTCAGTCAACGATACACCTATGATTCCGTTCTACATCTACTACTCAATGTTCGGTTTCCAACGTATTGGCGACATGGCTTGGGCTGCGGGTGACATGCGTGCTCGTGGCTTCTTAGTGGGCGGTACTTCAGGCCGTACAACGCTTAACGGCGAAGGTTTACAGCATCAAGATGGTCACAGCCACGTATTGGCGAACACTATCCCTAACTGTATTACTTACGATCCAACCTACGGCTACGAAATTGCCGTTGTGGTACAAGATGGTATCCGTCGTATGTACGGCGAGAATCAAGAAGATATCTTCTACTACTTGACCACAATGAACGAAAACTATGAGCAACCAGCCATGCCAGAAGGTGCGGAAGTGGGCATAGTGAAAGGTATCTACAAGTTAGAAACGGTTGCGGGTTCAGGTAAAGGCAAAGTTCAGTTAATGAGCTGTGGCACTATCCTTGAACAAACCCGTAAAGCGGCGCAAGCACTGGCGAAAGACTTTGGTATTACTGCCGACGTATTCAGTGTGACCAGCTTTAACGAATTGACTCGCGATGGTCAAGCTGCTGAACGTTGGAACATGCTGCACCCAACCGAAACGCCAAAACAAGCCTATATCAGCCAAGTGATTTCAAGTGATGCACCTGCAATCGTCGCGACTGACTATATGAAGATTTACGGCGAACAGTTACGTGCTTATATTCCTACCGATTACAAAGTGTTAGGTACTGACGGTTTCGGTCGTTCAGACAGCCGCGAGAATCTGCGTCACCACTTCGAAGTGGATGCTAAGTTCATCGTTATTGCGGCACTGAAATCACTGGTTGATCGCAAAGAGCTGCCTGTCGATGTGTTAGCAAAAGCCATTAAAGAATATGGTATCGACGCTGACAAGATCAATCCACAGTACGCGTAAGAGGCAATAAAAATGGCTGAATTAAAAGAAGTTTTTGTTCCTGATATCGGCGGCGATGAAGTGCAAGTGATCGAAATTTGTGTAGCTGTGGGTGATACCCTAGCGGCAGAAGAATCGATTCTTACCGTCGAAAGCGACAAGGCGACTATGGATATTCCAGCGCCTTTCGCCGGTGTTTTAGCCGAATTGAAAGTGGCTGTGGGCGATAAAGTATCTGAAGGTACTTTGATTGCTATGATGCAAGCGGCGGGCGCGGCAGCTGCCGCTCCGGCTCCAGTTGCAGCACCCGCTCAGGCGGCACCAGCATCTGCACCGGTTCAAGCGGCTCCAGCCCCTGTGGCTGCTGCTCCTGCGACGGGCGCAACCAAAGTGGTTGAAGTCACTGTACCTGATATCGGTGGCGACACTGATGTATCGGTTATCGAAGTCTTGGTTGCTGTCGGTGACAAGATTGAAGTTGATAGCGGTTTAATTACCCTAGAAACAGACAAAGCGACGATGGACGTGCCATCACCTTTCGCGGGTGTGGTTAAAGACGTTAAAGTTGCGGTTGGCGATAAAGTGTCGCAAGGCTCTTTAGTTATCATGCTTGAAGTGGGCGGCGCTGCACCTGCAGCAGCGCCAACCGTTGCTGCCCAAGCGGCTCCTGCCACTACGGTAGCGCCAGTCGCCGCAGCACCAGCTGCACCAGCGGCAAGTGTGGTTGCGGTAAAAGAAATTCAAGTGCCGGATATTGGCGATGCCAGCAATGTCGATGTGATTGAAGTGCTCGTGTCTGTCGGTGATGAAATCACTGCCGACCAAGGTTTGATCACCCTTGAAACTGACAAAGCCACCATGGAAGTGCCAGCGCCATTTGCCGGTAAACTGCTGTCTTTGACTGTTAAAGTGGGTGACAAGGTTTCTCAAGGTAGCGTCATTGCGACGATTGAGACGACTTCTGTTGCAACAGTAAGTGCGGGTGCAGCTCCAGCAGCGGTAGCTCAAGCTGCTGTTCCAGCTCCAGTGAGCGCTGCACCCGTTGCAGCCCCAACACCTGCAAGCCGTCCACCAGTACCCCATCACCCAAGCGCAGGTACACCTGTGTCTACTGGTGCGGTACATGCGTCTCCTGCGGTACGTCGTTTAGCCCGTGAGTTTGGTGTCGACTTGACCCAAGTGACAGGTTCTGGCCGTAAAGGTCGCATCATGAAAGAAGACGTACAGGCGTATGTGAAATACGAACTGTCGCGTCCGAAAGCGACTGCGGCAACTTCTGTTGGTTCAGGCAATGGCGGCGGTCTGCAAGTGATTGCTGCGCCTAAAGTGGACTTCAGCAAGTTTGGTGAAGTGGAAGAAATTCCATTAAGCCGTATTCAGAAGATCTCTGGTCCAAACCTGCACCGCAACTGGGTAACCATTCCCCACGTGACTCAGTTCGATGAGGCTGATATCACTGAGATGGAAGAGTTCCGTAAGCAGCAAAACGATGCGGCGGCGAAGAAAAAAGCCGATTATAAGATCACTCCGCTGGTCTTTATGATGAAAGCCGTGGCGAAAACCCTGCAACAGTTCCCAGTGTTCAACTCGAGCTTAAGCTCTGATGGCGAATCACTGATCCAGAAGAAGTATTTCCATATCGGTGTGGCGGTTGATACGCCAAACGGTTTGGTTGTGCCTGTGGTGCGTGATGTGGATAAAAAAGGCATTATCGAGTTATCTCGCGAATTAGCCGATATTTCTATCCGCGCCCGTGATGGCAAGCTTAAATCCGCTGATATGCAGGGTAGCTGTTTCACCATTTCAAGTTTAGGTGGCATTGGCGGTACGGCGTTTACGCCTATCGTGAACTACCCAGATGTGGCGATTTTAGGTGTGTCTAAATCTGAAATTAAGCCTAAGTGGAATGGTAAAGAGTTCGAGCCTAAATTGATGTTGCCACTGTCGCTATCTTACGATCACCGGGTGATCGATGGTGCAATGGCTGCACGCTTTAGTGTGACGCTGTCAGGAATTCTGTCCGATATTCGTACTTTGATTCTGTAAGCATATAAGGCTGCTCATCTTGAGCAGCCTTTTGTTTATTGTGATCAGTATCAAACACAGGTTAAAATGCGCCCACCTTACGCGCTAGCGCATTTTCGGTTGGTAGGATTGGTCTCCTCCAACGGATTGAATGAGAATTAGAGGAAAACATGAGTAACGAAATCAAAACTCAGGTAGTGGTATTAGGAGCAGGCCCAGCAGGTTATTCTGCGGCTTTCCGTGCGGCGGACTTAGGTCTACAAACCGTTATCGTTGAACGTTTTAGCACTTTAGGTGGTGTGTGTCTGAACGTGGGTTGTATCCCATCTAAAGCACTGTTACACGTCGCTAAAGTTATCGAAGAAGCCAAAGCTGTTGCCGCCCATGGTGTGGTGTTCGGTGAGCCAACTATCGATTTAGATAAGTTACGTGGCTTTAAAGAAAAAGTGATCAGCCAATTGACTGGCGGCTTGGGCGGTATGTCCAAGATGCGTAAAGTGAACGTGGTTAACGGTTTCGGTAAATTCACTGGCCCTAACACACTGGAAGTCACTGCTGAAGACGGCACTGTGACTGTCGTTCAGTTCGAGCAAGCGATCATCGCTGCCGGTTCTCGCCCAATCAAACTGCCATTTATTCCCCATGAAGATCCACGTATTTGGGATTCGACCGACGCATTAGAACTGAAAGAAGTTCCTGGCAAGTTGTTAGTGATGGGCGGCGGTATTATCGGTTTAGAAATGGGTACTGTGTATTCATCTTTAGGCAGTGAAATCGACGTGGTTGAAATGTTCGACCAAGTGATCCCTGCGGCTGATAAAGATGTGGTTCGCGTATTCACTAAGCAAATCAAGAAGAAATTCAACCTGATCCTCGAAACTAAAGTCACAGCGGTTGAAGCCCGTGAAGACGGTATCTATGTTTCTATGGAAGGTAAGAGCGCGCCAGCTGAACCAGTACGTTACGATGCGGTATTAGTCGCCATCGGCCGTACGCCAAATGGTAAGCTGATCGACGCCGACAAAGCCGGTGTTAAGATTGATGAGCGTGGTTTCATCAACGTAGACAAGCAATTACGTACTAACGTACCGCACATCTACGCAATCGGTGACATCGTTGGTCAACCAATGTTGGCTCACAAAGGCGTGCACGAAGGCCACGTAGCGGCCGAAGTGATCGCGGGCATGAAGCATTACTTCGATCCAAAAGTCATCCCATCAATCGCTTACACAGACCCTGAAGTGGCCTGGGTAGGTTTGACTGAGAAAGAAGCGAAAGAGCAAGGTATTGCTTATGAAACTGCGACTTTCCCATGGGCTGCAAGTGGCCGTGCGATTGCATCAGATTGCTCTGAAGGTATGACTAAGCTGATTTTCGACAAAGATACTCACCGCGTGATCGGTGGTGCTATTGTGGGTGTTAACGGCGGCGAGTTGTTGGGCGAAATCGGTCTAGCGATTGAAATGGGTTGTGATGCTGAAGATTTAGCATTAACCATTCACGCTCACCCAACACTGCACGAATCAGTAGGCTTAGCGGCTGAAATGTACGAAGGTTCTATTACTGATTTGCCAAACCCAAAGGCAAAGAAAAAGTAATTTAGCTGTCGATTAAAAAAGCGCTCACTTGAGCGCTTTTTTATTGCCTGTATTTTTTTGTAACTTTTATGTAAACAAGCGGATGAATTGAAGGGATTGAGCTGCTACAGTACAACTATGGTATGCGGTAAGTTGTCACATGCAAACAAAAATAATTAGAACAATTCTGACATGTTTCATCCTTTCACTGATTAGCGTCCATTCGGCTTGGGCGGGCGGCTTCGTGCAGCGTGTTTTTACCGATAGAGACGGTTTAGCTGTCACCAGCATCCGAGGTTTAGCCTTAGATGACTACGGTTTTGTATGGGCAGCTACTGAGCAGGGCTTGTATCGGGTCAGTAATTCTAAGGTGCGGCGCATTGATAAAATTGGCACGGAATCACGGCTTGCGGATGACTTTTTAACGACAGTGGTGAACATCGACCGAGACAAGTTATTGGTCAGTACCAATGCCGCGATTTACCTTTACGATATAGTACAAAATCAATTTACCGCGTTTGGTTCTCCCTATCTATTCCCGCAGTTTCCAGGTGGTGCGCTGATATCGGCAGCCCGCAAGAATAGCAAAACATGGCGATTATTAATTGATAATGGTCAGATCTATGAGTTTTCCCCTTCAAAGTCAGAACTTCGCCTTATCACTCAATTAGCTGTTAATCGCGACCTTCCTTGGCGCAAGTTATTGCTTATGCCCAATGGACACATGTTGGTTGCGGGGCAGTTGCAACTAGAGCTCCTCGACAACAAGGGCGAACGGCTATTTCAATACCCTTGGACCGAATCTATGGGCAGTATTCTCGATATGTTGGAGGATACTCAACATAGGATCTGGATTGCGACAGGGCGTGGTGTTTATCAATTAGATCAAATCGCTCATCAAATTACACCTGTGCCAGAATTACCCGATTGGAGCACAGCGATCATTGAAGATGCTAAAGGGTATTTGTGGTTTGCCAGTCGTATTGGCTTGTTAAAATGGTCGCCTGAGACGCGGTTGATTGAGAATTATCAGCAAGAGTTGAAGGCTGAGGCCAACATGGAAACGCTGAAAGCCATGTTGTTTGATGATGCAGGCTTGATGTGGGTTGGAGGCTCTGGTGATGGATTGGCATTGTTAGCGTCACCGCCTGATTTCATTCTTGATACTTATGCGGCAGATGAACCCTATCAGCTGAGCGATGCCATGACCTGGTCTGTACATGCCAGTGATGAAGGGGTTTGGCTCGGTTCTTCCAGTGTAGATTTTGTTGCTAAGGGCAGTAAAAAAGCGGTTAACATTCCGATTGAGGGGTTTAATCCCCACGAAAGTATTTATGATATTAGTGAGTTTGAGGACCATTATTTACTGATCTCAACAACCAGTGGTCTTTTTGTTATTGATAAAGAGACCTTGCAAGGAAGCAGTTTTTCTAAATGGACTCACGGTCAGGATGACTTTAAAAATAAGCTCATATATAAAACTTATCGGGATCCCAAACTGAAAGGACGCGTCTGGATTGCGACTACCACGGGACTCTATTTTTGGGAAATGGGACTCTATGAGCCCCAGCCATTTGATATTGATAAGTCATCGAACGAATTTGATGGCCCCAAGCGGCCTGTGATCCGCACTATTTATCGCAGCTCTGACGGTCGTCTTTGGGTTGGCGGTAAAAAAGTCTTTGGTTACATAGACAGTCAAAACGAGTTTCATGATCAACGGCACTTATTTAATGCTTTTGCGGCACAACCAACGATTAGCCATATTGAAGAAATGTCCCCGGGAATTATCTGGTTTGGTTCCTATGAAAAAGGTTTGTTTGAATATCAGCAGCAGACGGAATCGTTAGTTTCACTGACTTCCGAATGGCAATTAAATTGTAGTTCAGTGTTTTTTATTCAAAAGACCCCTAAGTCAAATCTTGTGGGTTGTGCTGATTCTTTGATTCGTCAGGATATTCAAACGGGCAATATCGCCATGTTTAATCAACTCGATGGTTTGATTTCCGATGAAATGAACGAGGGCGCTTATTTTTATTCGCCAAAAACAGGCTTTTACTTAGGAACACCTGAAGGTGTGATGCGACTCGATGTCAATAGGCTGGTCAATCGTATAACCGATGACCATGTGATGCTTGAATCTGTCTCTGTGTACTATAACAACACGACAGAAGTATCCTTGTTGCCGCGTAACCTGATGACCATCAAACCCGATGCGAATATGGTGAGTTTTCAAATCACTAACTTAGATTATCTCGATGATTCGCCAATCCAATTTAAATACCGATTACGTTATCAGGATGAAGATAGCCATTATGTCTTGTTGCAGGGGGAATCTCAGATCAACCTCGCAGGATTAGCTGCGGGTGGCTATGTGCTAGATATTTTGAGTCAAGTTAATGGGATATGGTCAGATAAGCCGTTCTCTTACCCTTTTTATGTTGAGCAGCATTGGTGGTTATCCCAAGGTTTTAAAGGTATTTTGCTGCTGTTATTTTCTATTATTGCTTTAAGTCTTGCTTGGTATCGACAACGACAGATCAATACATTTAAGCAGATGAATCTGGCATTAACGGAAAGTGAGGACAGGTTAAGGCAGTCTTTGCGCGGCAGTGACTCAGATCTCTGGGAGTGGCATAAAAATACTCAGGCATTTCACCTTGATAATCGCGGTTCGGTTCTTGGTACGCATGCCAATGAGATTGTGGTGAGCTTAGAGGATTTGCCTGTGCATCCGCAGGATAGGGAGAAAGCTCTCGCTCAGTGGGATAACATGATGGCGGGTGAGATTGACCGATTCGAGGCCGAATATCGCTATCAGCGTAAGGACGGTAATTGGGGATGGCTGAGGGTTAGAGGGCGGCCAGTTGCTCGCAATAAGCACTCAAATGAAATTGAACGGGTCGCGGGTATTTATAGCGATATTACTGTGCAACGCCAGCTAGAAGATGAAATTAATTTATTGGCGAAAGCGTTTGGCAATACCTCTGAAGGTGTGTTGATTTTAGATGTCGAAGGCGGTATTCGCGTTGCTAATTACGCTGCGCAACAAATTATTGGTATAGATTCTGACGACTTAGTCGGGCAACCATTTGCACAATTCGTACAGATGAATGACGGGTTAGCATCGGAGATTAAGCAACTTCTCCGTGATAGTCAGTCTTGGACTGGAGAGCGGGAGTTAATCCGTTCCAATCAGCAACTCTGTCCTGTGTGGCTAAACGTGTCGGTGATGCAAAGTATTAACGGGAAAGTAACCCACTATGTGGTGGTATTCTCGGATATCACGGAGCGTAAACGTACTGAAGCCGATTTACGCCGTTTGGCTAATTACGATGTGCTTACTGGTTTGCCAAATCGCTCCTTATTTTCTAGCCGTCTATTACAGTCGATTCAAGCTGCGCAACAAACAGGTGAGAAACTGGCGTTACTGTTTTTAGATCTCGATAGATTTAAGCATGTTAATGATTCCTATGGTCATAGCATGGGCGATGCACTGCTGGTCGAAGCATCAAGTCGACTGCAATCTTGTATTTCCAGCGAGCATTTACTCTGTCGTTTTGGTGGCGATGAATTTGTGATTTTACTCCGCAATGCAAACAGCATTGACGATATTAACCATGTCGCCGAGCGCCTGTTGGAGCAAATTGTCGCGCCTTTTAAGTTGTATGGTCGGGAATTTTATATTTCGACCAGTATAGGCATCAGTATTTGGCCCGACGATGCGGTGCAGCCTGAGGCTTTTATCAAGAATGCCGATCTTGCTATGTACCATGCCAAAGAAGAAGGGCGAGGCAATTTTCAATATTATTCCTCGGAGCGTAATGCTCAAGCCCTCTATCATTTACGGCTTGAAGCCGATTTACGCAAAGCTATAGAGCGGCAAGAGTTCGAGCTTTATTACCAGCCGCAAATTGATATTTTGCGTAATGATAGGCTCATAGGAATGGAGGCATTAATTCGCTGGAAACATCCGCAAGACGGATTTATTCGCCCCGATATTTTCATTAAAGTTGCTGAGGCCTGCGGTTTAATTGTTGATATTGACCGCTGGGTATTAAGACAAGCCTGTGTGCAGGGCGCCAATTGGACTAACCGCTATGGCTCGGGCTTTAAGTTGTCGGTTAATATTTCGGCGGTGCATTTTAGGCAGCCAGATTTTATTGAAGATATCCAAAGAATTTTACAAGAAACCCAAATGCCAACAGCATCTTTAGGATTAGAAATCACCGAAGGCGTATTGATGAAGGAGTTGCATGTCGCTAAAGACCATCTGACTCGATTGAAATCTTTGGGGATCGAGGTTGCCATCGATGACTTTGGTACTGGGTATTCTTCACTGGCTTATTTGCGTAATTTTGAGGTCAATACTCTAAAAATTGATCGCTCCTTTTTGATTGATATCGCCACTAATACCGCAGATCAGGCGATTGTGAGTAGTATTATTGAATTAGCCCGTAACCTTAAATTAAATGTGGTTGCTGAAGGGATTGAGACGGTTGAGCAGTTAGAGCAAGTCTTTAGCCGTGGCTGTTATATTATTCAAGGGTATTATTTTGCTAAACCTATGTGCGTTGATGATTTTGAGCGCTATTTAGAGACAGATAACAAAATCGTCTCTATTGATCATTAAGCTAGAAACATAGTCTATTATTGGCTCGCGAATACTTAATATTTGTATCGCTGATGGGTAATCGTCTGCACGATATAAGCCAGTGAGCTTGAGATGTAAACGTTATCGTCTTCAGTGGTGATGGATATTTTGTTTAGCGGTTTATTCAATTAAACTTCATCTTTTTGTATAAAGAGTACACAAACTTATCACTAGTCGGTCCAGATAAAATATGACTGACGGTTAAATCGATAAGTTTGTTAATATAACTCGGATTTTTATCCCATAAAAAGTAGCCTCACATGATGCGCCAACTACTCGCTTCTATTATTTTGTGTTTGTGTGTTACCCCGTCTTTGGCTGCAGAGCGCCTTAAAATTGGTGTCGTACTCAGTGGTGGTGGTGCTAAAGGCGCCGCCCACGTGGGCGTGCTTAAAATATTAGAAGAACATAACATCCCAGTCGATTATATCGCGGGCACCAGTATAGGCGCCTATGTCGCTGGCATGTATTCACTGGGTTACAGTGCGAGTGAAGTGGAAACTATCATGATGGGGGTCAACTGGGACAGTGGCTACTCGGACACCATACCGCGCAATATTTTGAGTTACAGGGATAAACAGTTACGCGACCGTTACAATATTCCATTAAACATTGGCTATAACGAAGGCCAAGTGAGGGCGCCAAGTGGTCTGCTACGTGGACAGACTATGTCACAACTTTTACGTCAGTCGACAGATCTGGTACAGCAATTTGGTCATTTTGATGATTTAGCCATTCCCTACCGAGCGGTTGCAACCGACTTAGAAACTAGCTTACCTGTGGTGATTAGTCACGGCAGTATGGTTAAAGCCATGCAAGCGTCTGCAACTGTACCTGGTGCACTTCAGCCCGCACAAATTGAAGGCAAGTTATTGGTCGATGGTGGTATTGCTAATAACATGCCCGTCGATGTGGTTAAGGCCATGGGAGCCGATATTATTATCGCCGTCGATATTGGCTCGCCTCTGGTCAAAAAAGATAAATTAGACAGTACTATCGCAGTGCTCGATCAGCTCTCTAATTTTTTGACCAATGCCAGCACTGAAAAACAAAAACAATTACTGACAGATAAAGATGTATTGATCCGACCCGCGATTGACGCCCTCAGCACCACTGATTTCACTATTATGCCGCTGGCATTAACCCTTGGAAAAGAAGCCGCTAATGGTCAGCTTTATAAGTTGAGCAGTATGAGCGTGAGCCCTGAGGAATATGCTGCCTACGTCGAGGCTAAAAAAGCCAAAGGTAAATTATTAATGGCGGATGTACGTCATCCCATTAATGAAATCGTATTTGAAAACCAATCTAAGGTGAGTTTGAATCTCTTGACGGAAACCTTGGATATTAAACCTGGGCAAGCTGTATCTAAAGACGAGCTTAATGAGGCGTTAAAGCGTATTTACTCCCTCAATAAATTTGAGCGTGTCGATGCTGAATTTGTAGAAGGTGAGGATGGCCGCATACTCACAGTCACCACTAAGGCTAAGTCTTGGGGGCCGAATTATTTCCAACTGGGCTTTAATTGGGAGGATGACTTTAATTCAGAATCTGCCATCAGTTTTGACATGGCTTATACCATGACCGATTTGACCTTTAATGGTGGCGAGTGGCGTAATGAGGTCAAACTCGGCATTGAAAAGTTGTTTGCAACTGAGTTCTATCAGCCTTTAGACAGGGACCAACAGTTCTTTAGCCGTGCCCGCTATCAATACGATACCCGTGATTGGGACTTATACGATAATAACAGTCGTATCTTAACCTTCGACAAGAAAACCCATACGATTGAATTAGGCATAGGTTATAACTACACCTTACAAGGGATGATTGAGTTAGGCTTAGTCGCAGAGAAGGGGTCGATAGTCAATGATGTTTGGTTAACGCAGGACTTAGATTTTAGTTCCTATGGTGCTTACTTTAGGTTCGGTTACGATAGCTTAGATAGCATTAGCTTTCCAACATCAGGTAATCGCGTAACCTTAAACGTCTACGTGCGTAATGAAGATTTCAATGACAGTATCGACGATAATCAAAACCAATTTAGCGTGCAAATAGAGGCCGACTGGAAAGGTGCCTTGAGTGTCGGTAACCACGCTTTTGTTGGTAAGGCATCGATTGCTACCAACAATAATGATGGTGTCAATACGCTGCATTTATCCGAGCTGGGAGGATTCTTAAACCTGTCTGGTTACCATAAAGACTCCATTATGGGCGCACATAAAGTGTTTGGGGCCTTTATTTATCAATATGATCTCGGGCGTGATGCGCTAGGTATGACAGATTATCCTCTATACCTAGGTTGGAGCTTAGAGGCGGGGAATGTCTGGGACGAGCGTACTGACGTCACCCTGACCGATCTGATTTATGCATCGAGTCTTTATATCGGTACAGATACTTCCATGGGACCCGCGGCACTTGGTTTTGGGATCACAGATCTTGGCGATAAGTCCTTCTATTTATTTGTGGGTAAAAACTTCTAGTTTGAGATTTGTGTAAAGAACTTAAGGGCATGACTGAGGTTGTGCCCTTATTTTTTGGTCGATGGAAAACCTATAAGCGTTATCCCATGGAAGTTATCTTGCCGAAATAGCTAAGAGTGTCGCTAAAGTGTCATATCCTTTTACAAAATCTTACTACTGTGAGGCGTGTCAAGATGCTAAGGTTTTGCGGGAAAAATAATAACTCTCAACGGAAGCTGGGGAAAACAATGAAGAAGATAAGCACACTGGCACTGAGTATCGCCTTGAGTTTAGGTTTAGCGGCTTGTAGTACTGAGCCTAAAACTGAAGCCGTCGCGGTGTCTGGCATTGAATTGCAAAACTTTGATGCCTCAGTTCGCCATCAAGATGATTTCTATTACAGCGTTAATGGAAAATGGTTGGCAAATACGCCTATTCCTGCTGACAAATCTAATTATGGCGCGTTTTCTGTGTTGTACGACCAAAGCCAAGATGCATTGAAGAAAATTATCGACGAAGCGGCCGCTAAAAAGAATCCTGCCGCAGGCTCGAATGAGCAGAAAATCGGTGATTTCAATGCTAGCTTTATGAATACCGATTTGCTTGAAACCTTAGGTGTTACTCCGCTTAAGCCATTGCTGGCCGATATCGCTGGCGCAAAAACGCACGCTGACTTACCCGCTGTTATGGGCAAATTACTGACGACGGGTTCTGGTATTCCTTTTGGTTTTTACGTCAATAATGACGCTAAAAACTCAACCCAGTATGCGGTGTATTTAAGCCAGTCAGGCCTCACGCTACCGGATCGTGATTATTACCTTAAAGATGACCCTAAGTTTGCCGCTAATCGCCAAGCCATGGCCAAGTATGTGACAGATATACTGACTGAAGCGGGTTACAAGGACGCTAAACGTGCGGCTAAAAACGTCGCTGACATCGAAATGATGATCGCCAAAAGTCAGTGGAGCCGAGTTGAATCCCGTGATGCCAACAAGGCATACAACAAGTTAGATCGTGCTGAACTGCAAAAGTTAACCGGTCAATTCGATTTTAATGCCTTTGCTGCGAGTGCGGGCTTAGGCGATAAAGTGACTGAAGTGATCGTGCGTCAGCCCTCTTATTTTGAAAAACTCGGCGCCAGTTTCGAGACATTCCCTGTATCGGCTTGGCAGGATTATCTTGCGTTCCACTTAGTGGATAGCTACGCCGAGTTACTGAGTAAAAACTTTGTTGATTTGAACTTCGCCTTTAAGAGCAAAACCTTAATGGGTATCGAAGAGCAGCAGCCACGCTGGAAAAAAGCAGTTGATGGTGCTGACCAAGTGATTGGTGAGTTAGTGGGTGAAGAGTATGTTAAGCAATACTTCAAGCCAGAAGCTAAAGCGCGCATGGAAACTATGATCAAAAACTTGATCAAAGGTTTTGAAGTCAGCATTAATGAACTTGAGTGGATGACGCCAGAAACCAAAGTCGCCGCCCAAGAAAAACTGGCTAAATTTACCTACAAAATTGGCTATCCAGATAAATGGAAAGATTACTCAGGTTTAGATATTAAGGCTGACGAGTTAGTCGGTAACTACATGCGTTACGCTCAGTTTGAATATCAAGACATGATTAACAAGCTAGGCAAGCCAATTGATCGTACGGAATGGGGCATGACACCACAAACGGTGAATGCTTATTACAGTCCAGTGAAAAACGAAATTGTGTTCCCTGCTGCGATTCTGCAACCGCCATTCTTTAATATGGATGCCGATGATGCCGTTAACTACGGTGGTATAGGTGCCGTGATCGGCCATGAAATTAGCCATGGTTTTGATGACCAAGGCGCTAAATACGATGGTGATGGCAACCTGCGTGATTGGTGGTCAGATAAAGACAGAGAAGAGTTCCAAAAGCGCGGTAAGCAGTTGTCTGCCCAATACTCAGGTTATGAGGCAATGCCCGGCAAGTTTGTTAATGGTGATTTGACCTTAGGGGAAAACATCGGCGACTTAGGTGGTTTAACCGTAGCGGCACGTTCGTATTTGATGAGCCTTAACGGCAAACCTGCACCTGTGCTCGATGGTTTAACGGGTGAGCAACGCTTCTTTGTGGGTTGGTCGCAAGTATGGCGCCGTAATTACCGTGATGAAGAGCTGAGCCGTCGTTTGCTGACAGATCCGCATTCACCAAGCCATTATCGTGCCATGGGTACGCCACGTAACGTGGAAGCCTTCTATAAGGCCTTCGATATGAAAGAAGGCGATAAAATGTATTTAACACCAGATGAACGTGTGAAAATTTGGTAATATATTCAGTAGATTGAAATAAAAAGCCAGACAATGTCTGGCTTTTTCATTGATGACCATAATCTAGGATTCTGCCGATTAATGTCCGTAACCTAAGGATTCAATTTTTGTGACTTTATTATCAGTGGCATACAGGCGGCGCATTAAGCGTGTTGGTCCAAAGTCATAGGTCCATTCTTGATACTCAGTCGGCAACTTGCTGGGATCGATCACCCTGTCTCCGTTAGCGTTGAGATAAGTCGCGGGCAAACTGTATTCTCGAATATCACTGGGCGAGCCGCATTTATCCTGCACAGTCGTTAAAGTATCGCCCGTATTGATCACTTGTTGTTTACAGTGCATGGTCTCACCTGCACTAGCGGGTAAACAGGTGGATATAAGTATTAAACCCATGGGCAGTATTAAGGATAGGTACTTCACATTGAATTCCTTCTGGTGCATACACCATTCTGTCATTTATCCGTAGGGCAAAGACTAAGCTTATCCGCCCTGCAGAAACTCGGTGTGTTGTGACGTTATTTTGCCAAAATTGTTGTTAATGCCAACAAACTCTCGGCCTGATGATGGGCGATAATCCACTTAGCATCGCCTCTTTGTTCTGGCGCAGGGATCGCGACCGTTTGCATGTTGGCTGCTCTGGCGGCAATTAAGCCGTTAAAGGAATCTTCGATGGCAAGACAACAACGGGGATCAACATCTAACGCCTTAGCGCAATTCAAATAAACTTCTGGGTGGGGTTTGCCATAGATTAGGTGTTCAGCCGATTCTATCGCCATAAACTTTTCACTGAGATCTAACTTCGTTAATACTGCTTGGATAATGGTATTTGGGGATGAAGTCGCTAAGCCGATTTTAAGGCCAAGCGCTTGGCAGTGATCAATCGCTTCGTGGACGCCCAGCATAGCTTCGCCGCTAACCAGAATTTCATTTGCAACTTTATCAACAATCGTTTGGCTGACCTTGGCATTATCATAGTGTGGCCAAGGTGCCTTGTGGTACCAATAATCGACGCATTGATCGATGCGTAAGCCCGTGGTTTGTTGAATCGTCTCTATCGTCACTGGCACGCCGAGTGCGGATAACACTTCATACTCGACTCGCTGCCATAGGGGTTCTGAATCGATTAAAACGCCATCCATATCAAAAATAACGGCTTGAATGCTAAGGGATGTCATTGGTACTCCGATGGACTAAGGAAATAACTGAGATATGCAGTAAATTAAGCCTGAGTGTAAGTTCTCGCACTGCATCTTAAAAGCCAAAATGCAGCAAGATGAGAAAAATTTATACCTATTTGCTCTGGGGCGCGGAAAATTGCTTGTTCGATTTAAAATTAATGAAACATTGTTAACTATTTGTAGTGTATGGTTTTTTGTCTGTTTTCAAACTATTGTCTAATTTCACTTGTTTTAATCTTCCCGTAAGTTGGCATTCGCCGCCGGATTTAGTCCTTATTTCGCTTTTTGCCGAGTGTGACCTGATTCATACTTTTGCAAAGCTGTAGTATACTGCAGGCCGGAAATACGGGTCGATCATGTCGGACTGTCAGCTTCAATTAAGAAGACGTGCAGTTTCGTTGTTAGAGCGCCAAACAAAGAGGAATGTTGCCGTGCTAGAAGCATATCGTAAACACGTCGCAGAACGTGCTGCAGAGGGCGTAGTCCCTAAGCCATTAGATGCACATCAAGTGGCTGAACTGGTTAAGTTAGTTCAAAATCCACCCGCAGGTGAAGAGGCTTTCGTTCTCGACCTGCTTGAAAATCGAATTCCCCCAGGTGTTGATGAAGCTGCTTATGTTAAAGCTGCTTTTTTAGATGCGGTTGCCAAAGGCACTGAAAAATCACCGATTCTGTCTGCTGAGCGTGCTACTGAGTTATTAGGCACAATGCAAGGCGGCTACAACATCGAACCTCTGATCGCGCAGCTGGATAATCCAGCGTTAGCACCTTTAGCCGTTAAAGCGCTATCTCACACTCTGCTGATGTTTGATTCTTTCCACGATGTGGTTGAGAAGATGGAAGCGGGCAATGAGTTTGCTAAGCAAGTGGTTGAAGCGTGGGCGAATGCAGATTGGTATTTAAGCCGTCCAAAACTGGCCGACAAAGTCACTCTGACAGTATTTAAAGTTTCTGGTGAAACCAACACCGATGACTTGTCACCTGCACCAGATGCATGGTCACGTCCTGATATCCCATTGCACGCGTTAGCTATGCTGAAAAACGCCCGTGATGGTATCGAGCCTGATGTTGCTGGCGCCGTTGGCCCAGTGAAAAAAATCGAAGCATTAAAAGCACAAGGTCATCCATTAGTATATGTGGGTGACGTTGTGGGTACGGGTTCATCACGTAAATCTGCGACTAACTCAGTACTGTGGTTTATGGGCGATGATATTCCATTCGTACCTAACAAGCGCGCTGGCGGTTTCTGCCTTGGCGGTAAAATTGCACCGATTTTCTTCAACACTATGGAAGATGCGGGCGCACTGCCAATCGAGCTTGACGTAAACAAGATGGAAATGGGCGATGTGATTGACATCTACCCATACGCCGGTGTGGTTAAGCGTCACGATAGCGACGAAGTGATTTCAGAATTCAGCTTAAAAACGGAAGTCTTGTTAGACGAAGTTCGTGCTGGTGGTCGTATTCCATTGATCATCGGTCGTGGTTTAACTGACAAAGCCCGTGACGTATTAGGCTTAGGGTTATCTGACGTCTTTGTGCGTTCTCAAGATGTCGCTGATACCGGTAAAGGTTATACACTTGCGCAGAAGATGGTCGGTAAAGCCTGTGGCGTAGCGGGTGTGCGTCCTGGTCAATACTGCGAACCTAAGATGACGTCTGTTGGTTCACAAGACACGACAGGTCCTATGACCCGTGATGAGCTGAAAGATTTAGCTTGTTTAGGTTTCAGTGCTGATTTGACTATGCAGTCATTCTGTCACACTGCGGCTTATCCAAAGCCAGTTGATGTGAACACACATCATACTCTGCCAGATTTCATCATGAACCGCGGCGGTGTATCACTGCGTCCAGGTGATGGTGTTATCCACTCATGGTTAAACCGTATGCTGCTACCAGATACAGTTGGTACGGGTGGTGACTCACATACGCGTTTCCCAATTGGTATTTCATTCCCAGCGGGTTCTGGCTTAGTAGCGTTTGCTGCTGCGACTGGCGTTATGCCACTCGACATGCCTGAATCCGTATTAGTGCGCTTCAAGGGCAAAATGCAACCGGGTATCACACTGCGTGATCTGGTTCATGCTATCCCATTAAAAGCCATTGAACTGGGCATGCTGACCGTTGAGAAGAAAGGTAAAGTAAACATCTTCTCTGGTCGCGTACTGGAAATCGAAGGCTTAGAATCACTGAAAGTTGAACAAGCTTTCGAACTGTCTGATGCTTCAGCTGAGCGCTCTGCTGCCGGTTGTACCATCAAGTTAGACAAAGAACCTATCATTGAATACCTGAACTCAAACATCATCATGCTCAAGTGGATGATCGCTGAAGGTTATGGCGATCGTCGTACGATTGAACGTCGTATCAAAGGCATGCAAGAGTGGTTAGCCAATCCTGAGCTGATGAGTGCTGATAAAGATGCTGAGTACGCTGCAGTAATCGAAATCGACTTAAATGACATCAAAGAGCCAATCCTGTGTGCGCCAAACGATCCTGATGATGCCGTTTTACTGTCATCTGTTGCGCAAACTAAGATTGACGAAGTGTTCGTAGGTTCTTGTATGACCAACATCGGTCACTTCCGCGCAACCGGTAAGATGCTAGACAAGTTTGCTAAAACCCTGCCAACACGTCTGTGGATTGCACCACCGACTAAGATGGATAGAGATCAGCTGACTGAAGAAGGCTACTACGCGATTTTTGGTCGTGTAGGCGCGCGCATCGAGATCCCAGGTTGTTCACTGTGTATGGGTAACCAAGCACGTGTAGCTGAAGGTTCAACTGTGGTATCGACTTCTACCCGTAACTTCCCTAACCGTTTAGGTACAGGTGCTAACGTTTACTTAGCCTCTGCTGAACTGGCTGCGGTTGCTGCACTGTTAGGTCGTCTGCCGTCACCTGAAGAATATCAAGAATACGCTAAAGAGTTAGATGCAACTGCAGCTGACACATACCGTTACTTGAATTTCGATCAAATCGAGTCTTACACAAAAAAAGCATCGGAAGTGATCTTCCAGACTGCCGTGTAATCGATTGCCGTTAAGGTAACTTGATGTAAAAAGCCAGCGTAAGCTGGCTTTTTTGTGGGTTTGTTTTATTTCTACATCTATATGCATATATGCACCAATGAACCCTATCATAGTCATGCCTTCAGTTCTTACATCACAAACTCGCTACTTACTAATGGTCACGCGTTGTCGTCATTAAAAATCCAATTAAGCCGATCCGTCGGTCAATCTCGCACTTAGCCCCGTTTAACCTTCTTTTTAAAAGACGAAAGTCTTCTATTTTCATAACTACCAACAAATCATCTGATGGCTTTGGCTTTACATAATGCGAAACAGAGGCGAAGCCTTGACTGAATTGTGGATAACTTTGGGGGTAAGTGGTGGGTATGGTGTGGCTAGATTAGATAATTAGAATTAACTGCAAATTTCCTTAAAATAGGGGTTGCACAAAATTCTCTGCTGCCTATAATGCGCATCCACTGACACGGCAGACAGCGAAAGCATGCTGATGTGACAGTTCATCGATGAGTTTACTGATTGATGAGTGTTGAGAAAGTTTGCAAAAACTCCTTGACGCGAAACGGGAAATGCGTAGAATACGCAGCCCTAGCCAACTGGAAGCGTTCGGCGCTCAGTGTGGTACTCAAGTTCCCTTACGAATATTGAGTTGCTCTTTAACAAGATAAAACAAGAAATCTGTGTGGACACTCACAGGTGTTGAGTTAATCGAAACTGCTTAATCTTCGGGTTGGCAGTCAAAAATTTAAATCAATGTTTTCAAGTCATTCTCCTCAACGAGAAGCGTGACTGAGTGTTCATAGTAATATGTACATACAGTAATGTATGAGTTGAAACGCGATGCTTCTTAGCTGAGGTGGCGAGCGGCGGACGGGTGAGTAATGCCTAGGGATCTGCCCAGTCGAGGGGGATAACAGTTGGAAACGACTGCTAATACCGCATACGCCCTACGGGGGAAAGGAGGGGACCTTCGGGCCTTCCGCGATTGGATGAACCTAGGTGGGATTAGCTAGTTGGTGAGGTAATGGCTCACCAAGGCGACGATCCCTAGCTGTTCTGAGAGGATGATCAGCCACACTGGGACTGAGACACGGCCCAGACTCCTACGGGAGGCAGCAGTGGGGAATATTGCACAATGGGGGAAACCCTGATGCAGCCATGCCGCGTGTGTGAAGAAGGCCTTCGGGTTGTAAAGCACTTTCAGTAGGGAGGAAAGGGTGTARYTTAATACGYTATATCTGTGACGTTACCTACAGAAGAAGGACCGGCTAACTCCGTGCCAGCAGCCGCGGTAATACGGAGGGTCCGAGCGTTAATCGGAATTACTGGGCGTAAAGCGTGCGCAGGCGGTTTGTTAAGCGAGATGTGAAAGCCCTGGGCTCAACCTAGGAATAGCATTTCGAACTGGCGAACTAGAGTCTTGTAGAGGGGGGTAGAATTCCAGGTGTAGCGGTGAAATGCGTAGAGATCTGGAGGAATACCGGTGGCGAAGGCGGCCCCCTGGACAAAGACTGACGCTCATGCACGAAAGCGTGGGGAGCAAACAGGATTAGATACCCTGGTAGTCCACGCCGTAAACGATGTCTACTCGGAGTTTGGTGTCTTGAACACTGGGCTCTCAAGCTAACGCATTAAGTAGACCGCCTGGGGAGTACGGCCGCAAGGTTAAAACTCAAATGAATTGACGGGGGCCCGCACAAGCGGTGGAGCATGTGGTTTAATTCGATGCAACGCGAAGAACCTTACCTACTCTTGACATCCASRGAATTCGCTAGAGATAGCTTAGTGCCTTCGGGAACYSTGAGACAGGTGCTGCATGGCTGTCGTCAGCTCGTGTTGTGAAATGTTGGGTTAAGTCCCGCAACGAGCGCAACCCCTATCCTTATTTGCCAGCACGTAATGGTGGGAACTCTAGGGAGACTGCCGGTGATAAACCGGAGGAAGGTGGGGACGACGTCAAGTCATCATGGCCCTTACGAGTAGGGCTACACACGTGCTACAATGGCGAGTACAGAGGGTTGCAAAGCCGCGAGGTGGAGCTAATCTCACAAAGCTCGTCGTAGTCCGGATTGGAGTCTGCAACTCGACTCCATGAAGTCGGAATCGCTAGTAATCGTGGATCAGAATGCCACGGTGAATACGTTCCCGGGCCTTGTACACACCGCCCGTCACACCATGGGAGTGGGCTGCAAAAGAAGTGGGTAGCTTAACCTTCGGGGGGGCGCTCACCACTTTGTGGTTCATGACTGGGGTGAAGTCGTAACAAGGTAGCCCTAGGGGAACCTGGGGCTGGATCACCTCCTTACCTATACGACTAACTTAATGTTTGTTGAGTGTTCACACAGATT
>NZ_JAKKRZ010000026.1:0-58897 GCF_025653725.1 Shewanella sp. SM74 | reverse complement strand
GGCCTCCATAGCAATAAGGCTACCTTCGGGGAATTGTCTAATTTTATCGAGCAGCTTGTTTCTGTTAACCTTTTTGTTACTCATGACAGAGTTATCCATAAGACAAACACAAACTTGAAAAACATTTTTGGCTAAATCGATACCAATAACTTTAATATCCATGATGGAAACCTCCAGAACTATTTGTCAGCTTTAAGCTTGGCATAATACTGCAAGCTTAGGTGCTGAGGCGTCCATCACATCACTACAGGATCTTTGTATCTATATGGGGTATTATTAGCATAGGAGTATCAATTGAAACCATGAACGGTGTTGTTTCTCCATCACGTCAGCTGAATCATTGGAGTAGAACCGCCCAATAAGTTGATCATAGTATCCTGCCTACATATAAATTAGTACGAACTACGATCCTTTCTAACTGTTATTCTTCGTCCGCCTTAAGCTTTTTATAAATAAACAAGTCATCTTCTATTTTAAAAATAACTAAGATTAAAAGCTTTAAGTAAAGTAAATAGGAATTTTCATGTAGATGAATTTCTGTCGGATTTGCCTGTGTACCATGTAAATAGCTATTTCTTAAGTCGTGCCCGTTTGTAAACTCACTTTTGTTTAAATAGTAATTGAAGTAATTTTGCTCAGGTATTGCGAAAAGTGAACTTCCAAAAAACACTAGTCCATCATTACTCATATGCATAACCTCGTCTTGAATATCGGCAGGATAATGGTGTAACGAGGCGACCTCATTTTCAAAAACATCTTTTAGTATTAAAATTCGGTTCCAATTTGTAACTTGAACGCAATTATTTTCATCGACAGATATATAATTATTATCTATCAAATAATTTAAATGCTCAAGCTGATGTTCTTCGTAATTTCCGAAATCGATTTCTTCTTCATTCACCAATAAATCAACAAAGTTTCTGTATTGCTTGTCTTTGAACGGGTCAA
Source organism: Shewanella sp. SM74 (assembly GCF_025653725.1). Lineage (NCBI taxonomy): Bacteria > Pseudomonadati > Pseudomonadota > Gammaproteobacteria > Alteromonadales > Shewanellaceae > Shewanella > Shewanella sp. SM74. The sequence continues at coordinate 57,949 of NZ_JAKKRZ010000026.1, read as the reverse complement.
GATAAGTCAACAGAGTTTGATCCGAAAATAGCAGATAAGTTAGAAAATTAACTTCTTGGTCATCCTTATTGACATATATGTATTTATTGCTATTTAAGCTTGGAATGTCTTTGATGGCTGTAGGGCCAGACGACATTTGTAGAAGTTCAAAATCAATATGTCCATTTTCTACAAATAATTTGTATTGCTTCAATATCGACTCGAACTCAGGTGCGATTGTTCTTATTTTCTCTAAAGCAGAAGCATTTTGAGTAGGAATTGTAAAATTGGCGTTACTAGGTAAGTCAAATAATTCCGGTAGAGTATTAGTGAAAACTGTTTTTAGAATGTCTTCTAATGAACACCCAAGCCCTTTTAGTACGTTGGAATATGTGTAAATTTGGCCCATAGATGCCATTTCTAATTGTGTGAACGCCACACCAAAAACGTATTCAGTTTTAGATCTAACACCTAAAGTTCTTTCAAAAATTCCAAGCTGATTTTCTTTGCTGGTTAAAGCTACAATATTCTGTTCATCCACGTACTCAAAAAGTGTCTCGAAGTTTCTGTACAGAATATATGGGTGATTATTTTCTTTAATGTAATCCAAGCTAAATTCGTAATGGACTGTACCCTGCTCAATCCAAGCATGTTTAATTTTAGAAGCATTTTCGGGATAACTGATAGCTACCCCGTATTCAAATGATGAACTAGAACCACTATCGAAAAACTCTTTAATAGACTGTTGGTATTTTCTCTTAGCTGCTAATTTAGTTTTATCTGAGATTCGGAAGTCATTATGTTTTTTAGAATTTTGTATTATTGGCAGGTAGTTAGTATTGCAATGCCCTGAGTCGATGTACGAAGCAATTATGCTTTCTTTATCTTGAATAGTTAAACAACTAGGTAGGAACAACTTCGTTTTATTGAAACTATTTTCGACTTCATATATAGAAAGAAGGATCTCTGCACTCTGCTGGTCACTTTTTAAAAACTCACAGAGAACAAGCTTATATTTATCCACCAAATTTTTATGGCTCAACAAGTGCCTCACTTGATGGGGGAGGTTCTTTAAAACTTCTTCCATTTGAGATGGCGATATATTTTTATATTGTTGATAGTTACTTATTAATAACCAGAAACTATCATAGTAACCGTAATCTATATTTTCAAAATATGACAGGAAGTTACTATCATCAATATTAGTTATGAATTTCCCAATTAAATTTTTAAAAGTATTAACTTTTTCTTTGTAAGTAACAATATCTGTATCTGACCAACTTTTAAGGTATATGCCGTTTTCGAAAAACAGCGATATATTGTACAGTTCAAGTATATCGTTTATATCGTTTATATCGTTTGCTATTTCGCTATTCAATAACCGCTCTGCTTTTGATAAGTAATGACCACTCGACATGTCGTGTATCGAGTGAAATACAACCCTATCTCTATCTGACTTGTTCATAACAAACATTAACCTTGTAATTTCGTATCATTGTCTCTTTTACTAAGATATCGATTTTATACTTTTATTACAAACGCTTATTAGCATGTATCACTTTGATCTGATCCAGCAATAGTGGACACTTTGTATCATTACTAAAACTTGGCCAATTGGCTCATGATAACAAGTAACCTGTCTTAGCGCTGTGGCGCGGAATGGGGCAATATCTTTTTAGCTGAACGAACAGCAGAAGTGTTAATTAAGATTGGCATTGTTGCAACTGTGACCGTTGGCGGCATGGATGCCGTCGTCGAGCCCTCAGGGACACTTCTTGTTAAATGCAAGGGCGGCGTGTCACAGGGGAAACAATGACAATTCATGCTGCAAACTAACTATCGGATCTAATTGCATCCTGATGTGAATCTTGCAGGTTCAGTCCAGGCTAATCCATCTTTTGTCATCTGCATGTCATCTAAACTTCATCATTCGGTCAAAGCCCCCCACTAAGCTCATATTCGTTAACAGCCTAATGGGGTGAATACGAGATGACAGGATTTAATTTCAGGAAACTTGAGAGGTCTACGCGGGAAGAGATAAATGACCCCAGCCTTTCCCCTCCCACCTTTAATCGCTCAACGCCAACATTAGCACCAACATCCTCAAATCAATCCAATTGTGCCGCTATTACCCCATCCGCATTAACTTCAACCCATACAGCAAGCATCACAGTTAACGCCCTCTGGTTGTCAGATATCCATTTAGGCTGTAAGGATTGCAAGGCTGACTACCTGCTCAGCTTGCTTGAAACCGTGCGTTGTCAGCACTTGTATCTGGTCGGTGACATAGTCGATTTATGGGCGTTGAAACGTAAGCTGCACTGGCCCGATAGCCACAATAAGGTGCTGCAAAAATTCATTGAACTGGCACAAAACGGCACCCAAGTGATTTATCTGCCGGGCAACCACGACGAATTGATTAAACCCTACGCCGAGCTAAGCCTGTGGAATATTAAAATTGCCCGCCAACATATTCACCACGGAATTGGCGGCCATAAACTCTTGATGCTCCACGGGGATCAGTTTGATGCCGATGTGTGTGTCGGCCGTTTCTACGCCATATTGGGCGACCATTTATATGACCTATTATTGTTCCTCAATCGCAATCTCCATAGCTTGCGGGAACGCTTAGGTTATCCCTATTGGTCACTGGCAAGTTATATCAAGTCCAAAGTGGGCAAGGCTCAAGCCGCTATTGGACATTACCGTCAAGCGGTACTCAACTATGCCCAGCACTTTGATGTTGACGGTGTGATCTGCGGTCATATCCATCAGCCCGAACTCTCGACTCACCCCAGAGCAGCCCAATATTACTCACCACTCAGTCCCCCAGAAAAGAGGCAGATCATCTACGCCAACGACGGTGACTGGGTCGAAAACTGCAGTTTAATCACAGAAACCTTAAGCGGCGAATTACAACTTTGCCGCTGGAACGAGCAAACGCTCAAGCTCGATATTCTCAACAGTATAGCGCTGGTACAACAACCGCCTGAGATGCACAAAGACAAGCAACAAAAAACGGCAGCGCAGCAAATGCCAAACATAAATACCGGCGAAACTCGCCCAAGGGATGTTGCCTAACACTATGAATCAATTACATAACGCTATGGAATGCAATGAAAAAACGCTAAACAGCAACCTTAGCCATAACAAGCATACTGTGCTGTTTAAGGCGAATAACATGATTTTTACCGTTGATAATGTGGTTGAACAAAATCTACCAGCGATCAATGACAAACCTTGGCTCGCTAAACCTGCCAAGGCCATGCTGCGTTACCTGCTCAATGAAAAACAGTGCAACGATATCGCCAGTCAATATACCTATTTACAGGGCGTAGACTTTGTCGAACAAATGCTGGCGAGTTTTGACTTTAGTTTTACCGTGCCCGCCAACGAGATAGAAAACATTCCCTGTGAAGGCCGAGTGGTCATATTCGCGAACCATCCTATAGGTTCACTCGATGCATTAGCGCTCATCAAACTCATCAGTGAAGTTCGCCCTGATATTAAAGTCGTCGCGAATGAGCTCTTGATGGCGCTGGAACCGCTGCACTCAATCCTACTGCCAGTGCGCAATATGACCGGCGGCACACCGAAACAGCATTTAGAAAAAATCCACCAGCATCTGCGTAATGAAGGCGCAGTGCTGATTTTTCCGTCGGGCGAAGTCTCGCGTCTGCGCCCTAACGGCGTGCGTGATACCCAATGGCACTCAGGCTTTTTAAAGATGGCGATTTCCTGCAATGCGCCCCTACTGCCAATATTTTTAGATGCCAAAAACTCTGCCACTTTCTACGGCGCATCTATGATTTACAAGCCACTTGCGACACTGCTGCTAGTGAAGGAAATGTTCAAGCAGGCTAAACGTAATATGCCGATCCGCATTGGCGAGCTCATTCCCAATGAAGCCGTACGCTCAATGGACTTTCCACTCAAGACAAAGATAAAACTGCTTAAAAATCACTTGTATCGTATTGGCAAAGATAAAGATCCACTGTTTATCACCCAGAGCGCTATCGCCCACCCCGAATCGCGCCGTGAACTGCAAGCGGCACTGCAACAATGTGAACTTCTAGGGGAAACGCAAGATAACAAGTTGATTTATCTCTACCAACACCACGACAGTAATCCCATCATGCGGGAAATTGGCCGCCTGAGGGAAATCGCCTTTCGCGCCGTAGGCGAAGGTTCGGGTAAGCGCCGCGATATCGATAAATACGATTCCTACTACCAACACTTAGTGTTGTGGGATAAAGAGCAGTTTGAAATTATCGGCGCCTATCGTTTTGCCAGTGGTGAGCAAGTCTTAGCAAAATATGGCGACCACGCACTCTACAGCCAATCCCTATTCCAATACGCCGACAGCTTTATGCCCTTTGTGAAGCAAGGGTTAGAACTCGGTCGCAGCTTTGTACAGCCTAAATATTGGGGTAAACGCAGTTTAGATTATCTGTGGTTTGGCATTGGGGCTTATCTCGCCAAGCATCCTGAATATCGTTATCTATTTGGCCCAGTATCCATCAGCAATCAACTGCCTGGAAGTGCTAGGGAAATGCTAGTGCACTTTTATGCGCGGGAATTTGCACCTGCGCAGCAGATGGCAGTTTCCATGTCGCCCTTTGGCTTATCTAAATCCCAAAAAGCTAAGTTAGATGACTTGTATTTCTCCGAGGATTATCAGAGTAACTTTAAGCAACTCAAACAAGTGCTCGCGAGTATGGGGGCGGCCGTACCTACGCTCTACAAACAATATGGTGAACTGTGTAAAGCGGATGGGGTTAAGTTTCTCGCCTTTGGTATCGACGCCGACTTTGGCGATTGTATCGATGGCTTAGTGCTGGTGGACACCCACAAACTGAAAGGTAAAAAGTATCAACGCTACATAGGTGCACACTTGCCCGAATCGGAGCGGATGCCAATCACAGCGGATGATGAGCCAGAGGTCCAAGATCTTTGAGTTAAAACTTTGTAATGGGTGTTGGCTAAACTTGCACCACTCTGTTATAAGTAACTGTAATGCAGCGCATTAACAGAGCGCATCCTAGGATGCGCAAGCTTAACAGGGGATCATCATGCCGATCATTATCGCCGATATTATGAGTACCCGAGTCGTCACGGTTGAAATGGACGATCGATTAACTGTGGCGAAGGAAATCTTCGACCAAGCGAGCTTTCATCACTTGTTGGTCGTCGATGAGTATCAACTTGAAGGCGTGTTATCGGAGCGGGATCTGCTGCGCGCGATTAGCCCGAACTTAGGCAGTAGCGCGGAAACCGCAAGAGACTTAGAAACCCTACAAAAACGTGTACATCAAGTGATGACGCGTAATCCGGTTACCGTCGCACCTCACATCAATTTAGACACGGCCACCCGCATGTTATTAGATAACAATATAGGCTGCTTACCCGTGTTAGAGGACGGTAAATTGGTTGGAATTGTTACTTGGAAAGACTTATTACGTGCCTATTGTGAGTACAGAGCACAAAATCAAAGCGAGTGCTAATCCTAAGACTGCACTCGTTTCTGTTCTCAATAACTAAGTTCAAATCACTCAGTTTGCCTAACTTAAATCGCCCAACCACCCATATAAAACACCACTAAACCTAAGGTGATGGCAAGCACGCCTAACTTCAGTTTACGCCATTCGCCACTGCAAATACGGCCTACCACCAGTGTCACAAAACCCAGCATAATACCGGTAACGATATTACAGCTTAAGATGATAAACACAGCGCAGGTTAAGCCCGACATGGCATCAACTTTATCGTCAAAGTCGAGTTTCGCCACATTACTCAGCATCAACAAACCCACATACATCAAAGCAGGTGCTGTCGCATAGGCTGGCACTAAATAGCTTAATGGCGCTAAAAACATCATCAATAAAAACAGTACGCCAACTATGGTAGCCGTTAAACCTGTCTTACCGCCCGCTGCAGTACCCGCCGCCGACTCGATATACACAGCCGCTGGTGCACCGCCGACTAAACCTGCCACCATACTGCTGACTGAGTCTGAGGTTAAGGCTTTACCACCGCCGACAATATTGTCGTCTTTATCGAGTAAATTTGCTTGCCCAGCCACAGCCCGGATAGTGCCGGTCGCATCGAAAATCGCCGTCATCACTAACGCTAATACGATAGGCAAGACCACAGGATTAAAGGCACCCATAATATCGAGCTGACCAATCAGTGAATGCTCTGAGGTAAAATCAGGCAAGGCGAACAAACCTTGGAATTTAACGCTCGGATCGAACACTAAACCAAATACCGATAGCGCGATAATCACCAACAAAATACCGCCTGGTACACCGCGGCGCTCTAAACCAATTGTCGCCGCTAAACCTATAACGGTAGCGATAACAGGTAAGCTGTTAATGTCGCCTAACTTCACAGGTAAGCCTGCGCTATTGGCCACAATCAACTGCACACTATTAGTCGCAATCAAAAGTAAAAACAAGCCGATACCTATGCCTGTACCGTGGGCTATGCCCTTTGGTAAATTAGCCAGTACCCACTGGCGAATACCTGTCACACTCACAAGCGTGAACGTCACGCCCATTAGGAAAATCGCGCCTAAGGTGACTGGAATCGACATTCCCTGACCTAGGACTAAGCTAAACGCAGTAAAGGCCGTGAGCGAAATCGCGCAGCCAATCGCCATAGGTAAGTTAGCCCATAAACCCATGAGCAAAGAACCAAATGAAGCAATTAAACAGGTTGCAATAAACACGGCACCAGGATCAAATCCCGCTTGGCCTAACATGTTAGGCACCACAATCACTGAGTAGACCATAGCGAGGAAGGTTGTGAATCCCGCAATCACCTCTTGGCGAACTGTGCTACCACGTTGTTGAATAGAAAAATAACGGTCCAGAAACGAACCAGAGGATACGGCTGTTGAACTCAATTGCTCAGACATAATGTTGTTATACCTTGTGATCTCTTAAAATGGGGTCGGTACCAATTACCCTAAAACGCAATTGGCGACGCTGGCTGCGGCAGATTAGAGCCCCAAATCCATCGGACTTGGGTGAGAGATCCACATCATTTTCCTACTGTGGGAAAAATCCATGATCTGCAAGCAGTGATGCCTCGCGATGATTAAAAAGCCATTAACCATGTAGACGCAGCCGTTGTTGGCCGCGGATGATACTGGAATCTCCCAAAGATAGCTAAGACATCGCCTACACTTCGATAAAAAATTAGCGGCAAAAACTGAAATCTGTTGTTTAAAAAAACGCCTAAACCTATGTAATAACTGCTACTTAATATCACATTAATCACGATAAGAGTCTGCCAGTGCCGCGTAAACGTACGCTAACTTCACCCCTCCTTCATCTCCCAATATTAGAATATGGCAAGTCAACCAAGCCTTGATACTGTGTATTGATACTTGGCGTATTAACGTTTCAGGGGTTGTTGTACAAGGAGCCACACTTACGCTTTCTGTAACGAACACCTCGTCATTCACCGCCTGCGTGAATATGCGATCTTGGTAGCTTTATTGAACAAAAAATTACTCTGCTTTTACAGTCACATCAATATGACTTATGCTTAGAGGCACTGATGGGACTACACTTAGCTGACTATGAAAGAAAAAGGATTGGGTATGGACGAAAGGCGTAAGTTTTCGCGGATTCTATTTGCCACGAGCGCACATCTACAACAAGGTGGTGCGCAGTGGGAGACGACCATTCTCGATTTGAGTCTAAATGGCGCTTTGGTTGAAGAACCGCAAAATTTTATTAATTCGGGTGATGCTATTACCCTCAGTTTTGCCTTACCAGAATCTGACATTGAGATCCGTATGGAAACTGAGTTGGTCCATCAAAAAAATGCCCAATTAGGTTTGAAGTGTAACTTTATCGATGTTGATAGTATCAGCCACCTAAAACGTATGGTGGAACTGAACCTAGGTGATGCTTCTTTGCTGAATCGTGAACTTATGTTGTTTATCGAAAAACACAATATCACAGCTTAAAACACCAGCTCACAAATACAAACAGCGCCTAATGGCGCTGTTTTACTTACTGGTGTTAATCTCACTCGCGAGCATTTGATGCTAAATCGCTTCTAGCGCTTCGGATAACTTAGAAACACCCACCACTTCCATACCAGCTGGAGGCTTTTTCGGCACATTGGCCTTGGGCACTATTGCTCGTTTAAAACCATGCTTAGCGGCTTCGATTAATCGCTCTTGCCCATTAGGCACAGGCCGAATTTCGCCGGACAGCCCGACCTCACCAAAGGCAACTAAATCGCTAGGCAAAATATCACCGCGAAAACTCGATACCATTGCAAGCAGCAAGGTTAAGTCGGCACTGGTTTCCGTTACTTTCACGCCGCCCACCACGTTAACAAACACATCCTGATCCGACATCTGCAAACCACCATGGCGGTGCATTACGGCAAGCAACATCGCCAAACGGTTTGCATCCATACCCACAGCCACGCGGCGCGGGTTAGACATGGCCGAGTTATCCACCAGCACTTGCAGCTCCACCAACAAGGGCCGCGTTCCTTCCCAAACCACCATAACAAGCGAGCCAGATGATTCTTCTTCACCACGAGAAAGGAAGATTGCCGAAGGATTAGCGACTTCCTTTAAGCCGCGCTCGGTCATGGCAAATACGCCTAATTCATTGATCGCGCCAAAACGATTTTTATGGGAGCGCAAGGTGCGGTAACGACTATCGCTATCCCCTTCGAACATCACAGAGCAGTCGATACAATGTTCCAATACCTTGGGCCCAGCCAAACTGCCATCTTTGGTCACATGGCCGACCATGATCACGGCAATGCCATTTTCTTTCGCAAAACGGGTTAAGTAAGAAGCGGATTCACGCACCTGCGACACACTGCCAGGGCTCGATGCCACATCACTCATGTGCATCACTTGAATCGAGTCAACAACGATGACTTTAGGCAATTCTTTAAGGGCAACTTCGCAAATTTGCTCGACGCTGGTTTCAGACAACATCCGCAATTTATTGGTTGGTAAACCAAGGCGATGGGCGCGCATCGCTACCTGCTGCAACGATTCTTCACCCGTGACATACAGTGCAGGCATTTGCTCGGCCAGATGACACAGAGTTTGCAATAAAAGCGTACTCTTACCTGCGCCTGGATGTCCGCCTATCAAAATGGCAGAACCTGGTACAATCCCACCACCGAGCACTCGATCTAATTCGCCAAAATGACTCAAGATCCGCGGTAAGGCATTGAGATCGATTTGATCTAATGTCTTCACTTCATTGCTGCTTGCTCCGGCATAACCGACAAACTTAGTGCTGCGCCCAGGCGAAGCTGCACCGAGCCTCACCTCAGTGATCGTATTCCATTCCTGACAAGCGCTACACTGCCCTTGCCAACGGGGAAAGTCTTGTCCACACTCATTACATACGTACGCCGTTTTATTCTTTGCCATAACTCATTAAAATCTGTATAAAATCAATTTAAGTAACTGCGAATACTGCCGACATAAGACTAACAGCCCAATACAAAATAAGCATTAAAAAGAACCCTACATGAGTCTAGATAACCATAGTGCACTCATCGAACAGCTCAAGCCATTGCTCATGGAACCTAACTTCCAAGAGATTTTCCAGCAGCTGACGATAGATGAAACCAATTCGACCCGTTTTCTAGTGAAAATGGAACTCAGTCGTTTGGCTTCACCATGCACGCGAATTATCGATCTCAGGGATAAATCTGAGCTTCCTTGTGTTGAAGTGATGTTAGGTCAACAGCGACATTTTTTAGATGAACCCGCCAAAAACAGTATGCATGAGGCAATGTCACTGTTTCGCAATCAATATACCTTGGGAGTATACGAGTATGTGCTCAATGCTCACCAACAACGTCGGTTAAAGTTGCGCCAAAATGTCACGCAAGTGGAAGCCGCTGAATCAGAGCCTTTTATGGTGCCCGGCGTGGTATTAGGCAGTTATTTCAACCGCACAGAAGAGCGGATGAATTACAGTATTCGCATCGCAGCATCGCAAACCAGCCGTGGTGAAGTACAAGGGATAACTGCAGATTTATCCGTAGGTGGTGCCCGTATTCGCCTTGCAGCTAACCATCCCTTCGATCTCGACCATCCCCTAAAAATAAAGTTACTGGAACTCAGTGAAGAGTTTTACTATCCCGATCTCCAGCTCGGTGTTGACTATGAGGTTGTCGATAGCCAAACCAATGGCGAATACATTTGGTTAAGACTCAAGCGTATTGGGGGCAGCGAAGCCTTAAGTGAAATGCTTGGCAATTTAATCCACGGCTACAAACTGCGTTACAAGGTAGATGTAAATGATGTGATAGTGACTGCATCTGGACTCGGATTTGAGCGTCATTACTTACCCCATCTGCCGCACTTACCTTTATATTTCAATACTCAAACGCAAGGTTTGAGCCACATGCTACTCAGCCGAGATAACCAGCAGATAGTGCATTATTTTCAAGATGAAAATGATGTGAGCCAGTTACCAGCTATGCTGACACCAAGCCGTTTATCTGAGCTACTTAATCATCCTGAAAATCCCGACCATGGGCTATTTTTTAGCTTTACCTATAATGCCCAAGGTTGCTTATATTTTTACTCTGCCACCTTAGCAGAGCTTAAAGCTAAGGGCATGATGCCTTTATTTTTAGGCTTTGCATCGACCAAGCCCAGCTGGCGGATCTTCAAAGTCACCCAAGATAAAATTTATCATGATAAGGGTTATCGACGTGCGACCCTCCCCGGAGATGAAGCAAAATTTAGCCCATTGGTCGAACAACAATTATCACAATTTAGCCATTTGCTTCAGCTCATCGAAATCAGCAACGAAGATACCAGAGGCCATTACAAAGCTTGGCAAGACGATAGTAATGCCAACGCCCTAAAAACCTTTGGTCAACAAAGACTGACCACCAATCAAATTAAGTTAGTTTCCATGCAGTTTAGCGAGCGACGCCAAGAAGCGCGTTTCGCCTTTAAAACCTTAGTCAATGTGACTCAAGACAAGCACAAAGCCACGGGCATTACTTTAGATATTTCAAGCCGAGGCATGCAATTAACCTTGGATAATCCTGCAGATTTTTCATCAAATAAACCACTACTGTTAAGCTTCCCAAAGCTCCAAACCATTGCAGGCAAAACACAGCTAGATAACCTCCCCTACCGCTTAGTGCGTACCCGCAAGAATGGTGTAACCTTGCATTTAACCGCCGTTATGGGCCATACGCCCCATGTTGGGGTAGAATTTTTAAATAAACTTATTGCCCATAACAAAGAAAAATTAGAGCAACTCACCGAAAACAATAGTGAAATCAAAGAACTTGCCGATGGTTTAAAAAATATTTTGATGCATGATTTACATTCTGTGCCCTATTTTGTTGAAAAAACGACAAAATCTGCCCAAGTCGCTTGTTTAGGCGTTGGTACACAACAGGATGAGATCAGCGATATTTTTGCCGCGGGCACCTCAGATACTCTGCAATATAATTTAGCGCCACTGCTAAAAGACGGTTTTTTTAAGCGAGATATTCTCGAACCTATCCGCCAAATGAAACCCCAACAGGACATGGATTTTATTGAAGTGTTTATTCAGTTAATTCGCCAATCTCGCGGAAAAATCTTTTTAAAGTGCACTCTTGCAACTGAAATCGGTGATGTCGAAGCACAGATAACCTTTATCAATCAGAGCAAAGCATTAGGTAGATTCCTCGCCCTACGGATTTATCGCGGCGCGACAGAGAAGCCTGACATGAACTACCTACGCCGTGAATTGGAATACATTAATATTCATGCAAACCATAAAGCTAAACAGTTAGAAGAACAGTTATGGCGTGTGATTGGTGTCGGCGAACTGTTAGATATTACCCAAGAAGTCGAATTAAGATACCCAGTACTTCATAAAAAGCAGTCTTAATTGTTCAATACCGCCAGATCAAAACTTAAATACCAATCCCTTATCTTAGGAAAATGATCACTGGTGGCATCTAAATGCGTCAGCATATCTGCATGGCCATAGTCATGCTTAAAGCCATTCTCCTTAGAAAGAAGCGTCGATTTAACCCGTTTAAAACCACACTCTACGACCATATCCGCCACATCTTCAGGGTGCCCCAACACAGTATCGTTTTGCCCTGAGATAAACCAAGCCGGTGGCCAATGAGCGCGCTTTGCCGCTTTCGCATAATCAAATCTATCATCGTGATCGATCCAATCGCCCCGTACCCAATCGATACTTTGAACTAATGAAGCGCGACTTTCATTATCCATACCAATACGCAGCTTATCGGCGGCGAGGTAACCTTGGCCCATCGCTAAACCTGGCGCTAAACGATTCCAAAAAACATCAACCATTAACCACTTTTTGAAGGACTTAACCCGAATTGTTCGTTTGCTACCGAAAGTAAGCAGTGAACGAACGCTTTGTTGCAAATCAGGATATCGGGCCAAACTACTCGCCATCAACACGCCGCCCCATGAATGGGCGCACCAATGCACCTGCAAAGGTGCCACGGCTTTACGAGCCGTCTGCTCTTGGCAGACTTTTTGATGTAAATCGAGAATCGCCTGCTGCACTAAAGGTAACTGCTCGCGGATCACTTCCCCTTGCCCTAAGGTAAAATCACGATCGATTTTAGGCAAGCTGAGCCCTCTTCCTGCAGTATCCAGCACATACACCACAAATCCCGCCTTCGCTAAATAACAACCAAGACCACGGCCACTCTGGCTATAAAACACCCGACCATTAGACATAGCACCATGGAGCATGAGGATAGGCGTTTTAGAAAAATCAGGCGCAGCCGGTAATAACTGGCGTAGATGCAGTTGACCATCGCGGTACGGTAGGTAGATTGAAGACTGTGAAATAGTCGAAATTGAGCCTTGGGCGAGCTGAGTCAAAATAAGTCACTGGTAGTTTATCAATATCCCTAAACTACCAGCTCATCAATAAAAGACAAGAGTCCTTACTCTAACTCAGTCTCTATCTAGACTTATATTTAAATAAATGAATAACCTAGATTTGTAGCAGGTAAGGTAGAACTCGCAGGTCGAGGTGACGAATATTGGCATCCGCCGCCGCGGCCAGCTTAGGTTTGGCATGGAAAGCGATACCAAAATCCGCTGCCATCACCATAGGAATATCATTCGCGCCATCGCCGATCGCGACTCTTTGGCCTTTTGGAATTTGCCACTGCTCACTGCAACGCTCAACCACATCCGCTTTAAACTGCGCATCCACAACTTTACCCGTCACTTCCCCCGCAAGTTTACCGTCAGTGATCACTAACTCATTAGCAAAGGCCGCATCTAAGTTTAGAAGCTGCCTTAAATGGCCAACAAAAGGCGTAAAGCCGCCAGATGCAACCACTAAACGCCAGCCATGGGATTTAAGCTCTAAAAGCATAAGCTCAAGCCCAGGCATCAAAGGCAAGTTGTCGCACAATGTCGTGATAATACTGGCATCGGCGCCTTTAAGCTGTGCCACACGCTGACGCAGACTCTGCTCAAAATCTAGCTCACCTTGCATAGCACGTTCAGTAATCGCCGCCACGCGCTCACCCGCGCCTGCCATGGCCGCTAATTCATCAATACATTCAATCTGAATCGCAGTGGAATCCATATCCATCACTAATAAACCGGGCTGATTCAAGCGAGGCAAATCAGCATGAATGACATGCAGTTCAGCTAAAGACTGCGGGAATGCAGCTAACTGCGCCTGAGAAGGCAAATTTACCAGTGCCAACTCGATACAATGTAAACCAACTTGGCGTTCGATATGGGCGATACCGATAACGTTAGACTGAGGCAATTGCGCTATCCAGGCCGATATTGTCGCCTCTACCGCGGCATCTTGATAAATAATTCGCACACGTGAAACACCAGCGGGGTTTGCTGACTCTTGATAACGTTCAAACACTTGCCCTTGGCGTTCAAACCTTGGGGAATGGTCAGAGACTAACCACAAAAAAAGCGCATCTTGGTTCAAGCTTTCCATCGGACTTAAATTCTCCAACTATCGGGCTCACTCAGAATCAATTATGATTAGGCAAGCGCTCTACATTTTAAGGGTCAAAGTGTTATATCTTAAAGGGCTAAAGAAAAGCCATAAAATCAGTAGACTGATCCAAATTGCCGCCGCATTCGCCTTAATATTCGGCTTAGTGCAATTGTGGCAAACAAGCCTACTACAAGGTCAGCTGCTTCTAAAGTCCCAAACTCAAAAGATGGCCAGATTACTGGTACAGCAAACCGCTTATGGTGCCGCACCCGCGCTACAACTGCAAAATGACGAGCAGTTGCAATGGCTCGCCAGCGCTTTAGTGGAAGATCCTAAGGTGATGTCCGCCGCCATCTTCAGTGACCAAGGCATGCGGCTATCCTTCGCTCAAAGCATCACTAAGGATGTAGTTGATCCTGACTCTGAAGATATGAATTTGCTGCTAAGCAAATATCCTCCCTATGTAGAGCCCGTGATCCAAGAAGGGAAAAATCTAGGTTATGTCGAAGTTAGGCTTGATACCAAGTTATTTTTCAACGAAATCAAAGAAGCCCATAATTTAAACATGGAGCAACAACAAATCATGCTGTTGGTTGCAGGCTTGATTGGTATGTTGCTTTCACGCTCTTTGTCTTTCAAACGTGCCGACTTCGACCGCCGTCGCTTTCGGGTTAAGTTGCGTCAAGCGCCGAAAAAACCTGAGAAACGATCCTCAACTGAAGAGCCATCAGAAAGTGTTAATGATGGTTTGGCGCAAGAGCCAACCGAAGATAAACCGGTGGCTACCACTGATAACCCACAAGAGAAAGCGACTAAGCCCACTAAGGCACCAAAAGCAGTGACAGAGGCAAATACCGATAAGCTCACTCAGACCAGCGTGCGAACTAAGGCCGAAAAAACGTCAGAAAAATCATTGGAATTACAGGATAATACAACAGTTGAAAACGCGACAAACAATGCGGAACAAGCGGCACCTGTTAAGGTTAAACCTAAAGTGAAAAGTGTCCGCCGAGTAAAACACGCGACTAAAACAACAGCCGCTGCGGCCGAAACCTCTACGCCAAAAACGCTCAATGAGCCAAGCGATCTCGACACAGATTCAACAGGTTAATATCTATTTCGATAGATAAGGTAAATCACTAATCTATTGATAGCTAAGCTCTAGATAAGCCATAAACAAGCAATTTCTAATAACCAAACCATTAATAACAAAGTCGAATAGAACAGCCGCTAAAAATTGACATAAAAAAGGGTTCGCATTGCGAACCCTTTTTCAGAATTAAACAGTCACGATTTAACGTAATTCGGCTGGCACAGCAAAAACAGTGTCTTCTTTACGCCCTTCAACTTCAGTCACAACACTAGGGGCAAGTTTAGCGATTGCTTGAACAACTTGTTGGACTAAGACCTCGGGGGCTGAAGCTCCTGCGGTGACGGCTACACGTGTAACATTATCAAACCAACTAGACTCAACATCATCTGCAGTATCCACTAGATAAGACTGGGTTCCTGTTTTCAATGCTAGCTCGCGTAAACGATTAGAGTTAGAGCTGTTCTTTGAGCCAACAACAATCAACAAATCAACGTCTGCAGATAAATTGCGTACCGCATCTTGACGATTCTGCGTTGCATAACAAATATCGTCTTTTCGCGGACCTTCAATAGAGGGAAACCTTTTTTGTAACGCAACAATAATGTCCAAAGTATCATCTACAGACAAAGTAGTTTGTGTCACGAAGCAAAGATTATTGGGATCGCGCACTTCCAAAGCTTCAACATCTGCAGGCGACTCAATCAGATAAACGCCACCATTAGGATTATCGTATTGACCCATAGTACCCTCGACTTCAGGGTGCCCTTCATGGCCAATCAGGATGCACTCAATACCTTTGCGGCTGGCACGCGTCACCTGAAGATGTACTTTAGTCACTAAAGGACACGTCGCATCAAAGACTCTCAGCCCTCGCGCCTTAGCCTCTTGTCTCACCGCTTGAGATACACCATGGGCACTGAAGATAACAATGTTGTTATCCGGCACTTGATCTAACTCTTCGACAAAAACCGCACCGCGATCCTTCAGATTCTGCACGACATAGCGGTTATGCACGACTTCATGGCGAACATAGATAGGAGGCGAAAATAATTCCAACGCCCGTTCAACAATACTGATAGCACGATCAACACCCGCACAAAAACCGCGCGGGTTAGCGAGCATAATATTTAAACTTGGGCTAGTAGGATCGAGTTTCATCTTAAAATACCTTTACTACGTCCAGTTCAAAAGTGATCTTGTGTCCTGCCAGAGGATGATTAAGATCGACTGTGATGGAATCACCCGCAACATCACGGACAATACCAGGGATCTCACTACCACCAGGGCCAGCAAAACTCACAATCACGCCAGCCTCTAAACTCATGTCAGCCGGAAAACGGCTTCGATCTAGATAATGGATAGCATCAGGATTGGATTCGCCAAAGGCATCAATCGCTTCAAGCGTGAAACTGTGCTTATCACCTTCAGCAAGCGTCACCAGCTGCGCCTCAAATGCAGGACTTAAAGTACCATCACCCACATTTAATCGAGCCGGTTTACCCGAGGCTTTAGTGCTATCGGCAGTTGAGCCATCAGCAAGCACAATGTTCATGTGGCATAATAATGAACGTGTCACAGTCACTTTTTAACCCCTTCAGCGCTATCAGCTTCAGACTTATCGCTTACAAATGCATCCCAAATAATCAGCACTGCACCGACGCAAATAGCAGCGTCGGCAATATTGAATGCTGGATAATGGCTCTTATTCCAGAAGAAATCGATAAAATCAACCACGAAACCATGCATCAATCGATCGACTAAATTACCTAAAGCACCACCAATCACTAAGGTGTAAGCTAGATTCAGTTTCCACAAAGAAGACGATTGCTTACGCAACCACACAGTCAATAACGTACTGAATCCAATCGCAACAATCGTAAACAGCCAGCGCTGCCAACCTCCGGCTTCACTTAAAAAACTAAAAGCTGCACCATAGTTACGTACATAAGTGAAATTAAAGAAGGGCAATAATTTCACTGATTCATACAAATCAAAATTGGCTAAGACCCATTGCTTAGATAGCTGATCGGCTAAAAACACCAATACAGCTACCCAATACCAACGTAAGCCACTGTCTTTCCAAGTTAATGGCATACAGATCCTTTACGCAAACTGACGAACTTCGCCGTCACCTTCAATATTGGTTACGCAGCGAGTACAAAGTGTTGGGTGAGCCTCAATAGTGCCAACCTCTTCTCTGTGGTGCCAACAACGCTCACACTTCTCGGCAGTGCTTGAAGCAACCACTAATTTCAGTGATGCCAACTCAGTCTCAACCGCTTCCAATGTCGCATCCGCTAAAGGCAATACTTTGGCTTCAGAGGTCAACAACACAAATCTCAGCTCATCGCCGATATGGGTTAATTGCTCAGTCAAGGTAGCATCCGCAAACAAGGTCACTTCAGCTTCTAATGAGCCACCGATACGTTTGTCGCGGCGAGCTTGTTCAATCACTTTGTTGACTTCATTACGCACGGTTAGCAACTGCTGCCAATAGTCATCGCTCAAATCAGTCGCTAAGGTGACTGATTTCAAGCCTTGATACCATTCTTGGGTAAAGACATAAGCATCACGCTCGCCAGGCAGTAATTGCCATACTTCGTCGGCAGTGAAGCTTAGAATTGGCGCAATCCAACGAACCATGGCCTCAGAGATCAGATACAGCGCCGATTGACAACTACGGCGCGCATGGCCTTCTTGCTTAGCCGTATATTGGCGATCTTTAATGATGTCCAGATAGAAACTGCCTAACTCAACCGAGCAGAACTGCATCAGTTTTTGAGTCACTATATGGAAGTTATATTGATCATAGGCTTCGATGATTTCCTGTTGCAGCGCAGCGGCACGGCGAACAACCCAACGATCTAACGCCACCATATCTTCAACGGCCACTAAATCCTTAGCGGGCTCGAAACCGTTTAAGTTGGCTAATAAGAAACGCGCAGTGTTGCGAATACGACGATAGGCATCGGCACTGCGATTTAAGATTTCGTCTGAAACCGTCATCTCACCGCTGTAATCAGTTGCCGCAACCCATAAACGCAGAATATCGGCGCCTAATTTGTTGGTTACCGTTTGTGGTGCAATGACGTTACCAATAGATTTTGACATCTTACGGCCTTTACCATCGACGGTAAAACCGTGGGTAAGCACTTGCTTATACGGTGCTTTGCCATTCATTGCAGTTGAAATCATCAAAGATGACATAAACCAACCGCGATGTTGATCGCTACCTTCAAGATACAAGTCAACACCGTGTCCGTGGAATTCAGGACGTGCGGCAACTACTGATGAAAAGGTTGAACCTGAGTCATACCAAACGTCCAAAGTATCAGTGACTTTACGGTATTGTTCCGCTTCATCACCCAGCAATTCTGCGGCATCAAGATCCCACCAAGCTTGAATACCCTGCTGTTCGATACGATTCGCCACGCGTTCCATTAACGACACGCTATCAGGGTGCAACTCTTCGGTTTCTCGGTTCACAAACAGCGTGATAGGCACACCCCAAGTACGTTGGCGTGAGATACACCAGTCAGGGCGGTTTTCAACCATTTTTTCGATACGACTTTGGCCCCAATCAGGGATCCATTGGGTTTGTTCGATTTCTTTCAATGCTTGCGTACGTAGGCCGTGGTTATCCATAGAGATGAACCACTGCGGTGTCGCGCGGAATATAATTGGTGTTTTGTGGCGCCAGCAATGTGGGTAGCTGTGACGGTAAGCCACGTGATTCAGCAAGGCACCTTTTTCTCTCAGCAAAGCTACGACGTTATCGTTAGCTTTAAAAACATGTTGCCCAGCAAAATACTCAGTATCAGGCTTGTATACACCGTTGTCGCCAACAGGGTTTGCCACTTCTAAACCGTACTTTTGACCGACAACAAAGTCGTCTTGACCATGACCTGGTGCAGTATGAACGATACCGGTACCCGCATCAGTAGTGACGTGATCACCTAAAATTGCAGGCACATCAAAATCCAAGAACGGGTGATTAAAGCGGACAAGCTCAAGCGCGGCGCCTTTGGTTGTACCAAGCACTGTATGGCTTTCGATGTTATAGCGAGTCAGGCAAGATTCAACCAAGACTTCAGCTAAAATAAGCGCTTGCGTCACACCGTCTTTTTCGAATTCGACTAAGCTGTAATCCAGTTCAGGACTCAAAGACAAGGCGCGGTTCGCTGGTAGCGTCCATGGCGTGGTCGTCCAAATCACCATAGAAACAGGATGTGAGTAATCGCTTACCCCAAACTTAGCCGCAACAGCTTTGCTATCGGCAGCCACAAACGCCACATCAATAGCAGGTGATGTTTTGTCTTCGTATTCCACTTCAGCTTCAGCTAAGGCAGAACCGCAATCAGTACACCAATGCACAGGTTTGACGCCTTTATGCAAGTGACCACTCTCAATCACTTTCGATAAAGAACGAACGATATTAGCTTCTGTTGAAAAATCCATCGTTAAATACGGATTTTGCCAATCACCCAACACACCTAAACGGATAAAGTCTTCACGTTGACCGTTAACTTGCTCTGCAGCGTATTTACGGCATTCTTCACGGAATTCTGCCGCAGAGATTTTTTGACCTGGCTTACCCACTTTTTGCTCAACTTTCAGCTCAATAGGCAAACCATGACAATCCCAACCTGGTACATAAGGTGCGTCAAAACCTGACATAGTTTTTGACTTAACAATAATGTCCTTGAGGATTTTATTAACTGAGTGACCAATATGAATACTGCCATTCGCATACGGTGGGCCGTCATGCAAAATGAAGGGAGTACGGCCAATTCGGCTATCACGGATCTGTTGATACAAACCGTCTTTTGTCCAGCGTTCTAACATCTCTGGCTCGCGATTTGCCAAATTACCACGCATCGGAAACTCTGTTTCCGGCAAATTCAAAGTAAATTTATAGTCGCTCATTGATCCTATACCGTTAATTAAACTGATAAATTTCAGCCTGCATCATTACCAAATAAAGCTCTGGCTTCATTTGCATCATTTAAAATCTGTTTTTTTAGCGCATCCAATGAGTCAAAAGGTTGCTCATCTCGGAGTTTAGCTACCAACTCGACTTCAACATGTTTGCCGTAAATGTCACCTTCAAAATCAAAAAGATGCACCTCAAGCTGACACACTTGACCGTTCACTGTCGGGCGAAACCCAATATTGGCGACGCCCTCATAAATATCGCTGTTATCCCAATAACATTTAACCGCAAACACACCGCGTACCGGCACAACATTGCGCTTTAAGGCGATATTAGCGGTGGGGAAACCAATTGTGCGGCCAATTTTTTGCCCATGCGCTACACGGCCACTCAAGGTAAAAGGATGTCCTAATAGGCGTCTAGCCTGTTCAATATTGCCCTTCGCCAATTGTTCACGCACAGCAGTCGAGCTCACTCTTTGCGAGCCCAGCATAAAACTTTGAGTGCTGACCACAGTAAAACCATATTGGATACCCGCCTGCACTAGCATTTCAAAATTGCCTTTACGGCCTTGACCAAAACAAAAATCATCACCGACGACGAGGTATTTGACACCCAGTTTGCGGACCAACAATTCTTCAATAAAATGCTCTGCAGGTTGATTAGCAAAAGTGCGATTAAAGTTAACACACACTAACCGCTCAACCCCGAGTTCATCGAGTAAAATGACTTTATCACGTAATAAACTTAAACGAGCCGGCGCGTTGTCGCCGCTAAACAATTCTTGCGGCTGAGGTTCAAACGTCATTAATGTCGATGGCAGCGATAACTGCTTCGCCTTCTGCACTAAGTTCGCAATCACCTGTGCATGACCACGATGGACGCCGTCAAAATTACCTATAGTCAATACACACCCGTGGTGGGATGACAAAATGTTATGTATACCGCGGATTAATTCCATAACGTTAGACAACTGCCAAGCGCAAATCGGCTGATTATATAACAGCTAGCGATGAGAATCAGCAATCAAGCTCCCCGTTTAATTGACCAAGGACGAATTCCGAGCAAAAGCAGACACAATAAGTAACTGACTGCCCCAACTAAAATTAAGCCTATCAAGGCTTTCGCACGATCGAACAAATGCCAATCTAACCAAATTTGTTGTGAAGGCAAAAAGTAATACAAGACTACCACCATCAAGGCTGTAGAGACCACGGCTTTAGCAAAAAACACCATAGTCGGCCTAGAAACACGATAAACGCCAGCTAAATGCAAGCCTCGGTATAGTAATGTGGCGTTAAGCAATGCTGACATCGAAGTCGCAATCGCCAGTCCAACATACCCAAAAGGAATAGCAAACAGCAAGTTAAAGCCCATGTTTGTGATCATGGCAATAATGCCATAACGCACAGGTGTTTTGGTATCTTGACGAGAGTAATAGCCAGGAGCAAGCACCTTAATCAGCATAAAGCTAAGCAAACCA
This sequence comes from Shewanella sp. SM74, assembly GCF_025653725.1. Taxonomy (NCBI): domain Bacteria; kingdom Pseudomonadati; phylum Pseudomonadota; class Gammaproteobacteria; order Alteromonadales; family Shewanellaceae; genus Shewanella; species Shewanella sp. SM74. The sequence continues at coordinate 36,470 of NZ_JAKKRZ010000026.1, read as the reverse complement.
CTGCCATAAGCCATCAAACTATAGGAAGCCATTTCAACATCATGCAATGAAAAAGCACCGCGCATAAATAATACCATCAACATAGGCTTTGCGAGCACGATCAATCCCATCATAGCCGGTAGACCTAGCAGTAGAATCGCTTTAATCCCCCAATCCATCGTCTTGCCAAAGCCCGCACCTTCGTCATTCACATGGTTTCGTGACAGCGCAGGTAAAATCACAGTAGCAATCGCGATCCCAAACAATCCTAAGGGAAATTCGAGTAAACGGTCGGCATAATAGAGCCAACTTATTGAACCCGTCATCAAAAAACTGGCGATAAATGTATCAAATAGCAGGTTAATCTGTGAGACAGACACGCCAAACAATGCTGGGATCATCAAAGTTCTGATTTTCACCACGCCCGGGTGATGCCAGCCCCAAGAAGGCTTGACGAGCGCATTTTCACGCAATAAAAAGGGAATTTGAAATAGGAACTGAATCAAACCACCACAAAAAACGCCCCAAGCCAAGGTAATCTCAGGCTGGGTCGATGTAGGCGCATAGAAAATAGCCGCCGCAATAATTGCCACATTGAGAAATACAGGTGTAAAAGCCGATACCGCAAAACGGCCTCGGGTATTTAAAATTGAGCCCGCTAATGCCGTAAATGTGATAAACCACAGATAAGGAAAAGTAATTTTAAGCACAACGGTAGCGAGTTCAAATTTAGCACCATCTGGCTCGTTGTTAAGCCAAGCGATAAACCAACCACCACCGAATAAAGCTGACAACACAGGTGATGCAACCACCCCCAAAAGGGTCACTATTGTCACTAGTAAACCTAATGTGCCCGCAACTTTACTCAATAAATCACGAGTCTCTTCTGCAGTATGTTTCTCTTGGTACTCAGTTAAAACAGGTACAAACGCCTGTGCAAAAGCCCCTTCAGCAAACAAACGACGTAAAAAATTAGGAATTTTATTTGCAAAGAAAAACACATCAGCACTTGTCCCAGCGCCCATCAAATTAGCAACCACCACATCCCTAACGAGACCTAAAACTCGGGATATCAATGTCATAGCACTAACAATCAGGCCAGATTTTAATAATTTTCTACTCAAACGTCCCCCAGACCCATATCGAATTGATTAGGTGATACATCTCAAAAAATCGATTCAGGCTCTGTCACACTGCGGTAATAGCTGCTAGAATTGCGCCACATATTACACGAGTTGGGTCGAAGATAGCCAAGGCAGGTTGGATTAATTTATCTTTATGATGAATATTCAATCATAGTCATTGACAAAGTGACTAAATGCAGGCATATTCCTCGGCCTTTAAAAGTATCAAATCCAGTTTTTAGGAGTTGCACCTTGGCTAATAGCAAGTCTGCAAAGAAGCGCGCGCTTCAATCTGAAAAGCGTCGTCAGCATAACGCCAGCCGTCGCTCAATGTTACGTACATACGTTAAAAAAGTAATCGCTGCAATTAAAGCAGGCGATCACAAAACAGCAACAGAAGCTTTTGCTGTTGCACAACCAATCGTTGACCGTATGGCGACTAAAGGTCTTATTCACAAGAATAAAGCCGCTCGTCAAAAGGCACGTTTGAACGCTAAGATCAAAGCAATCGCTGCTTAATCTATAAAATAGCAAATGAAAAAAACCGGCAATTGCCGGTTTTTTTATATCTGAAAAACACTATTAATGACAATAAATGTTGTTCAATAAGTGAATCATCTCCCGTACTTCATCACTCTTGAGTGAATAAAATACCGTTTGCGCTTCTTTGCGTGTGGTTACTAAATTATCTTTGCGTAACCAAGCAAGGTGTTGTGATAGTGCCGATTGACTTAAGCCTAATTTTTTATTCATTTCGCCAACGCACATTTCTCCTTCATTCAATAAATAACAAAGAATAAATAAACGGCGTTCGTTCGCGAGTGCCTTTAATAGCACTACGGCATGATCGGCTCGCTCCTGCATTAATTCAATATTCATTACGCACTTTCTCTCCTAAAACTAACCCCTGCGCTAATATAGCGTCGCCTTACGGATATAGTCGGGACATAAAGCACACTTTTTGCTAGATTGTTTTTAAAAATGGGACATGCTTAATAAAAATAAAGGAAATCTAATGAAGCCCTATCAAACTACACTTCTCTCGAGTCTTTTAATCGGGAGTTTAAGTGCGTGCCAAACTCAAGTAGAAACTGCCCCTAGTGAAGTCATTCAATTACAACAGGCAGCATTATCTTCGCAATTAAGCTATGACTTAGTCGAATCACTCACGGTTGAAGTGGGTCCAAGACTTGCAGGTAGTCCAAAGGATATCCTCGCCGTTAACTGGGCGATAAATAAACTGACCAGCCTTGGTTTTGACCGTGTTTATAAAGAAGCCGTACAAGTGCCAATTTGGGAGCGCGGTGAAGCCAAAGCCAAAATCACCGTCCCTGTAGAACAGCCGTTGGTCATTACTGCGCTTGGTGGCAGTATTGCAACTCCTGCTGGAGGTATACAAGCTAAAATCGCGCGCTTTGATAGCCTAGAGGCATTACAACATGCCAAGCCTGAAGATGTGCAAGGTAAGATTGTTTTTATTGACCAAAAAACAGAGCGCCATATCACTGGTGAAGGTTATGGTAAAAGCGTTGGTGGCCGCTCGAAAGGGGCAATCGCTGCAGCACAAAAAGGGGCTGTTGCTATCGTGATCCGCTCTATTGGCACAGATCATGACCGCATGGCCCATACTGGCATCATGCGCTACCAAGATGGCGTGCCTAAGATCCCCGCGGCTGCCATGTCAAATCCCGATGCTGATTTGGTTGGTGCATTGCTAAAACGCGATCCTAATGCCCTGCTCGAATTGCATATGTCGCCAAAAAACTTAGGTTTTAATACTTCTTACAATGTCATTGCCGAAGTAACGGGCAGTAGTAAGCCCAATGAAATAGTGCTCATTGGTGCTCATTTAGATTCCTGGGATGAAGGTACTGGCGCGATTGATGATGGCGCTGGTGTCGCCATTGTGACGGCTGCAGCCAAGCATATTCAAGATCTCGTGATAAAACCCGCTCGCACAGTTAGAGTCGTGCTATATGCCGCTGAAGAAGTTGGGCTCGTTGGCGGTAAAGCGTATGCAGAGGCTCATAAAGCGGAATTACCGCTGCACTACATAGCTGCAGAGTCTGATTTTGGGGCCGGTAGAATTTATCAAATCGACACTAAAGTGAATGAGAACATATTCACAAAAGTACAGCAAGCGCTCAGCCCTATGTCATTCAATGGCGTTGCACTGGGCAATAACCAAGCTTCAGGCGGGCCAGACGTGTCTATGCTCCCCGCCTTAGGTGTTCCAGTTGCATCTTTGAGGCAAGATGGCCACGATTATTTCGATTACCATCACACACCGAATGATACCTTAGATAAAATCGACCCTGCCGCATTGGCTCAAAACGTGGCCGCCTACGCACAATTTGCTTATATCATGGCAAATTCAACGGTGACATTAACGCCTTTAGTCACCCAATCTGAAAAATAGGCCATCAATGATATAGAGAACAGCATTAGCTGTTCTCTATCAATTAACATCTTATCGATATTTCGCTATTGCTCTTCACGTAAAAACGTTGGATTTGTTAGGGAACTCTGCTCTTCACTATAATAATAACCAGCAACATTAAATGCTTTTAATTCATCTAAAGTGTTAATTTGATTCGTAATGAGATATCTCGCCATCATGCCTCTAGCACGCTTAGCAAAAAAACTGATCACTTTATATTGACCATTTTTACAATCTTTAAATATGGGTGAAATTAATTGCCCTTGAAGTTTTTTAGGCTTTATTGCTTTAAAATATTCATTAGATGCAAGATTGACAATAATATCACTACTCGTTTCAGCAAGCGTTTCATTTACCGCTTGAGTTAACGTCTCTCCCCAAAACTCATATAGGTTTTTACCTTTAGGATTAGAAAGTGCCGTGCCCATTTCTAAACGATAAGGCATAATTAAATCCAGCGGTCTGAGCAAACCGTAAAGTCCAGATAAAATACGTAGTTGTGACTGAGTTCGAGCAATTTCATCTTCAGACAATGTATCAGCATCAAAGCCAGTATACACATCGCCTCTAAAAGCAAAAATGGCCTGTTTTGCATTATCTAAACTAAAATCTGGCCGCCACTCCCCAAAACGTGCCGCATTTAAACCCGCAATTTTATCGCTCACCTTCATTAAAGTGGCGATGTCTGTAGGGGTCAATTGCCGACACACTTGGATCAACTCCTGACTATAAGTTAAAAAATCAGGTTGTGAATACACCTGCGTCAGTGGCGGCTGTTCAAAATCTAAGGTCTTCGCCGGCGAAACCAATATCAACATCAAAAACTCCCAACAGAAACAAAAATACATGCCTATGATACTGAACGAACATAAAAAAACCACGCTTTAACAGCGTGGTCTTTTCGATTACAACAATCAGTAATGCCTATTGTCGATGCGCTAGGCTAACTAAAGCTTTTTAGCCGGCACGAGACTGCTATCTTGCCAAATATCATCATCAAGCTGATCCATCAACTCAGGAAATTTACTACGATCGAATTCTGGAGTCTTACCCGCTTTGATCTGTTCGCGATAATCATTGATAACGCGAATTGCCAGACCCGATAATAGTAATAGAGCAACAATGTTTACCGTCGCCATCAATCCCATCGAAACGTCAGCCAAGTTCCACACTAAACTTATCTTAGCGACGGCACCAAACATGACCATGCCAAGCACACACAAACGGAATAAGGGCAGTGCTTTGGTACTATTTCCCATTAAGTACATCACATTTGTTTCAGCGTATGAGTAATTGGCTATGATGGATGTAAAGCAGAATAAGAAAATAGCCACCGCAATAAATGCGCCACCCCAGTCGCCAACATGTGCAGACATGGCATTAATGGTTAATCGAATCCCATCATCACTCGAGCCAATATCCCCTGATAGCAGGATTATCGCAGCCGTTGCAGTACAGATAACGATAGTATCTGCAAACACGCCCATCATCTGCACAAAACCTTGGGATGCTGGATGATTAGGGTTAGGCGATGCACTTGCCGCAACATTCGCCGCACTGCCCATGCCCGCTTCGTTCGAGAAAAGTCCGCGAGCAATACCCGCTTGCATTGCCTGCGCGACAGTATAAGCCACGCCGCCAGCGGCAGCCTCTTGCCAACCAAAAGCACTTTTCACAATTAAGCTAATAATCGCAGGTAATTGTTCTAGGTTGAAAATAACGATAATGAAGGCTACAAGAATGTAGGCTAAGGCCATAATGGGGACAAGAAATTCAGATACTCGCGCAACTTTACGTAGACCACCGACAATCACAAATCCACTGGCAATCACTAGCCCAATCCCTACATAGGTTGGATTAAAACCAAATACTCGCTCCATGGCACCGGTAATAGTGTTAGCTTGTACTGCATTGAATACTAAACCAAAAGCAATGATCAAAAAGACAGCAAATAAAATGCCCATCCATTTCTGACCCAATCCTTTTTCCATATAGTAGGAAGGACCACCGCGGAACTGGCCATTATGATCTCGGACTTTATAAACCTGCGCTAAGGTTGATTCAACCATAGCGGTCGCCATACCTAAAATAGCGATAAGCCACATCCAAAATACTGCACCTGGACCCGCTGCACCAATAGCAACAGCAACACCGGCCATATTACCAGCACCGACACGGGCTGCCATACTCGTACAAAAGACTTGAAATGAAGAAAGACCGCTATCGCAACCTTGCCGACTCATGGTCATAACTTTGATGGAATGTTTAAAGTGGGTTAACTGAATAAAGGCAAGTCTAATGGTGAAATAGAGACCAGCTCCTACTAGTCCATATACTAACAACTTACCCCAAAGTAGCGCATTCAAAAAATTAACTATGGTTTCTAACATATTATTTTACTTCTTCCCGTAGCAAATGCTCCTCTAATTGCAATTAAAGGTACAACATCTGTGGTGAATGAATCCTTCCAAGTTAAAGGTAAGAATTTCGGTAGATTTATTTTTTCAAATTATCCTTCCGTGAATTTACAACATCACGGCTACCGAATTCAACGCAGCAAAATAGCACAGTATTCGAAATTGCTCATGTGATCAAGCTCGCGTTTGCACAGTTAAACGCCATTAATATCACGTCTTACAACACTAGCTAAGCTACTGTTAAAGCTGGATTAACAAAAGGTCTAAGTTGCGCTATTATTTTTAACAGCAAAAACAACTTTTAAAATTTGGATGTAGGGCACATTTTTGTAATAAAACTACAAATATAGTAACCCCATAGAAACTTCAATCATCTCTTGTTTGTTTTAGTGAGGCTTAACATGACACAAATACATGAAATCAATGCTCTGAAAAAGTATGTCAGAGCGACAAACTTTCTTGCGACCTCGCAAATTTACCTCAAACAAAACGTCTTACATAAACGTCCACTTGCCCATACTGATATCAAGCCACGTTTACTTGGCCATTGGGGCACCTGCCCAGGTATTAACTTTGTCTATGCCAACATTAACCGCTTGATAGTGAAGCATAACCGCTCTTTTATCTATTTAGTCGGTCCAGGCCATGGTTTTCCCGCTGTACAAGCAAACTTATTTATTGAAGGCTCTTTAAGTCATTTCTATCCAGAAACTATTCCCTACAATGAAACTGGCATCGAAGATATTTGTAAGAAGTTTTCTGCCGCTTATGGCTATCCTTCACATGCAAACCCAGAAGCACCTGGACAAATTCTTGAAGGTGGCGAATTAGGCTACTCACTATCAGTAGGCTGGGGGGCTGTATTAGATAATCCAGACCTGATCGCAACCGTCTTAATTGGTGATGGCGAAGCAGAAACGGGACCATTAGCCGCATCTTGGTATGCAAACCGCTTAGTTTCACCAGCGACCAGCGGTGCAGTATTGCCAATTGTGCACATTAACGGCTATAAGATTTCCGGTCCTACCCGTATGGGCCGTATGAGCCATGAAGAACTGGATCTTGAATTCCGTGGTCTTGGCTATTTCCCCATCATAGTTGATAACGAATTAGAAGAAGATATCTATGTGCAGATGACAAATGCCATGGATACCGCTTATACCATGATCAATGACATTCAACGTCGAGCACGCAGTGGCGAAGATGTAGTTAAACCAAAATGGCCAGTCATTTTAATGCGTACAGCCAAAGGTTGGACTGGTGTCAGTGAATATAAAGGTAAGAAATTAGAAGGTAACTGCGAATCGCATCAAGTAATCGTCAATAAATGTGCTACTGATAAGGGCCATTTAGATGCACTGGATAATTGGCTTGCCAGTTACGACTTCCAAGAACTCTATCAAATGAATGAAAAAGGCGAACTGATTTTTGATGCCGACATTTGTTCATTAATCCCACCCAAGCAACTTGCCTGTGGCCGTCAACATTTAACCTATGGCGGAGAAGTTGTTAGAGCATTAACCAATCCAGATCTTGAAAAACTCAGCTATGGCCCAGAAGTACCACGTGGTCAACGTGGCTATTCAATGCTAAAAATGGGCGAATGGATGCGCGATGCATTCAAGTTAAACCGCGACCAACGTAATCTACGTATTTTTAGCCCTGACGAAACCTATTCAAATCAACTACAAGCTGTATTTGAAGAAACCGATCGTGCATGGCAGTGGCCAATTGAGAGTTGGGATGAAGATATGTCCCGTGAAGGTCGAGTCATTGAACTGCTTTCTGAAAACTTACTTTTTGGCATGCTACATGGTTACACAGTAACAGGCCGCCACGGCATGCTACCCACCTACGAAGCATTCTCACAAGTTATCTCATCGATGGCCGATCAGTACTGTAAATATGTCTACGCCAGCCAAGGTGTGCATTTCCGTAAGCCACTGCCAGCCTGTAATGTCGTATTATCTTCATTACTTGAGCGCCAAGATCATAATGGCTATTCACATCAAAACCCATCTTTTCTTGGGGCTATGCTGGAGAAACATCCAAAAATAATCTCGGCTTACTTACCCGCAGATGCCAACAGCACACTGGTTTATACAGAGCGAGCCTTCGCTGACCGTGACAAACTCAATATTCTGGTTGCAGGTAAAAAAGAGTTACCACAATGGCTAAGCTTGGAAGAAGCGCGTAAACAAACAAAAGACGGCGTAATGGTGTGGGATTTTGCCTCAGATGAGAATCCCGATATTGTGCTGGCAGGATGTGGTGATTATGTCACTCAAGAATGTATGGCTTCTCTAGTATTAATCAGAGAACTCCTTCCAAGAGTGAAAATCCGCTTCGTTAGTGTCACTGAATTAAGCAGTGATGGCTTAGGTAGCCGTAAATTTAAAGAAAAACCTTGGTTAATGGACGAAATATTTACTCAAGATAAAGGCGTGGTATTCAACTACCATGGTTACCCAAATACAATCAAAAAGTTAATTTTTGATTACAAAGGCAGCCGTCGCTTCAGAATTAAAGGCTACGAAGAAGAAGGTTCAACAACAACGCCATTTGATATGGGTGTTCGTAACGGTACATCACGCTATCACCTTGTAATTGATATGGCTTACAAGCTGTTCCAACAGGGCGTTATTGATGAAACTATGCACGTCTCTATCACCACTGATATGCTGCAAAGATTAGTTGACCACCGCAACTATATTAAAGCGAATGGTGTAGACCCAGTAGAAATCGAAAATTGGGTATGGACACGTTAACATTTACATAAAGCCAACAAAATAGTTCATTTTAAAGGCACTCCTCGGAGTGCCTTTTTTACGTTTAAAAATAACTTACAGAATGCCTACCTATAAAAATGAAGAGCCTTAGCTCTGGCTAAATTTAACAAACCAAGTGATAATTAATCGCTGGCTACAATACCAAAGGATCCCCACACTAAGTGCTAGCAATGTTTTGCGCACACATAAGCGCAAAACATATTGGTGGAGAATCATAAATAATGGAATTGGAGAACATGATGAATCATAAATTGAAATTTGTACTGCTTGCATCGCTATTACCTTTCACTGTATCTGCGGCTCAAGAACTAACACCTTGGTATATCGGTGGCGGACTTGGCGTAAATAACTATGAGCCGAACTGCGATTTAAAAACGACTAAAGTGTGTGGTGAAGATGACCCATATGCTTGGGATATATTCGCAGGTTACATGTTCAATGACTACTTTGGTATTGAGTTAGGTTACCGTAATCTTGGTCGTGCAGAATGGACCGACTATAGCAATAAGCTAAATGATCTAGGAGTTAAAGGTACTACTCTTGGGCTAGTTGGTGTTTGGCCGATTGCTAACAACTGGAGTTTATCAGTCGAGGCTGGCGCGATGAACTACTTAATATCCAATAATAAACAATGGGGTAGCGAATACTATAGTGATAGCGGTATTGCTCCTTATTTGGGTACAGGTATTGGTTATAACTTCACTGAAAACTTAAAACTTCAAGCTAAATATCGTCGTTATGAAAATTTAGATGAAGATAAGTGGGGTTCGTTTGAAGGTGAAAGCAACTACTGGGGTCTAGAACTGAGTTACCGTTTCGGAACTCCAGTTGCAGTAACTCCAGTTGCAGCAACTCCAGTTGCAGCAGCACCGGTTGATTCTGACAACGATGGCGTTTACGACGACAAAGACCAATGTCCAGCAACACCAGTAACGCACAAAGTTGACTCTGTTGGCTGTACCATTTACGAAAACGTAAAAACTAAAGAAGACGTAGGTTCAATCCAGTTTGCTAACGATTCTGCTGTAGTTAAAAATGTTTACTACAAAGACATCGAAAGATTAGCTAACTACTTGAACAAAAATCCAGCTTTCACTGTTGAAATCGCAGGTCACGCCTCAAATGTAGGTAAACCAGAATACAACATGGAATTGTCTGACAAACGTGCTGACGCCGTTGCCAAGATTCTTGTAGAGAAATATGGTATCAGCGGAAGCCGCGTAACTTCTAACGGTTACGGTGTTACTCAGCCATTGGTTGCTGGTGATTCAAAAGAAGCTCACGCTGCGAACCGTCGCATCGAAGCTATCGTGACTACCACAACAAAACAACCTGTTCTGAAGTAATAGTTCTTACTGAAGTAAAAAAGTCGCTGCTTGCAGCGACTTTTTGTTTTTATGGGGTATACACTAGGACAAGCGACGCCCTCTACTGCTGCCAAGATGATAGCCCGTAGCTCGAGCCATACCTTAATAGACATAAAATTGTCATTTTTGTAATTTTTTTACATTCAAGGTTGGAAAAGTTGGCAAAATCGCTTCTAATAGTCATCAGTGAATTCCGAGTTAAAACTGCTACCTGAGAAGGATGTTTTTCATGGCCAATACATTAGAGCAACTCAAGTTATATACCACTATCGTCGCTGACACAGGCGACATCGAAGCGATTAAACGCTACCAACCTGAAGATGCGACCACTAATCCATCACTCATCTTGAAAGCGGCTCAAATTCCTGAATATGAATCCCTTATAGAAAACGCTATAAACTGGGCAAAATCACAAAGTACCGATCTCGTGCAGCAACTTGATGATGCCAGCGACAAACTAGCGGTCAATATCGGCGTAGAAATACTGAAACTCGTTCCAGGCCGAATTTCAACTGAAGTTGATGCCCGTTTATCATTCGATAAAGAAAAATCAATCGCTAAAGCCCATAAATTGGTTCGCCTATATAAAGAAGCGGGTGTAGATAAATCACGCATTCTGATCAAACTCGCTTCAACTTGGGAAGGCATTTGTGCCGCTAAAGAACTAGAGCAAGAAGGCATCAACTGCAACTTAACCCTACTATTTAGCTTTGCTCAAGCGCGTGCGTGTGCCGAAGCGGGTGCTTATCTCATTTCTCCTTTTGTAGGCCGCATACTTGATTGGTACAAAAAAGATACGGGTAAAGATTACAATGCCGTAAATGACCCTGGTGTCATTTCAGTGACTGAAATTTATAACTACTACAAACAACACGGTTTTGACACTGTTGTTATGGGTGCAAGTTTCCGTAATATCGGTGAAATTATTGAGCTAGCAGGTTGCGATCGTCTGACCATTGGCCCTTCTCTATTAGAAGAACTGGCTAATTCGCAAGTTGACATCACACCTAAACTGGTTGCAGCAACGACCACTGTCGCTGCAGAACCCCCATTGACTGAAGCGCAATTCCGTTGGGACTTTAACCAAGATCCAATGGCGGTTGATAAGCTTGCCGAAGGCATTCGAAACTTTGCGATAGACCAAGGTAAGCTCGAAGTCATGCTCACGACTAAGCTCGCGAACTAAGCACTCTGGAGACGGTGAAATGACACTCTTGACCCAAAGCTCAACATGGCAAGCTTTATCAGCACACAGTAAAAATATTCCGCATATGCGGGAATTGTTTGCAACTGACGCAGCACGTTTCAATAAAATGTCGCTATCAGCCTGTGGTTTATTACTGGATTACTCTAAAAACAGAGCAACAGCGGAAACGCTGGATCTGTTATTTGCGTTGGCAAGCAATAGCCAACTTGAAGCAAAAATCAAAGCGATGTTTGCAGGTGAAATCATTAACACCACAGAGAAGCGCGCCGTACTGCACACTGCGCTTCGCAGTACTGCAGAACAATTGATTATTGCCGAGGGTCAAGACATAGTTCCTGAAGTTCAACAAACTCTAGATAAGATGCAAGGGTTTGTGAACTCAGTGACGTCAGGTCAATGGAAAGGTTACACAGGTAAAGCGATAACCGATATTGTCAGTATTGGTATTGGCGGCTCTTTCCTAGGCCCCAAAATCGTCTCTCAAGCGTTGCGCCCTTATTGGAACCCCGAATTAAATTGTCACTTTGTGGCAAACGTCGACGGGACTTCTATTAGTGAGAAGCTGAAGTTATTGGATCCTGAAACGACCTTGTTCATCATGTCATCCAAATCTTTCGGGACACAGGAAACCTTAACTAATACCCTCACCGCAAGAGACTGGTTCCTAGCGAAAGGCGGTTTGCAGTCTGATGTGGCAAAACACTTTGTCGCAGTCACTTCAAACGTGGCAAAAGCGACAGATTTTGGCATAGATGCAAACAATATTTTCCCTATGTGGGATTGGGTTGGTGGCCGTTACTCTCTCTGGTCAGCGATTGGCTTGCCGATTGCACTTTTGATCGGTATGGATAACTTCAGGGCTCTACTCACAGGTGCGCATCAGATGGATGAGCACTTCGCCACAGCACCACTGACTGAGAATATGCCGGTTATCATGGGATTACTCTCCCTATGGTACGGAAACTTCTTTAATGCTCAGTCCCATGTCGTATTAACCTACGATCATTACCTACGTGGTTTACCCGCTTATTTCCAGCAGCTAGATATGGAAAGTAACGGTAAATCAGTCACCTTAAATGGTACTGATGTTGACTACAGCACAGGTCCCGTCATTTGGGGGGGCGAAGGCACTAATGGCCAACATGCCTACCACCAGTTATTACATCAAGGTACCGCACTGATCCCTGCCGATTTCATTATGCCGCTGCAAAGCCATAATCCTATCGGTGAGCACCATGACCAATTAGCGTCAAACTGCTTCGGTCAAACCCAGGCCTTAATGCAAGGTCGTACTTTTGATGAAGCTTTAGCCGAACTTGCTAATAGCGCATTATCCGCCACAGAGAAGCAACTGATCGCTCAACATAAAGTCATGCCTGGTAACAAGCCGAGCAACACCTTACTTATGGATAAGCTCACTCCAAGTACCCTAGGCGCTTTAATTGCCTTGTATGAACATAGAACCTTCGTTCAAGGTGCTATTTGGGATATCAATTCCTTCGATCAATGGGGTGTAGAACTCGGTAAGAATCTCGGTAACGATGTGTTAGCACGCATTGGCGCAGAGCAAGATTCCGATGCTTTAGATGCCTCAAGCAACGCATTGATTAACCTTTATCGACAAGGCAAAATCTAATCGAACAAAAAGCCAGCAATTGCTGGCTTTTTAATTCTACCCCGTTCTTTTTATTAAATTTTCCTGCTTAACTCCGCTCTACTTCTGCATATAACATCAATGACATATCACTCAAAGTTCATTTCAACTTAACACAAATGAAACATAATTCTTGCACCCTGTTTTAAAAATATGTTATTTAATCGCTGACAAAACATACAACAACAGGAGGTTGCCATGGATCGTTTAGATTATGGTTGTGCGCTAGATGAAGTCGTTGAAAGACCCGATCGTTCGCGAGGCTCCAATAAAAAGCGTAAATGGCGTGAGATCGAAGCGTTAAAAGATAAGCATCGTTTGCTCAAAGAACTCCAAGAAATCGATAATAACTTTAACTACGACATTGATGCTATCCAGTTGTAATTACATGTTTATATGAGCTAGTTATCATTTCAAACATGAATAGAAAAGCGCCCTTCGGCGCTTTTTTTTATTTACAACTATTGGAGCAAACAAAATATAAGCGGGGTATGACCTTACGAGCCGGAGCTTTAAAAAACACATCAAAAAAACCAGTAAGTTACGATAAAAACCAACGTCATCGACTCCGATAATACTTTACAAATCCCAACCAACTTTGGCTCACAAGACATCGTAGTCGGAATCAAAAATCTACTCCTCAACCGTATAAAAACACCAGCTTAAGCCCACCAACATGGACCCAATAAACTAAAGAGTATTAGTCAGATGCTGTGAGATAAACCCGTAAATCTTCAAATTCTTTCTGCTCTCGATCAAGAAACAAAGGATCATCGATCAGCGATTTCTGACACTCTAACTCAATAACTTGCCAATCTTGCTCAGTTAAACTTTTAGCTAACAAAGGAAATATTTCCCGTTCCTCCATCTGCATATGTCGCTCTTGCAATGCGACATACTCTGCAAAATCAACAATCAGTTTCTCGCGGGCAACCACAATATCACTGAGGATCAAGTTTAAAGTCGCCATCAAGGTGGCCGAGGATTGGATCACCGACTCATGTTCGGCACTCAATTTATCGATAGTATCGTTCGTTTTATGGGCTAGGTAGTAGGCATAAATAATGTCTTCAATGGGATGATGGCAACGTTCAGCATATCCTTGCATATATTCAACAATATCGCGCACGACGCTGAAGTTGATTGACTCACCTTCGGATAGTTTCATTTGCTTGTTTTTTAAAACATTTAGCAATACAGCTATATGTTTATGATCATGCATGAGTCTTTTAAGCATAATGCCTCCTGAATATGGGTCTGACTATTGATACTAGCCAAGTCGTGAACTAACACCAATATAACAGGTTAAAACCTGTTCACTTTATGACGTTGATCAAGTAAATCACATACCAAACAGTAAACAGACCACAAACATTAGCACGTCTCGGCATATTTCAGGGAAATTTAGCTGTTTATCTCACCACTTTGCGATTTCTAATCACTTTTTTATTACTAAATACCACAATCACATAGTCATTTGGCAAGCTGATGTAATTGCTGTTGTAGCTTTTTAAACTCAAGTCTTAATACTTGCTGCGATTCGATTTGCTGCGCTTCATCGACATCCTTAACTGCAAGATACGGGTAATCCTTGAGCAGTTTTTGTTCAAGCACGAATGCTTGCTCAGTCTCCTTCGCTTCGATGAGGACTTGTAACCGATGTAAATACTCAGTCAATGACACTTGATTGATTTCAGCAGACTCAGATAATTTTGGTGCATTCATAGACCTTGCAGCGATAGCGGGGCTAATTGTATCCTGCTGCTCAGTTGCTCCCAATGCGGCTTTAGCTTGCTGCATTTCCGTCTGTCTTTTATGTTCAGCCACGGCTTCTGTTTGCATTTTTAAAGATTGCATCGCTTCAGTATCAGCCATTCTTGCCATCGTTTGTGGCGCGGGGGCACTCATCACCATAGGACTTGGAACAAGTGTATCTTCGACTTGAGGTCGATTCAGCACCAGCAGACCAACAACAAGCACTAACGATGCCGCGCTCGATAACGCCCAAGGATGGCGTCGCCAGACAGAACTTGGCGCTTCAACGGCGGTTATTTTGCTTTGATGCATTTCAGCTAAGTGAGTTTGCGCCAGCTGTAAGATATCTTGATCGAGTTGCTGCGGTGGAACCTCTAAGGCCTGTTGGCGATACCAAGCCAGCACTTCCTGTTGTAATGCGCGCTCATCAGCACTTGAAGAATTACTCATGACCCGCCTCCTGCCATTTCGCGCTGACACAATCTTTTAGGCTTTGGTAAGCATAACGAATACGGCTTTTAGTCGCTTCTAAGGTCACGCCCGCAATGTCGCTAATGATGGCAGCCGTAAAACCCATTTCAATATTCAGGATAAATGCCTCTTTCTGAACTTGGGGTAACAGTGCGATACAGGTCTTTAGCAATAAGCTCTTTTGCGCTTCTTGCCACTGCACATCGGGCTTATCTTGCTCACCCGCCACAAAAGTATCGAGTCCTGCATCATCTTCATCAGTAGCGACTAAATCCACGGGCTTAACCGCCCGTACATGATCAATCAATAAGTTATGAGCGATACGATATAGCCAAGTAGTAAACTTAGCACTGGTTTCATAGTTAGCCGCAGCGCGGATCACCCGCCCCCAGGTTTCTTGATACAAATCTTCAGCTAACTGCTTATCACCTAACTGGCGTACAAAGTAGCGATAGAGTGCACCTTTGTGCTTCAGGTATAACTGTTCAAATGCTTTTGAATCGCCCTTGGCATAGCACAACATCAATTGCTCATCTGAGTGCTCATGGTTTGATAATTGCGCTATTGCTAATGCCACGGGAAATTCCTCGTCATTGGGGTTAGCCACACGAATTTACTTTTACTATTGTAATCTCTCATTGCGCGTATTGCTCTTGTCTCTCACAGGCTCGCCATGAAGCTTATCTTGGGGAGGAAAAGGTTTATCCGTACCATCGAATACCTTCTTAATCGGCACATGATTAGATTGCTCTATGGCCGCGGCGGTTTCCATTAATTGCACAAACTCATGGCGATATCCAAAGGGATCGTCCCCTAATGCCGAACGTGCTAACTGGCTTAACTTAGTATAATCAAATTGATGTAGATAATGGCTGCCATTCAGTAATTGCCCTAATCCTGCAACCGCTGCTGCAAATCTAAAATCATCACTCGCTTGTTCTAACAGATTAACATTTTGGTCTAACCTGATGGGATAACTCAGTAACTGACTCTGTGTTTGTTCTGGCAACTTGTATCTCAGTTTAAGGAAAGCGATTTCTTCACGGCTGTATTTTTCTTGCCCCGTTTGAGCATCAACGCCATATCTGAGTTTATCATTCGCCATCTGCCCTGCTTCAACATATCTTAATTCATATAAGGCAGTCACTGTATGACCCGCGCCAATTTCGCCCGCATCCACCTTATCGTTGTTGAAATCCTCCCGTGCTAAAGCACGATTCTCATAACCGATTAGACGATACTCAGACACTAAGGCCGGATTAAACTCCACTTGCACTTTGACGTCTTTAGCAATAGTGAACAAGCTTGAACTTAACTCGTCCACCAACACTTTTCGAGCTTCATTCAGGGTATCGATATAGGCATAGTTGCCATTGCCCTTATCCGCTAATTGCTCCATGAGTTGATCGTTGTAATTCCCCAAACCAAACCCTAAGGTTGTCAGGCCAATACCATGATCTTTTTCCTTCTCAATCAAGGCAATCAAATCATCAAAATCTGTCATACCAACGTTGAAATCACCATCAGTCGCGAGGATGACTCGATTAATACCATGGGGGATGAAATGCTTTTTCGCCAATTGATAAGCTTGTGTTATTCCTTGCCCACCATTGGTTGAACCACCTGCGCTCAATTGCTCTAACGCATAGGTTAAAGTTTGAGTGTCATTACCCGACGCGCCATCGAGCACTACACCAGCAGCCCCAGCATAAACCACAATAGAAACTTTATCCTGCGCGCTTAATTGCGCCGTCAACAGTTTTAATGCCGTTTGCAGTAAAGGCAATTTATCTGCAGATGCCATAGAACCTGACACATCGAGCAAAAAGACTAAGTTACTCGCGCCTAATTGAGATTTAGGTAAGTCATACCCTTTAAGACCAATCCGTAACAGCATCATGTCATCGTTATAAGGGGATGGCGCAAGCTCTGTCGTAACGCTAAACGGCGCGGCATTTTTAGCAGGTAAGGGATAATCGTAGGCAAAATAATTAAGCATTTCCTCAACTCTGACAGTGCCTTTCTCGGGCAAGCGCCCTTCCCTCAGCATCCGCCTTAAGGTGGCATAACTGCCAGTATCGACATCGATGGAAAAAGTCGATACTGGGATTTCTCCTGCCACCATGATGCCATTTTGCACCAGCGGCTCGAATTTATTTTGTGCTAACGGAATCGCGGCATAGTCTGACGGCGTTGGGGCTATGTTCATTCCCATCACTGCACCATGGGTAGACATTTGCATCGGCGCCGCGACTCTGGCCATCTCAATCTGAGTAGCATCACGCATTTCAGCACGGCGCAGTGACACTTCTTTATGACTCTGCTCCGCTTGTCGTTGTTGAGCCTCAGAGCCTTTACCGCCACAGGCCGTTAAACTCAGCATGACTAAGAATAAAGCTGCGCTATTGCTCGCCGATATGCTGGCGTTTCCCCAAGGTAATAAGGAATGTGCAATGGTTTTCTGGGAGTATATTGTTTTCATGTTGAATGCCTTTGATGTTGACCTAAGGCTGTAAACGGCGCAAATGACTAAAAGGGTTAAAGTATCAAAATATTTTACAAACCACTCTTAAATGAGAATCAAACAGCCTCCAAGCACACTATTTATACAAAACAAAGTATTTTCAATCGTTTTTGTAATCAAGCTCACACTGCGTCTTGTATCAGGTCACTAAAATAGAAGCTTGTTACTCGCCTCGCTATGGGACCCACTCGTGTCACACTCAGCTCATTTGTTTTCCCTAAGAATCGCCCACGCACTCACAGAAGCTTGCGTGAAGGATAAGTATTCGTTTAAACGTTTTGGGCAAGATCTTCTTGCAGGTCTCACTGTCGGCATTATTGCCATTCCGTTAGCAATGGCATTAGCCATTGCCAGTGGAGTAGCACCTCAATACGGTTTATACACTGCGATTGTCGGCGGTTTTATTATCGCCATATCTGGCGGCTCACGTTATAGCGTGTCAGGCCCGACAGCGGCATTCGTAGTATTGCTCTATCCGATAGCCCAACAGTTTGGTTTAGCTGGATTATTAATCGCGACTGTAATGTCCGGAATGATACTCGTCGGCATGGCAATGCTGCGACTTGGCCGATTAATTTTGTATATCCCTGAATCCGTCACCTTAGGCTTTACCGCGGGGATAGGTGTCGTCATCGCGACCTTGCAGCTCAAAGATTTTTTCGGACTCGATATAGCCCAGATGCCAGAGCAATATCTGGCTAAGTTGATGACATTAGCTCAAGCCCTACCCTCGGTGCATTTACCTAGCCTACTGGTAGCATCCGCGACCTTAGCGACTATGCTACTTTGGCCAAAACTCAAAACACCCGTGCCAGCGCACCTTCCAGCTATTATACTCGGCACTATGTTCGCCTTGGTTCTCAATGCCATGGGTGCAGATATAGAAACCATAGGAACCCGTTTTCACTATCAACTGATTGATGGCACCACAGGCATGGGAATTCCTGCCGTATTACCCAGTTTCGAATGGCCTTGGCTGCAAGCTGGCGCGAATGGCCAAGCCTTTCAGTTTAATCTCGCGACCTTTCAAGCCTTATTACCTGCCGCCTTTGCCATTGCCATGTTAGGCGCAATTGAATCGCTACTTTGTGCAGTGGTGCTCGATGGCATGACAGGTAAACGTCACAGTGCCAACAGTGAATTACTAGGCCAAGGTATAGGTAATATCATCACACCGTTTTTTGGTGGTATTCCGGCCACTGCAGCAATTGCCCGTAGCGCGGCAAACGTCAAAGCGGGCGCTCAGAGCCCGATAGCGGCGATGATCCACGCCATAGTAGTCTTAATTGGTTTAGTCGCCTTAGCGGGCGTATTAGCTTATTTGCCCATGTCAGCCATGGCAGCCCTGCTACTTGTTGTGGCTTGGAACATGAGTGAAGCCCACAAGGCACTACATTTAATTAAAACTGCGCCCACCAGTGATATCATGGTTTTTGTCAGTTGCTTTTCATTAACGGTTATTTTCGACATGGTGATCGCTATCAGTGTGGGAATTATCCTTGCTGCCTTGCTGTTTATGAAAGAAATTGCCGAGATGACAAAGCTTTACGATATCAGCACCAACAAGCGTTATGTGGATCAAGAGCTACCTGCCGATTGGGCTGTCCTCAAAATTAACGGGCCGCTATTCTTCGCTGCTGCTGACCGCATTTTCTCCGAAATCGCGAGTCTCACCGAAGATAAACAAGTGATAGTGCTTTATCTCGATGGAGTATCTATTCTGGATGCGGGAGGATTAGCCGCACTGACGAAACTGATTGAAAAATGCAAAGCGAATAAAACTAAGCTCATTATCGCCGATCTGCAGTTCCAGCCCATCCGAACGCTGGCAAGAGCCAAGATCCAGCCAATTGAAGGTGTATTGAAGTTTTACTCGACCCTACGTGAGGCAATGACAGAAGCGCCAGTTATCACTCAGCAAACTGAAATCACTGCGGATAAGCAGACACAGTAAACCAGTAGCACGATCTCAGGGCTTAATGTTGCTGACTTATCTCAAAGGCCAACCTCAGTGTTGGTCTTTTTTATTGCTCAATTACCTCACCTATTCATCGCCGCGAAAGACGTTTTTTCACACGCAAAAACGGGCAGAAATCGCTAGGATCATGGTATTATTCAGCGCCATGATGCTAGCTACCGATGACGGCTAGACAAGCATCAACTGTACCTAGACCTGAAACAAGGTCAAAATATAATTAAAATTAGTGAGTTAAGGAGTTATCATGCAAGCCCTTGTTGCTGTTGTTATGGGTTCTAAAAGTGATTGGCCCACGATGGAAGCCGCCGCTGAGATAATGGATAAACTGCAAGTGCCTTATCATGTTGAAGTGGTTTCCGCCCATAGAACGCCAGATAAACTCATGGAGTTTGCAGCCTCTGCCGCCGAACGTGGTTTTAAAATCATCATTGGTGGCGCCGGTGGTGCAGCGCACTTACCCGGTATGATTGCCTCTAAAACTCGCTTACCCGTATTAGGTGTACCAGTCCAAAGTAAAGCCCTGTCAGGTATGGATAGCTTATTGTCTATCGTTCAAATGCCAAAAGGCATCGCCGTCGGCACCTTAGCCATAGGTACAGCGGGCGCATTCAATGCGGGATTATTGGCCTGCCAAATCCTTGCGAATAACGATACAGAATTAGCGGCTCGTGTTGACGCTTTCAGAGAAGAACAGACCCGTGCGGTACTGGACAATCCAGACCCGAGGGAAGTCTAATGACCCAGACAAACACTAAACCTAAGGTTTGGGTATTAGGTAATGGTCAGCTGGGCGCCATGTTGACCCACGCTGGTGAGCCATTAGCGATTGAAGTTAACGCCGTCGATATCATGACGCCTACGGATGACATTCTACCACTCGCGCCCCACGACATTATTACCGCCGAGCGCGAACAGTGGCCAGAGTCCGCCCTGAGTTTACAACTCAGCTCACACCCCCATTTTGTTAATGGTCCGGTATTTAGCCGTTTAGCCGACCGTTTTAGCCAAAAAAGTCTACTCGACCAGCTCAGTGTTCCCACAGCGCCTTGGACCTTAGTTGACGATAACACCCAAGTCGATACCCTGTATCAGCACTATGGTCCTAGAGTCTTGATGAAACGCCGTACTGGGGGTTATGACGGTAAAGGTCAACATTGGCTAAAAGAAGCCGAAGCGGGTGATATTCCAAACGATTGGCGTAACCTTGCGATTGCTGAGCAAGCGATTAATTTTGATGAAGAAGTATCATTGGTTGGCGTGCGTACTCGCAAAGGCGAATGTGTGTTTTATCCGCTGACGCTGAACTTGCATCAGGACGGCATTTTAATGGCGTCGATTTCGCCACTGGCACGCTTAAGCCCCTTACAAGCCCAAGCCGAAGCTATGCTCAGCGCCATTATGCACGAGCTTGAATACGTTGGCGTGATGGCGATGGAATGCTTCCGTGTTGGTGATGAGTTATTGGTGAATGAGCTGGCGCCGCGAGTGCACAACTCTGGCCATTGGACTCAAGCCGGAACCCATATGGATCAATTCCAGCTGCATCTTAGAGCACTTTGCGGAATTGCGATCCCACAGCCACAAGTGAATTTTCAGTGTGTTATGGTCAACCTTATCGGTATCGATAATGACCCTCGCTGGTTAAGTTTGCCCAATGCTGAGTTGTACTGGTACAACAAAGAAGTTCGCCCGGGTCGTAAAGTCGGACATTTAAACCTATCAGTGCCAAATCAAACTGTGCTCAACCAGAGCATAGCCGCACTGCAAACTTGGATGCCAATCCAATACCAAGCACCATTAGCTTGGATATTGGCCGAATACGCAGAAAATTCGCGTTAATTCAGTATTTAGTACCAAAATCACTGATATGAAATTGTTCACAGTTTCATATCAGTTTATATTTCAATTTTCGTTATATACTTAACTGAACTCAGTGTGAATACGTTAGTGATGTATAGCATTCAATGATTACTAGCAATGACACAGATAAAGGAATAGTCGAGTGAAATTAAGGGATAATTTCAAACGTAAGACCATAGATCGCTTAGATTATCGCTATCATCTGCTACTGCTTATAGTGCCGATATGTCTATTCATCCTGCTGTTTATCTTTAATGCACCCACAGAAAATTGGACTATCCTGCCCTTACTGTTTGTTTGCATCATTTATATTTTTGCCTACAGCCTAATTTACTATTTGCATCAGGGTCGTTTAACTCGACTATGGCAGCATTTAGAGCAAGTCGTCACCATCAACGATGCCATCTATGAACTCGCCCATCTCTCGAGCCATTATAAAAATGAGCATGCCTTTCTGGACGCCTTACTCAATAAAGCCGTGTACGTGATTAATGGTGCCGAAATGGGCAGCATCATTAAAATCAACGAGGTGAATAATAAACTGTATTTTGAATCTGTCGTGGGGCTCGATTTAGTAAAGCTCAGACAACTGGATTTTACCTTAGAGCAAACTTTTGAATATCGACTCACTGAAGGGAGATGCGATCAAGTGGTGGTCATCAATGATATGAAGAATATCAATGCGGCTAGCACCTTAACGGAAGATGATCAAAAAGTGTTACTCTCAGTGTCGAAGCAGCCGATACGCTCAACCCTGTCTAGCCCTATTCGTATTGATGGCAAACTGTATGCCATGCTCAATCTCGATAGCAGTAGCCTTGGCGCCTTTAGCGATTACGACCGCAATCTTGTCTCTATCCTAACTCACGAAGCTAGCAATGCCATTGCGCTCTATCAGAAGTCACTGCAGATCACTAAACTCGCCAATTTTGATCCATTAACAGGACTTTATAATCGAAAGAATTTTGAAGATGAACTGCACCACTGGCAGCACAAACCTCACTTAGGCAGTTTTTTAATTATTATCGATATGGACAATCTCAAGTCCATTAATGATGCCTATGGGCACCAGATGGGTGATGTTGCCATCAAGCGAACAGCCACCGCCATGCTCACCTATTGGCAAAATAAAGGCATTATTTCCCGTTTTGGTGGCGATGAGTTTGTCGCTTTATGCCATGGGCCGTTAGCTCAAATTGAACAGGACTTAGATGATATGCGCAAAACCTTGAATCAAGGTTCAGAGCTTAGCCTAGGTTTTAGTTTTGGTATTGCCCCCTTCGAAGCCGATTGGTATCAATCCTTTAAGACTGCAGATCATGCTATGTATGAGCAAAAGCGTGCGAAGAAAAAAGCCATTCAGGCATTAGAAACCTTCGCAGTGAAAGCGCAATAAATCAATTGAAGTCAGTTGCTGCAGCCGATGTCAAAAGGCTAATATCAACAATCAGTAAGCGTCGGAGTTGAATATCTGAGTTTAAGATTTGAGTTTACTATCTCGATTAGCTATCTCGATTAAATATCTAAATTGAACACCGACAGTCAGCCATTATCACTTAAGTGGCTGACAATGATATAAAAACGTAATCTTAACCCAAAAATAAACGCCACAGCCAAGATGAATCTAAATCTTCTTGGCAGGTTTTATATTGAGCCGCGTAGCGTTTCGACCTCGCATCCACCTTGTTCGCCACTTTCACTAACCACGCCTTAGATTTATAACTGCCACGGCGATAACCGCCCCAGCCCTCGTGATAATTAAGATACTGCGCCCGCGCATCCCATTTAGATACGCCATTTATCTTATGGGTTTTACTAATAAACCAGCCCATAAAATCCAAGGCATCATCGAAATCACTGCGGCTCGACCAACTGTTTCCCGTCTCACGCACATAATCATCCCACGTCATGGTCTTAGCCTGCGCATAACCATAAGCATCACTGGCACGGCCAATAGGGATAAAACCTAAAAAGTATTCCATCGGTGGCGCGGCATTGTGCTTGAATGAGCTCTCTTGATACATCATAGCTAACGGCACATGCACTGGCACACCCCATTTATCACGGACATCTTTAGCGGCATCGTACCAATCTCGGTGTTCTTGAAATATCTCACACAAATTTTCGGGAGACTTAGGCGGAGATGTCGCGCAACCTGACAAGATGCCGAGACTTGCGCAGAGTAAGATAACGGAGGATTTATTCATTAATATCATGTTCTTTGGAGAGTTAGCTCGCGCCATGATGTCATAGACTCAGGCTGAGGCAAGCATAAAAAGCCTTTTTGCGCTTAGAAGATCTCAACGCTAGGGGCTAAATCAATATGACTTAAATCGTATGTTGCTGGCTTACCACTTGAACTTAACACTTTGGCTATTTCGTTTCGGGACTCAGCTCAAACTGACACTCATGATCTTCTTGCTGCCACACGCCGGGTTCCCAATACGCAGTGTCTTTACCCATATAGCGCTTATCGGTGTGAAATAACGCACCGATATGATAACGCTGATGACTTTCGACATTGAGCTTGAATACTTTGGGTGTCCGCGCGGCAAGCGTGACTGACAAACTTGGATCATCAATCAGCTCCGCAACGGTAAATTCATATTCGCCAGGCGCTAACTGATAATTAGGCTTAGAAACGACTGCCTGCCCGTTTAAATGGGTCACCACAACTCGATACCAGTGAGTACTGGCATCGGGCTGCAAATAACCCGACACAGTACCACAGCCCAGTGGGTCTTCAGGTGACGCGGCGCAGCCAGATAACAAGGCACTGAACACAATCAAAGCTGCGCGGGCACGTAGGCCAGTGAAAGAGAATAACCCCTCTTTCACGGCTTCACTCCAAAGTAATCTTCCAGATAATCATCGAATGAAACTGCACTCTGCGCCGCCTCTAGTTCAGCTTGCTTGTTAAGCGAACTGGATGCTTCAGCTTGATACTGCGCTATGGTCTCGCTCGACAAGGGATAATCGATAAAGTATTGGTAGTATTGCTGCGCTAACGTCATTACCCACTGACCATGATCTTGGCCCTTGTTGATCACGTTTTGAAGTACTTGTCCCGACAGGGTTAAATTCGGATCTTCAGCCGCTTTACGCCAATGGGCCAAAGCCACTTGATAATCCGTCCCCTCACCATCGAGCAATACAGCCAAAGGTTGCAAGGCATCAAACAACTCTTCTAACCAAGATTTAAGCGAACGTGAACCGTCTGCAGTTAATAACTCAAGCCCTGGTTTACGGCCTTCAAGCACCACAGCTTTAAGATTTGCGCTTAATCTCGCCTCTTCGCTCGCCTCAGACTTAGGCGACTGCGTTAATAAACAATAGAGTAAGAATAAATCGAGGAAACGCACTTGTGTCGCCTCAATGCCAACTGGGCTAAATGGATTAACATCCAGCGCTCTCACTTCAATGTATTCCACCCCAGCACGGGCCAAAGCTTCAGACGGTTTCTCGCCACTACGTGTGACCCGTTTCGCACGGATTGGCGAGTAGAACTCGTTTTCAATCTGCAATACATTGGCATTAAGTTGACGATACTCACCATCGACTTTAACGCCGATATTCGCAAAGTTTGCTGAAGGCATTTTAGTGGCAGCATTCACGCCAGCCAGATACTCAGGCAAAGAGTTATAGCTGATATTTAGATCTTCTTGCTCTTTGTTGGTGTAGCCTAAATCACTCATACGCAACGAAGTAGCATAGGGCAGATACAGAGTTCCATGGCCCGTTTTTTCAAACTTGAGGTCGGTTTTTTGATCTTTAATGAAGGAGCTACATAACGCTGGCGAGGCACCAAATAAATAAGGTAGTACCCACACTAAACGGCGATAGTTACGGATCAAGCCGAAATAGGATTCGGAAATAAAATCATCGTAAGTTAACTCTTTATCACTTAACTCATACAGGCTTTGCCATAATTCTTGCGATACCGAAAAGTTAAAGTGCACCCCAGAGATGATCTGCATCAGGGCACCATAACGATAGGTTAACCCCTTACGATACAAGGTTTTCATCATGCCAGTATTCGATGAGCCATAGCGGGCAACGGGGATCTGTTGCTCATCTTTCACATAGCAAGGCATGCTCACGGGCCACAAACGCTGACCATTTAAGTGGCGCACGCTGAAGGCATGAGTCTCAGTTAACCCAGTGAGAAGTTGCTCAACATTGTGATTTACTGGCGTAATAAACTCGAGCAAGGCTTCACTGTAATCCGTCGTAATACGTGAATGCATTAACGCCGAGCCTAAGGCTTCGGGATGCGAGTCTGTAGCGAGATAACCAAACTCATCAATCCGCAACGCCTCACGTTCTATGCCACGTAACATACCCAAGAGTGCGGTGCGCCCATTGGCGTCCGAGAGATGTTGTACTAATTCATTGAATGACTTCAATTTGCGCTTCTCTAATTGGTGATTCGCTATCGCGACAAGGTTAACAGTCAGACCTTTATTTTGAGGCTTATCTTGCAAAATATGCCTCAAAATAAATCTAAACCTGTCTGTGGGGCAAGCCAAATTCACACCTTGTATGATTAAAAGCAGACGGTGACAGCTAATGCTGTCACCGTCTTTCGATGTAAATCCGGTAAATATAGGGCAAATAGTCGTTAACTAATGCCCCCGTCTATCTACCTATATAAGGGCGAAATACTAATTTACAATACTAAAGTTTCAATTGGATAGCCCAATACAGCTAAATCCGCTTCAATTGTCGCTTTATCTCCCACCACCAGAATCACCATTTTATTGATATCTAGCTCGGAAGCCGCGAGGGCATTGAGTTCATCTTTTGTTACAGTATTAATGATCTTGTCCTGTTGAGTCGTAAAATCTTGACTCAATTGGTAACGTTGGATCATCCGCATAAAGCCCGCTTTTTGATACGGTGTTTCATAATCAAGGGCTTGCCCTTGAGAGACTGAATTACGCATAAAGGCAAGTTCAGCATCTGTCATACCCTGCTGCTGATAAGCACTGATTTCTTTTACAAACTCAATGAGTGCTTTCGCCGTCACGTCACTGCGAACGTTACTTGATGCGACAAAATCGCCCACTTCAGCACCGCCTGTAAAACGAGTGCGAGCACCATAGGTATAACCTTTATCCTCACGTAAATTTAGGTTGATACGGCTATTGAATGCGCCGCCTAACGGATAATTCATCAGATAGGATTTAAAATAATCGCCTGTGGCATCGTAAGGTAATGCGCGCTTGGCAATATTGATTACCGATTGCGCCGCACCAGGTTTATCAATCACATAAATTGTGCCGCCTTTTAATGCAGGGAGTGGCTTAAGTGGCGGTACCACAGCTGCTTCTCCTTTCCACTGGTTTAATCCCGCTAATTTAGGCAGCAATGCAGATTCAGATAAATTAGCAACAGTGACAATTTTAGCGTTGCCGCCTTGATACTGCTGGGCATAAAACGCTTTTACATCGGCTAACGTAAGCGCCGCGACAGAATCGAGCGTGCCAAGATCATTCACACCTAACGCATTGTCTTTACCGTATAACAAGGACGACAACGCCGTATCAGCCAGATAGCTAGGATCGGACTGCATATGCTGGATCTGTTGTAATTGCTGCTGTTTCACTCGCGCAAAGTCAGCTTCGCTGAATGCTGGCTGAAACAGCTTTTCTTCCATAATCGCCAGCGTCTCATCTAAATGTGCTGTCAGAGCCGATACTTTGATCGAACTTTGATATTCAGACGCACTAAAGTCGACACTACTACCTAGCATTTCTAAGGCTTGTGATAGTGCTTCACTGCTGCGCTTCTGGCTCGATTCATTAAGCATTTCCGCAGTCAGCGTTGCTAAGCCTGCTTTTTCGACGGGTATGAGTCTGTGGCCACCATTGAGATAAACAATTAACTCAACTGTTGGTGTTTCAGTACTTTGAGTGCCCATGACTTCGATGCCATTGGCTAAGGTTTTTGTCCAAATTTTAGGTACTTTTAGCATAGGTGCAACGCCAGATGCAGGCATCTTAGTCCGATCAAAACTTGAAACAAGTTCAGGCTTGGGCAAATCCCCCTCTACCGCAGAGTGTGCAATCGGCAACGTTGCAGGCGTGAAGTTATCCGCATGGGCAATAAGTGACGTCATTCCCTGCGGCACCACACTCATAACCACCATAGGTTTATCTTTAATGTATTGCTTAAACACGCGCATCACATCGTCTTTGGTCACATTGGCATAACGATTCAGATCTGAGGCAATCATGTTCGGATTGCCCGACAGCGTTTGGTTCATCGCTAAAGTCGACACTTTGCCAGAAACACTCTGCAGGCTATAAATAGTATCAGCCTCAAACTGCACTTTGACTTTTTGCAGATCGTCATCGGTAACGCCACGTTGCTCAAACTCCTTAATCGAGTCGAGAATACGTTGCTCCAGATCCGCCAGTTTGCCGCCCTTTTCAGGATTGGCTAAAGCATAAATCGACATCTGACACGCAAGCTCTTGACAAGGATGACTCACATTAGCCTGCACCGCATAACCGTCCTTCACCAAGTTTTTATATAATAAGGATGTTTTACCACCACCTAAAATATTGGCTAACAGATCGAGCGCGGCCTCATCTGAATGTCTAGCGTATACAGTTGGAAAACCAATACGGATCAAAGGCAAGTGCACTTGATCTTCCATGGAGAGGTAACGCGTCTTGTCTAAGTTAACCAGCGCCTTTTGCTCTAACGAGACTTCTGGACCGCGGGGGATTTCACCAAAATATTTATTGACCCAAGCTAAGGTTTGCATTTCATCGAAATCGCCACCTATGGTCAAGGTCGCATTGTTAGGACCATACCAACGTTGGAAAAAGTGTTTAACATCGTCAACCGTGGCGCGATTAAGATCGTCCGGCCAACCAATTACAGGCCAAGAATAAGGATGACCGACAGGATACATAGCTTGGCTAAAACGCTCACTCATGCGGCCATAGGGTTGATTATCGATACGTTGTGCGCGCTCGTTTTTGACGGTTTCGCGCTGCACTTCGAATTTTTCACTAGTGAGTGCGGGCAACAAAAAGCCCATACGGTCCGACTCGAGCCACAACATTTTTTCTAATTGATTGTTGGGTACTGTCTCAAAGTAATTGGTTCTGTCGGTATTGGTCGTGCCATTTAGGGTACCACCGGCTTCGGTAACCACTTCAAAATGCTGTTCATCGGCAACATGCTGCGAGCCTTGGAACATCATGTGTTCAAATAAATGCGCAAATCCCGAACGCCCAGCTAATTCGCGAGCAGAGCCCACATGATAAGTGACGTCAACATGCACTAAGGGATCGGAATCATCTTGATGTAAAATAACCGTTAACCCATTGGCTAATTGGTACTTTTTGTAGGGGATCCCTACTTGCGAATCGGCCAATTGCACATTTTCGATAAGTTTAACGCCTGCGGGCAAGTTCGCCGTAGTCGTTTCAGATGCACAACCCGCAAGTGCGGCAGAAATTGCGACCGCTAATATCCATTTCTTCAAAACATTCCCCTCATACATCAATGGGCCAAAAATACAGCTTCATAATCATAGTGCTGCGTTTAGTCATAGTGCGCTTAAATGATTAAGCATTGGGATTTATGACTCGCAAAATTGACACTAAGTTCCTATCTATACAGTAAATTCAGTCTAAACGGAAAAACACTCCCCGCCCTTGACCATTAAATGCATCCTAGCGCCATCATGCCATCCATTGCAGCACGGCAGCGGCAACAATTAAGTAACGAATTGTTTTACCGATTAAAATCATCACCAAAGAAGGTATTAGCGGTAGCCTCAACCAACCCGCCAATAAACAGAGAATATCGCCGACAACCGGTGCCCATGAGAGTAACAACGCCCACACGCCGTAGCGTTCAATCAAGGTGAGCCCCTTTGCGTGTTTACCTGTCGCTAACGCTTCTGGTGATTTTGCGAGGCGACCTAAGCGGCCTAAATAGAAACTAGTCATCGCGCCCAACGTGTTACCAATACTGGCCACCACGACCAGCGCAACCCAAGCCTCTGGAGTTTTGTTTAATAGCGCCACGAGTAAGACTTCAGATCCCCCCGGTAACAAAGTCGCCGCTAAAAAAGCGCCGGAGAACATAATGCCTAACTCAGTCATAATGGCTTACTCAATGATAAATCTCTCTTTTTGTATTCAATGTGATGAGGTTTGCCATGGGTTAATTGAATGTTTAACTTAATCTTTTTACAACAAACTCACTTATCACAATAAGTTATAAGAAAAACGGTTTGTTATAACCCTAGCTCTGTCGATACAATAGTTAACTATGGCAGGCAATAACCATGCGCATGACTGAGCGCGCGTTAACATCACGCTCAACTCGTTAAATACGAATCCTATCATCGCAGGCCTATTGGCTCACTCTTAATTTATTTTTCTGGAATATGCATGATCCTTCAAACCATTAGCCGCATTCCGTTTTGGCAAAAAGTCTTAGCAGGCTTTATTTTAGGTGCGCTCGTTGGCGTTATTTTAGGTGAAAACGCCACAGTGCTAAAACCATTAGGTGATCTGTTCATTGGGGCCATTAAGATGTTGGTCGCGCCTTTGGTATTTTGTGCCATTGTCGTGAGTATCACATCGCTCAACTCGCAAACCAGTCTGAAACGCCTGAGCTTGAAAACTTTGGGTATGTTCATGCTGACAGGCACAATCGCCTCTCTGATCGGCTTAGCTGTGGGCTCAATGATCGACATGGGTGGCACCATGCAACTCACAACGACTGAAGTACGCGAGCGTAATATTCCCGGTTTCGCACAAGTGTTGCTCGACATGATCCCTGTCAATCCTTTTGCTTCACTCGCTGAAGGCAATGTACTGCAAATTATCGTGTTTGCAGCTTTGGTAGGTATAGCTATCAATAAAGTCGGCGAGAAAGCAGAGCCATTAAAACGCACCATTGAAGCAGGTGCTGAAGTCATGTTCCAACTGACTCGCATGGTCTTAAAACTAACCCCTATCGGTGTGTTTGGTTTAATGGCTTGGGTTGTCGGTGAATACGGTTTATCGACTCTACTACCTTTAGGTAAGTTTATCGGGGCTATCTACATTGCCGCCTTTATCCACATCATCTTCGTTTATGGCGGGTTAGTGAAGTTTGTTGGTGGTTTAAGCCCACTGCAATTTTTCCGTAAAGCTATGCCAGCACAGTTAGTCGCCTTTAGTACTTCCTCAAGTTTTGGTACTTTACCTGCGAGTACTCGCGCAGTCGAAACCATGGGCGTATCAAAGCGTTATAGTGCCTTTGTGATGCCATTAGGTGCGACCATGAATATGGACGGCTGTGGGGGTATTTACCCTGCGATAGCCGCTATCTTCATCGCTCAAATTTACAATATTCCGCTCGACACACTGGACTATGTGATGATCGCCGTGACTGCGACAGTGGCTTCTGTTGGTACCGCTGGCGTACCAGGAAGTGCGATGGTGATGTTAACCGTCACCTTAGGTGTGATTGGTCTGCCACTAGAAGGCATTGCCTTTATCGCCGCGATTGACCGTATTATCGATATGATCCGCACAGCAACTAACGTGACGGGCGATATGATGACTGCTGTTGTGATTGGTAAATCCGAAAATGAACTCGATGAAGTACAGTTCTATTCGAACGACAATCAAGACGTTACACCAGTAAGTTCGTAGCAATAACAATACTGTATAAAAAGTATTAAGCTAAATCATCAGTACCATTGACCACAGTAAGAGACCGCTTCGGCGGTCTTTTTTATTATCCTGCAAACGGCCTTTAATCCGTCGGCTTTAAAGCCCCAATCAACCCTAACAGTCCTCATCTCCTGCAAAATAAGTTACTCAAATAAGATCAAGCTGTTAGACTCTAAAACCACTCTAACTCACACTTTAGCAGAACAGACAATGACGAGACTCTTCCTTATCCCGCTGATCCTATGTTTGTTTTGGGCGTTATTTTTAAAAGCCAACAAACTCACACTAAAACAAGGCCGACGAGGTTTTATCTACATTATCGGTATAGGTGGCGGGCTGATTTTAATCCTTATGGCATTACTCTGGTTAACGGCTTAGGTTAATACCAAGGATTCATTTTCTAAATTAGTGACTTAACAAAAAGCCAACTCAATACTGAGTTGGCCTTAGTGATAAAACAGCGTTAACGACTAGAATAAATTCGAAGATAAACCCGCTAAATTTACCCACTCAGTCAAGCCCAATCAGTTAACCCACTCTGTCATCAACCCAGCACGGCAAGTAAAATCCCCGCAGCCACAGCAGAACCTAGCACTCCCGCCACATTGGGACCCATGGCGTGCATTAACAAGAAGTTGTGTTGGTTGGCCTCTAATCCAACCTTGTTCACGACTCGTGCTGCCATAGGTACAGCCGACACCCCTGCGGCACCAATCAACGGATTAATCTTACCACCCGACAACTTACACATCAGTTTTGCCATCAATACACCTGCAGCAGTACCAATGCCAAATGCTAAAGCTCCCAATACCAAAATTCCTAAGGTTTCAAGCCGCAGGAATTGATCGGCAGATAACTTAGAACCGACAGCTAACCCTAAGAAAATCGTAACGATATTGATAAGCTCGTTCTGCGCCGTTTTCGATAATCTATCCACCACGCCCGATTCGCGCATCAAGTTACCAAGACAAAACATACCCACTAACGGCGTGGCTGCAGGTAGGAAGAGAATCGTTAATCCCAGTACCATCAAAGGGAAAATGATCTTTTCCTTCTTACTGACTTCGCGCAACTGCTCCATTTTAATTTCGCGCTCGGCTTGAGTTGTCAGTAACCGCATGATCGGCGGTTGAATAATAGGGACTAACGCCATGTAGGAATAGGCCGCTACCGCAATCGCACCCAATAACTCAGGCGCCAGTTTTGAGGCAAGGAAAATCGCCGTTGGTCCATCGGCACCGCCAATAATCGCAATGGCCGCCGCATCCTTCATGGTAAACTCAAATCCCGGCACTAAGTTCAGCGCTATTGCGCCAATCAGTGTCGCAAAAATCCCAAACTGCGCAGCCGCCCCTAACAACAGAGTTTTAGGATTGGCAATTAAGGCACTAAAGTCGGTCAGCGCGCCGACGCCCATAAAGATCAACAGTGGGAACACCCCAGTCTCAATCCCCACATGATAGGCGTAATACAGCATGCCACCTTCTTCGGTAAATCCCGCATGGGGAATGTTCGCCAGCACTGCACCAAAACCAATGGGCAACAATAGCAAAGGCTCAAATCCACGCACGATGGCGAGATACAAGAGCAAAGCGCCCACGGCCATCATTAACACTTGCCCGCCAGTAAAGTGAGCGATACCTGTCTCGGCCCAAAAAGCTATTAAACCTTCCATTATGACTCCTACGCCAAGGCCAGTAATTGAGAACCCACAGACACTGAGTCACCTTCTTTCACCCAAATCTTAGCGATAATGCCATCGCCCTGTGCACGAATTTCAGTTTCCATCTTCATCGCCTCAAGGATGATCACGACATCGCCTTCACACACTCTATCGCCTGGAGAAACATGCACTTTGAAGATGTTGCCCGACAAAGGCGCGCTCATTTCAAGCCTGATTTCACCATGGCTTGTTGCAGGTGTTGTACTCTCAGTCACAACTTGCACAGCATGAACACTTTGGCCCTGTGGCTGAATTTGCGAGATCTCACCGCCTGTGGCGACTTCAACTACGTACTCTTGCCCTTCGACAGTTACCGTGTAGGTTTCAGGACCACGATCCGCAGCATTAGAAGCAGCAAGTACCGAAGTCAATTCAGGTTTAGGCTCAAAGGCGCTCGGATCATCACGATTCTTTAAGAACTGCAATCCTATTTGTGGGAAGAGTGCATATGTCAGCACATCATCGTCATGCTCTGAAGATAGGCGAATGCCTTGTTCCTGTGCTTTATCAGCTAACTCAAGCCGTAATTTAGCCAGCTCTGGCGTTAATAAATCAGCAGGGCGACATGTAATGGCTTCGGCTCCTTGTAAGACTCTCGCTTGCAATGCGGCATTGACTGGCGCAGGTGTCGTGCCATATTCGCCCTTAAGCACGCCTTCAGTCTCTTTAGTCAGTGACTTATAACGCTCACCCATCAACACATTAATGACCGCCTGCGAGCCGACAATCTGCGATGTAGGTGTCACTAAGGGCAAAAAACCTAAGTCAGCACGCACGCGGGGAATTTCTTCCAAGACCAAGTCCATCTTATCGGCCGCGCCTTGTTCCTTTAGTTGGCTCTCCATATTGGTCAGCATGCCACCAGGCACTTGTGCACGTAAGATCCGCGAATCGATGCCTTTCAGCGCGCCTTCAAACTTAGCGTACTTCTTGCGCACCTCACGGAAATAAGCGGCAATCTCCTCAAGCAACACCATATCGTAACCCGTTGCACGCTCAGTATCTTCCACCATAGCGATAACGGTTTCAGTTGCAGTATGTCCATAGGTTTGACTCATCGACGAAATTGCCGTATCGAGCACATCGATACCCGCTTCAATGGCTTTCTGATAAGTGGCGGTACTTAATCCTGTCGTCGCATGGCAATGCATAGATAACACGAGTTGCGTTTGGGATTTGAGTCGACTGATAAGCTCAAACGCTTCCATCGGCTTAAGCAACCCCGCCATATCTTTGATACACAAAGAATCACATCCCATATCTTCGAGACGTTTTGCCATATCAACCCAAGTCTCTATGGTATGCACTGGACTTGTGGTGTATGAGATCGTCCCCTGCGCATGGCCACCAACTTGGCGCACCGCTTTCACCGCAGTTTCGAGATTACGAACATCATTCATTGCGTCAAAAATACGAAATACATCGACGCCATTGGTATGGGCACGCTCAACAAAACGCATGACTAAATCATCGGCATAATGGCGATAACCTAATAAGTTTTGGCCACGCAGCAGCATTTGCTGCGGCGTATCAGGCATTGCCTTTTTCAACTCACGAATTCTGTCCCAGGGATCTTCACCAAGATAACGAATACAGGCATCAAAAGTCGCCCCGCCCCAAGATTCCAGTGACCAGAAGCCGATCTTATCGAGTAGTGGCGCTATCGGTAACATGTCATCAATGCGTAAGCGCGTCGCTAAAATGGATTGATGTGCGTCCCGCAATACGACATCAGTTAAAAATAATGGCTTAGCCACTGCTGTCGTAGAATTAGATACAAAAGTCATACTGCTCCCCATTACTTAATCTGTGAACGATACTGCTTTACCGCTAGTGAAATCGCAGCGACCAAGCTTGGATCTAAAGGTTTAGCATCAGATTCCGCTACCCTCTGCTGACTCTTAGCATGATTTTTAGCAAAACGTGCAGATGCAGCATCGACTGCACACCAACGCGCAACCAAATGAATCCCAAGGATTAGTACACTTAAAAATAAATAAACTAAGCCCATCCCCAAAAACATAATGCCAACGGCATCCAATAAAGATTGTGTTACATCCTCCATAGCTCCCCTACCCCTTCCTCTCTAGATCCCTATCAACAGCGCGATTGCCCCAAAATCATCGCTATCGCATTACAAGTTCAAAATTCATCAAATGAACTGCTCACAAACGATGGTTCTTCCGTAAACAGACACATAGCGACCACCAACCAGAAAAATCGAATAAAAAATCACATTTCAAAGCTAACTAATCACACAACAAGAAAACCAGCTGAACTCAACCTGCTACGAACATAACCAATTGATAACAAAAAAACCATATCAGTGTAAATTGGTCTTACCAATATTAAGTAAATCCACAGACAGCAAGTTATTAATCCTCATAAATCGAGCGATTAATTCAATATTCCATAGTAAAACAAGCATAATATTGGATTTAAGCTGAAGTGATATCTTAGGCTAAAAAATGATTCCTAAATTGAAAACAACGAGCATAGGAATAAACCAAGTGAAAAAATATGCAAATTTAACAATCCAAGCTACTGCCATCTGACTAAGTGGCAAAATAAAAAGAATATTGTTCTGAAGACATTGTTTGAAGAAGAGGAATGGGTTCAATTCAGCAAATTAAATCAACTTAAATGCCCCCTAGATACCAACACAGAGCAGTGCCTAGCAATACGGTTGGTGTGTGGAACGGCTATCTTAAAAGATAAGCAACAGTACTACCTGAGCTAGAGCTCAGGCGTTTATTTATGCGCAGAATTAAGCAATAGGACGAGAACGAAATAGGAAATCCTAGGACCGACAAAGAACTCAGTAATTGAAATGGCTAGTGAGTTGGTGAGTTGGTGAGTTGGTGAGTTGGTGAGTTGGTGAGTTGGTGAGTTGGTGAGTTGGTGAGTTGGTGAGTAAAAATAGCGGAGAAACATGCAAACTGAAAGAAAAACGGACTAATTTCTAAAAATTGCGAATGCAAAAAAGCCAGCTTATTCAGCTGGCTTCGTTACATCTCAATGAGATAATTAGGCGCTTGGCGATGACCTACTCTCACATGGGGAGACCCCACACTACCATCGGCGCGTTTGCGTTTCACTTCTGAGTTCGGGATGGGATCAGGTGGTTCCACAAGGCTATTGTCACCAAGCAAATTCTGTTTATTACCGTGTCCATCTCTGGACCACGTTAATAATAATTCGGAAAGCTGATTTGCTTTGTTTGAGTTCACACTTCATTAAGTGTCGATATTCTGTCTAAGGCTTCTTTGTAAAACCCATCTGGGTTGTATGGTTAAGCCTCTCGAGTCATTAGTACATGTTAGCTCAACGCCTCACAACGCTTACACACCATGCCTATCAACGTCCTAGTCTCGAACGGCTCTTTAGAGGAATTAAATTCCTAGGGATGACTCATCTT
Organism: Shewanella sp. SM74; assembly: GCF_025653725.1. Taxonomy (NCBI): domain Bacteria; kingdom Pseudomonadati; phylum Pseudomonadota; class Gammaproteobacteria; order Alteromonadales; family Shewanellaceae; genus Shewanella; species Shewanella sp. SM74. The sequence continues at coordinate 69 of NZ_JAKKRZ010000026.1, read as the reverse complement.
AGGGCTCGCTTCCCGCTTAGATGCTTTCAGCGGTTATCGATTCCGAACGTAGCTACCGGGCAATGCCAT
>NZ_JAKKRZ010000025.1:0-66168 GCF_025653725.1 Shewanella sp. SM74 | reverse complement strand
GATGGTTCAATGCCTGTTGTGGCTAGTTGGTTTACACGCACAGCAACAGGGCTGGGATAAGCATTTTCAGGCCAATACCATTGGGCATCGAACGGTACTCTCAACGATTCGCTTGGGATTGGAGGTACTCAGGCGGCCTGATTATCAAATCACGGAGAAAGAATTGCTGGCGGCCTGGGTATTATTCGCCAATCAGTTGCTCAAATATGGCTATGCTATGGCTGATTTATGAGGGGATCCTTCAGTGCTTTATGCCGATATCACAGACAAGAAGCTTAAAATATGATCCAAATGAATTAAAATGGGTTAATAGTTGGGTCTTTTTTAGGCTTTTTTTAAAAAACACGCAATCTCCCTAACTTACTTGCGTGTTTTCACTATGATCTGCTTCTAATTTTTAGCTATAATGAGCCCCGCTTCAAACTTCGATTTTTGACCCTAGTGATGACTAAGGGCTGAAAGTCTTTGAAATATAAAAATTCCAACACCCTCTGGGAGATAAGTGGATGAGCAATGCGCCAGTCGATACCGGACGTCGCAGATTCCTGACAGCCGCAACCGCCGTAGTAGGTGGTGCTGGTGCCGTCGCTGTAGCGGTTCCTTTCATCAAGTCATGGAATCCGAGTGCCAAAGCGAAAGCTGCAGGTGCACCGGTCGAAGTAAATATCAGTAAAGTAGAGCCAGGTCAGCTGATCCGTGTTGAGTGGCGTGGAAAACCTGTATGGGTTGTCCGTCGCACAGATGCTGTGATCAATGAACTGCCAACACATGATGATAAGTTAAGAGATCCTGCTTCTGCTGAGATGCAGCAGCCTGATTATGCAACAAATCCTTTGCGCTCAATTAAGCCAGAGTATTTTATTGCTGTCGGTATTTGTACCCACCTCGGATGTTCACCTACTTATTTGCCAGATTCATTTGGTGAGCAAGTTGAAGGTGTCACTTCTGGTTTCTTCTGTCCATGTCATGGCTCTAAGTTCGATATGGCTGGTCGCGTTTTCCAAGGCGTACCTGCTCCATTGAACCTAGTTATCCCTCCACATCAATACGTTGATGATGGCACCGTGATTATCGGTGTAGATAAAGGAGTGGCGTAATGGTTAAGAATTTAATTAATTGGATTGATGCGCGTATCCCAATGACGGCGACTTATAACCGTCACGTGGGTCAGTACGCTACGCCAACTAACTTTAACTTTTGGTATTTTTTCGGTTCGCTAGCGATGTTGGTATTGGTTAACCAATTACTGACAGGTATCTGGTTGACGATGAACTATGTACCAACAGCAGAAGGCGCATTCGCCTCTGTTGAATACATAATGCGTGATGTTGAATACGGTTGGTTGCTGCGTTATATGCACTCAACGGGTGCTTCAGCCTTCTTCGTTGTGATCTATCTGCACATGTTCCGTGGTTTAATTTACGGTTCATATCAGAAGCCTAGAGAACTACTGTGGCTGTTCGGTATGTTAATTTTCCTCGTGTTGATGGCCGAAGCCTTTATGGGTTATTTGCTGCCATGGGGTCAAATGTCATATTGGGGCGCGCAGGTAATTATCTCTCTGTTCGGTGCAATTCCAGTTATTGGTGACGACTTAACCCTGTGGATCCGTGGTGACTACGTGATCTCTGGCGCAACGCTGAACCGTTTCTTTGCGCTGCACGTGATTGCTCTGCCGCTAGTATTAGTCGTACTCGTGTTTTTACACTTAATTGCGCTGCATGAAGTGGGTTCTAACAACCCTGACGGTATCGAAATCAAGAAGAACAAAGACGAAAATGGCTGGCCAGTTGACGGTATTCCATTCCACCCATATTACACTGTAAAAGACATCATGGGCGTCGCGGGCTTCCTGATAGTGTTCTGCTATGTGTTGTTCTTTATTCCTGAAGGCGGTGGTTACTTCCTTGAAAAGCCAAACTTTGAAGCGGCTAACTCGATGAAGACTCCTGAACACATTGCGCCCGTTTGGTACTTCACTCCTTTTTACGCCATTTTACGTGCTGTGCCTGATAAATTGGGTGGCGTAATAATGATGGGTCTGTCGATTGCAGTACTGTTCGTATTGCCTTGGTTAGATCGCTGTAAAGTGAAGTCAGTTCGCTACCGTAGTACGCTACATAAGCTGAATATTGCACAATTTGCTATATCTTTCATAGTATTGGGTTATTTAGGGGTAGTGCCTGCCACGCCGACGCTGACGATAGTTGCACAGGTGTTTACTTTCACTTACTTTGGTTTCTTTGTGGCGCTGTGGGTATACAGCAAGAATGAAAAAACTAAACCTGTTCCAGCGAGGTTGACACACTAATGAAAAAATTATTGATTGCATTAGTTACCTTGTTGCCGACGTTGGCTATGGCCGCGAGCGGACATAAAATTCATTTAGAAGATGCCAATGTTGATCTGCATGATAAAGCTTCTTTAGAGCGTGGTGTGGACCTGTTCCAACATTACTGTTCTGGTTGCCACAGCACTCAGTATCAACGTTATGAACGTGTAGCGACCGATATCGGTATCTCTGCGGATGATATGCGTAATAAGTATATGTTCACCGATGCTAAAATTGGTGAGTTGATGCAAAACGCTATTCCACCTAAAGATGCTGCTAAATGGTTTGGTGCTACACCGCCAGACTTAACTTTAGTTGCTCGCGTGCGTGGTGAAGATTGGGTTTATTCCTATCTGAAAGGCTTCTATAAAGATCCAAGTCGCCCATTTGGTGTGAATAACACAGTATTCCCATCTGTTGGTATGCCACATGTACTCGAAGAGTTACAAGGCACACCAGTTAAACAAGAAGATGGCACTATTGTGGTGACTGGCGGTAAATTGAATGCGGAAGAATACGACCAAGCAGTACGTGATATCACTGGCTTCTTAGTTTATTCGGCTGAACCTGTTAAGCTAGAGCGTCAAGCTATGGGCTGGTGGGTACTCGGATTCCTATTTATATTCTTTATTGTGGCCTACCTCTTGAAGAAAGAGTATTGGAAAGATGTACACTAGGCACCAATAACGGGTAAAATGTAATATCCGCATAGTGTAAACGGGGGGCTTTGCCCCTCGTTTACTTTTGTTTTATTTCGATTCTGGAGGGTATCAATGGCTGTTGCTGCCAACAAACGCTCTATCATGACACTGTTTTCAGGTGCTGATGATCTGTATAGCCATCAAGTACGTATCGTGTTAGCTGAGAAAGGGGTTACTGTTGATGTTTTACAGGTCGACCCTAACGAAATGCCTGAGGATTTGCTCGAAGTAAATCCCTATAACTCAGTGCCAACTTTGGTAGACCGTGAACTCGTTTTATACGAATCACGCATTATCATGGAATATTTGGATGAGCGTTTTCCTCATCCGCCTTTGATGCCAGTTTATCCAGTGTCTCGCGGCCAAAGCCGTTTGATGATGCATCGCATCGATACTGACTGGTATTCGCTCGTTGACCGTATCCGTAAAGGTGATCGTGTTGAAGCGGCTCGTAAAGAGTTGACTGAAAGCCTGATCGCAATTGCGCCTATCTTCGGTGAAGTGCCTTACTTCATGAGCGAAGAATTTGGTCTAGCGGATTGCTACCTTGGCCCATTGTTGTGGCGCTTACCTGTATTAGGTATTGAGCTAGATAGCCGTGTAGCTAAAGATATCAAAGCGTATATGACACGTATTTTTGAGCGTGAATCGTTTAAAGCTTCTTTAACTGAAGCCGAACGCGAAATGCGCATGGGTATGTAATGAAACCTTTGACTCCAAATCGTCCTTATTTACTAAGGGCTTACTATGATTGGTTGATGGACAACCAATTGACTCCTCACGTTGTGGTTGATGCCTTTGTTGAAGGCACTCAAGTACCGCAGCAATACGTGAAGGATGGCCAGATAGTGTTGAATATCGCTGCTGGCGCAGTGGGCAATTTGCAAATTAGCAATGAGTGTGTGGAGTTCAATGCGCGTTTTGGTGGTGTTCCTCAGCAAGTGATGTTGCCAATGGCGTCGATTGTCGCTATTTATGCCCGTGAAAACGGTGCTGGCACTGTCTTCGATATCGAAGATGCTTACCTGATGGACGATGAAGTCGATTCATCTTTATCCGTTGTTGAAACAACAGATAAAGCGTTTGAACCGACAGATGAGCCTCCTAAGCGTCGCAGTCATTTAACTGTGGTTAAATAACTGTGGTGAAATGCCCAAGTCGTTTAAAAACTAAGCCAGTCTAATGACTGGCTTTTTTGTCGCTGTATTTTATCGCCGTAATTGGTTAAACCTTAAGTACAAGGTGTGATAGCATTTGCGCCCGCATTCATCCGTTAGATATGCGTTACCTTTACCCATTTAGACCAATGGATCTTGTATGTTGCTAATGATCGATAATTACGACTCTTTCACCTTTAACTTAGTGCAGTATTTTCAGCAGCTAGGGCAAGAGATAGTGGTTAAGCGTAATGACGAAATTAGCCTAGCCGACATCGAGGCGCTTGCGCCTAGTCATCTGGTGATTTCGCCCGGACCTTGTACTCCCAATGAGGCGGGGATCTCCCTCGCGGCGATTGAACATTTTGCTGCGCGCATGCCAATCTTAGGTGTCTGTTTGGGACATCAGGCGATGGCACAGGTTTTTGGTGCCAATGTAGTGCGTGCCGAACGGGTAATGCATGGCAAGGTCAGTGCCATTACGCACACTGGCCAGCGGTTATTTAAGGGATTAAATCAGCCTTTAACCGTGACACGTTATCACTCGTTACTGGTTGATGCTGTGCCTGAAGGTTTTGTACTCGATGCTTGGTTTGACGATGCAATTCACGGCCGAGAAATCATGGCCATGAGCCATCAAGACTTACCGCTTTATGGGGTGCAATTTCATCCCGAATCAATTCTCACCGAGCAAGGTCTCGAACTGTTAGCCAATTTTTTAGCGCAACCGGCTGTGTCCGTATAATTTCCTCGCCTTAAAAACTCTCCACACTATCAATTTCTGTTACAAGATTTATCCTTCTTTTAAGCAAGTTTAGCGATTAACTATGCTATAACTGCCGCAAAACTACGCGAATAGGCGCAACCAGCAGATAAGTAGACTGGGTTATTTAGCCATTGCGATAACAATAAAAGGAAGGATAAATGAGAAGCGTAATGCGAAATTTGGGTTTTAGTGCGTTAGCGGTTGCCGTATTGGCTGGGTGTGCAGCGACATCGACTGAAACTGCAACTCCCGTAATAGCTCCGCCAGCATTCCAAGTTCCCTTAGCCCAACCGCCACAAGTTTCACAGGCGCTTACGCTTAATCAAATTATGGCAAATCCTGATTGGATGGGGATCTTTGCCAAAGAGGCTTACTGGAGCGACGATAGCCAAAGCGTGCTGTTTGCCCGCCAAGCGAGTGCTTCACCTCTGCGTAGCTATTATCAGCAAGGCATCAATGACAGCCGCGCCGTCGAGCTAGCTCTCGATAAGTTACATGCGGCAGATCAGCAGTTTGGCGTGTTTGATCGCACTAAGTCCCACAAGGCTTACCTATATCAAGGCAACATTTTTGTTAAGCAATTAAGCACGGGTAAGATCAGCCAATTGACTCGCCAGCGCACCGCCATCGATGGTGTGCGTTATCTCAATAATGGCGATATTGCCTATTGGCAGGGCGACAATGTTTTCCAAATCCATCAAGATTCTGGCTTAGTCGAGCAACTTGCTGAAATTAAAATGGCGAAAGCACCAGAAGCGGTAAAAGAGCCGACGTCTTATATTGCGAAACAACAGCACAGATTGATTCAGTATGTAGCGCTGCAGCAAGAAAATGCTAAAGCTAAAGCGCAGTACCAAGATGAATTACAAAAAAACGATCCAACGCTCGCCGCCAGCACTTGGTATTTAGGCGATAGCGAAGTGGTGTCAGAGCTGAGTTTATCACCCGATGGCCGCTATATTTTAGTCGCTCTTACAGATAAAAATTACACAGGTAGCAGCGAACACGACATCATGCCTAATTACTTAGGTAGTGAAGGTTATATCGACCCAGTGCCAGTGCGCGCGCGCGTGGCTGAAGATACGCCACCAGGGCAACGTTTTGTTGTGCTTGATTTAAACCAACATAAAAAAGTCGATATCACAATCGAGGGCCTTACTGGCTTTGATGAAGATGTGCTAGCCAAAGTGAAAGCTGAAAATGCTAAAGCAAAAGGCGAAACTTATCAAAGCACTAAATCGCCACGTAAAATTCAGTTGATGCAGGATTGGGGCTGGACTCAGAGTGCGATTCAATGGCATGAATCGGAAAATAAATTAGCCCTGATGCTAGAAGCCACCGATAACAAAGATCGCTGGATCGCTAGTGTCGATCTTGCTAAGGGTAAATTTATTACCGAACATCGTTTACATGATGATGCATGGGTGAATTACGATTACAACCAATTCGGTTGGTTACCGGATACGGATACCTTGTATTACTTGTCAGAAGAGTCCGGTTATTCGCAGCTTTATATTAAAGCTCAAGGCGAAAAACCGCGTGCGTTAACCCAAGGCAAGTTTGTCGTGAGTGATATTACGCTGTCACCGGATGCCAATTACATCTATTACAAAGCGAACCTGAGTCACCCCGGTATTTATAATGTTCACCGCGTGAATCTTGCCACTGGTAAAAATGAGCAACTAACTCAGTGTGATGGAAACTTAGATTACAGCTTAAGCCCCGATGGCACTCAGCTATTACTCAATGCCTCACGCCGCACACAGCCTAATGAACTCTATGTTCAACCCATTGGCGGCGAGTTAAAGCAGCTGACGTCTTATACCAGTGATGCCTTCAAAAATTACCCATGGCAAGCGCCAGAAGTGGTAGCAGTACCTTCAAATCATGGTGCTGGCAATGTGTACGCTCGAGTTTATCTGCCGCAAGGCTATGATAAGTCCCGCGCTGAGAAATATCCTGCGGTGATTTTCAATCACGGCGCAGGTTATCTGCAGAATGCCGATTATGGTTTTAGCGGTTATTTTCGCGAGTTTATGTTCCACAACCTGCTGACTCAACAAGGTTATGTTGTGATGGACATGGATTACCGTGGCTCTAAAGGTTACGGCCGAGATTGGCGCACCGCTATTTATCGCAATATGGGTCATCCAGAAGTGGAAGACTTAAAGGATGGCGTAACGTGGATGGCGACTCATACCCATGTCGATACTAAGCGTGTCGGTACTTATGGTGGCTCTTACGGTGGATTCTTAACCTTTATGTCTTTGTTTACCGCGCCGGACTTGTTCCAAGCTGGAGCTGCATTGCGTCCTGTGGCGGACTGGGCACATTATAATGCGCCTTATACCTCTAATATCTTAAATACGCCTGATGTCGATCCTATCGCCTATGAGCGCAGCTCTCCGATTGAGCATGCTCAAGGATTAACTAAACCACTGCTTATCATGAGTGGCGTAATGGATGACAACGTTTTCTTCCAAGACAGTGTGCGTATGGTACAGCGCCTCATTGAACTGGAAAAACCAACCTTTGAAATGGCGATTTATCCTGTTGAGCCCCATGGTTTCCGTCAACCTTCTAGCTGGTTAGATGAATACCGCCGCATCTATAAGTTATTTGAACAAGAACTTAAATAATTCAGTTCGATTTCTTTTAAAGGTCTCCTAGCCGAGGCCTTTTTATTGGGTAACTGACTAGGAAATATCCGATATAACTCTTTGTTTGCGTTCTGCGACTTTGCATTATTGCTAAGATTAAGTGTATGTGCTGAAATTGTAATGATTTTGAGAGTTTGATTGTGTTGACGTCACTCGGGCATTAGCGATATAGGAAAGATTTATAGTGGCGATTTCGGTTGCGGGCGGTGTAAGACCCGGCAAAATTATAGAGATAGAACATAGACTCTATCAACAATTGATCCTCGGAAAGCAAAAAGCGAGCCCGACTCTTTTGGATGAACTCGACCTTGAATTAGAGGCCGATGCAAATAAGTTAGATGTTGAACGCGAAGCCATTTTGGTGCGTTTGATGAAACAAATTAAAGCTAAAGAAGTGTTTGAAGCCGTATCGAGCCAGTTGCATGAAACTGTCATTAACGCCATCGAGCATCAACTCGCGTCCCCTGAATCTGTTCTGGCTAAGTCAGATATCAATGAGTCGCAAATCCTCTTGCTGGAATTATTGCTGGCAAAAAATCTCGATGCAACGCGATTAAGGCCACTGATCAGTAACTTAAGTTGGTTGTGCCGCGACTTAACCAACATGGTCAACAGCCCATCTTTTCGCGCTCGCCGGTCTCAGAGCTCAGATGTGCGGGTCACTGATATCAAATTAGTGATGAATTACATCGGTATCGAAAACCTTCGCACTATTATTCCTTACTTTTGTTTGCGAAATTGGCTTCCTAGTGGCAATGCTAAGTTGTTATGGACTACCCGTAAATTATGGCGCTACAGCATAGTCAGTGGCATAGCGGCAAATGCTTTAGCTCAGCTTCATAATACTGACTCAGCCTTGGTTTATAGTAGTGCCTTACTTAATCAGTTAGGCACATCCGTTGTATTGAGTTTAAGTGCCCGTTTATTCGACCAAACATGGGGATCTTGGATAAGAGAAGCCAGTAGCAGCCGTGATAAGGAAGTGTATGATGCGGTGATTGCCACTGAGTTTCCTGCTAAGGCCGTGTTTGAACAAGTGTTAAACCATGGTCTTAAACTTAATTGGCAATTATTAGAGTTACTTAAGTTTGAAGCGAGTCCCTTAACTCGGTTGTTAAAGGAGTTAGACCAAACCTTAAGCTATCGAGAATTGTCGCCTCAGTCGGCATTAGTCGCGCGGGCAAACTGTTATGCTAAGGTGGTATTGCTCGAAGAAATGCGTCAAATCGATCCCCAAGAAAAGCGCTTAATGTTTGATTATTATGAGTTAAATGAGCAAGAAGTACTGCGCTTAAAAGCACAAAACTATAGGAAGTTAGATCTGCTGTAATCCTCGGTCTGCTACGTAGCGCCATGATTGCGGCGTTTAAGTAGAGGAAGGGATATGCCAAGTTGGCAAGCATCTGTACTAAATACCATTTTATCCTATGTCGCTAGGCCATCCATCAGTCGTGGACAGGCCAAAATGCCCTTAGCGCAAGTGCGTGAAAAGTTGCTTGAGCTTGATAGACGTTGGCTCCCTTGGCCGGATAAGTTAGTCAGCGCTACCATCCCCTTACAACACTCAAACTTGTTACATTATGTGCTTCTCAACGAACCTTCTCGCCTTGGAAGTCTGTTTTATATCCGTGGCGGAGGCTTCTGTTTTAAAACGCCCCATGCCCATGCAAGACTGGTCGCAGATATCTGCCAGCGTTGTCAATTAGATGCTTATATTCCTGATTATCGTCTCGCACCTGAGTATCCTTTCCCCGCGCCATTTGATGATGTACTTGAAGCCTATAGACGGTTAATTGAGCTGAAAGGCACGGAGAATTTGATCCTCATGGGTGACTCGGCGGGCGGCAATTTAGCCTTGAGCTTGTTGCTGGAATTAAAGCGTTTAGCCCTGCCTTTACCGACCGCCTGTATCTTGCTATCGCCCGCGTTAGACTTAGCACTTACGGGGGATACTGAGTTGATACTCGCAGCCGACGATCCCTTCTTCACCATAGAGGCATTGCTGCGCTTACGTGGCGCTTATCTTGCGGGGGCCGATCCTATGTCGGCAAAAGTTTCCCCCTTACAGGGGAACTTGGCAGACCTGCCGCCTATCTTAGTGATTGCGGGTACGCGGGAGCTATTATTGCAAGATTCTGAACGTTTAGTCGCCCAAATAAAAGCCTGTGGTGGTGAGATAACGGGCTGCTTTTACCCTAACATGCCCCATGTGTTTCCTCTGTTCAATTTATTACCCGAAGCCCTTGAAGTGAGGTCGAAAATTGGCCATTTTGCACTTTCACTCTTGATTCGTTAAAATGGTGTAGTTATTCACATTCAGTGAATAGCTAGCAAAATGAGGGGCAAATAACTTTTTTTCTGACTAATTATGCTGCAAGCCATGGGCTTAACCGCTTGTATAGTTCTTAAACTGCAATCTTTATGCACTTTGGATGGAAGTGCGTGGATTGATGTTTGTGAAAAACTGGTATTTTGATCACATTTTCGCTAATAATGGTTATTAATAGACACAAGCAATCCCAGTATCACTAACTCTAGATAAAGATACCTATGGGACTCTGACGGTGCAAGGCGCCGTTAAACAAACACAAAGGACGAAGAAGAATGAGCGTTGATATGAAGTTGGACCGTGCCCAGTTTGACGCAGTGATGGTGCCTAATTATTCGCCTGCTGCCGTGATCCCTGTTCGTGGCGAAGGAAGCCGAGTTTGGGACCAAGAGGGCAACGAGTTTATCGATTTTGCTGGCGGTATTGCGGTAAATTGCTTAGGTCACTGTCATCCTGCCCTTGTGAATGCCCTAAAGACACAAGGTGAAAAATTATGGCATCTGTCAAACGTAATGACGAATGAGCCAGCCTTAGCATTAGCGACTAAATTAGTTAATAGCACGTTTGCCGACAAAGTGTATTTTGCCAACTCTGGCGCCGAAGCCAACGAAGCCGCATTAAAACTTGCCCGTCGTTATGCCTTAGAAAAACATGGCGTTGAGAAAGATGAAATCATAGCGTTCGATAAAGCTTTCCACGGCCGTACATTCTTCACCGTCAGTGTAGGTGGACAAGCTGCCTATTCCGATGGTTTTGGTCCTAAGCCGCAGAGCATTACTCACCTGCCATTTAACGATGTTGCCGCCTTAGAAGCCGCAGTGACGGACAAGACTTGCGCCATCATGCTTGAGCCGCTGCAAGGCGAGGGCGGTATTATTGATGCCGATCCTGCATTCCTAAAAGCCGTGCGTGAATTGGCTAATAAGCACAATGCACTAGTCATTTTTGATGAAGTCCAAACGGGTGTGGGCCGTACTGGTGAACTGTACGCTTACATGGGTACTGAAATCGTGCCTGACATCTTAACCACAGCTAAAGCGCTCGGTGGTGGTTTCCCTATTGCAGCTATGCTGACAACCGCTGAAATTGCCGAGCATTTAAAAGTGGGCACTCACGGTTCTACCTACGGTGGTAACCCGTTAGCCTGCGCTATCGGTAATGCTGTATTAGATGTAGTGAACACACCTGAAGTGTTAGATGGCGTAAAACATCGCGAGCAGTTATTGCGTGATGGTTTGAACAAAATCAATGAAAAATATCATGTTTTTTCAGAAGTACGCGGTAAAGGTTTACTCTTAGGGGCCGTTCTTAATGAACAATACCAAGGTCGTTCACGCGACTTTTTGGTGGCCTCTGTCGCTGAAGGCTTAATGAGCCTGATGGCGGGTGCTAACGTGGTGCGTTTTGCTCCTTCCCTGGTGATCCCTGAGGCAGATATTGCTGAAGGTCTAGCTCGTTTTGAACGTGCTGTGGCGAGCATAGCTGCCGCCTAAATGACCAAAGGAGTGCTGAATTTATTCGCACTCCTTTTTTGTCAGGGAATACTTACCTGCATCACTGCCTGTCTTTTTGAAGAGAGGTGCCTTGATGCACGGTAAGCCAAAGTGAGGAGACACTAAGATGTTAATCATACGTCCTATTCAGGCTGGTGATTTTGAGGCCTTATATCAAATTGCCGAAGAGTCTGGTCATGGTTTTACGTCATTACCTGTGAATGCGGATCTGCTCAGACATAAAATTGCTCGAGCAGAAGCCTCATTCGTCAAAGCCGTAGAGACTCCCTTCGATGAAGGTTATCTAATGGTGTTGGAAGATACCGATACCCGTGAAGTGGTGGGAACGTGCGCCATCGAAGCGGCGGTGGGAATGGAAGATGCGTTCTACCATTATCGACTCGGTACCGAAGTCTATCATTCTGAACAAATTGATGTGCGTAACGAGGTCGAAACACTCACCCTTTGCCATGACTACACGGGTGCTGCTGAGATGTGTACGCTGTTTTTGCGTGAAGCATATCGCAAGGGCAACAATGGCCGGATGTTATCCCGCAGTCGCTTTCTGTTTTTAGCTCAACATGCGAAGCGTTTTGGTGAAACTGTGATTGCCGAAATGCGCGGTGTGAGCGATGCCGATGGTCATTCACCTTTCTATGGCTGGCTGCAAAAACACTTTTTAGGCATTGATTTTATTCAGGCGGATTATCTTTCTGGCTTAGGTAAAAAGGCATTTATGGCCGAAATGATGCCACGAAATCCTGTCTACGTTTGTCTGTTGCCGGAAGAAGCGCAGAAAGTGATTGGCGAAGTGCATACCAATACCCGTCCGGCATTAAGTCTACTGCAGGCCGAAGGTTTTCGATGCCGCGGTTATGTGGATATTTTTGATGGTGGTCCAACGGTAGAGTGTCGTTTATCGGACATTCGCGGCGTGCGTGAAAGCCGTTTATTAACCGTCGATATTGGTGACATGGTCGAAGCCGACACTCAATTTATTATCTCAAATACTCAATTAGCCAATTACCGAGCGACGTCTGCTGCACTGGCCGTGGACGACAAATCCGAACATATCATCATTAGCCCTGAGCTGGCAGCGGGTTTGCTACTCGCAAAAGGCGATCAAATCCGTATTTTGGCAATGTAGGAATAACCAATGACACATTATATTCAAGGCCAGTGGCATGCTGGCAAAGGTCATGACGTGACCTCAATGAACCCTGCCAATGCACAATCTATTTGGACCGGTAAAACGGCCACTGCAGAGCAAGTTAATGCCGCTGTTGATGCCGCGCGCGCCGCACAGTTTGATTGGTTTATGTTAGGTTTCGATGCGCGTTTAGCCATAGTTGAAGCGTATCGCAGCCAACTCGAAGCCAATAAAGCGGAACTGGCAGAAACGATTGCCCAAGAAACCGGTAAACCTCAGTGGGAAACCGCGACCGAAGTCGGCGCCATGATAGGCAAAATTGCTTTATCGGCCGCGGCTTACAATAAACGTACGGGCACAGAAGCCAATGATACGCCAGCAGGACGTGCGGTTATCCGCCATAAGCCCCACGGTGTTGTGGCTGTGTTCGGTCCTTACAACTTCCCTGGTCATTTGCCGAACGGCCACATAGTGCCTGCGCTGTTGGCTGGGAATACCGTGATTTTCAAACCTTCAGAGCTCACGCCTAAAGTCGCCGAGTTGATGGTCAGCCTATGGGATAAAGCGGGTCTGCCTGCTGGCGTGCTCAACTTAGTCCAAGGTGAGGTGGATACGGGTAAAGCGCTGGCTTCACACCCACAGCTCGATGGTCTGTTCTTTACCGGTAGCTCACGCACAGGTCATTTTTTACATCAACAATATGCGGGTCATCCGGGCAAAATTTTAGCACTTGAGATGGGGGGTAATAACCCACTGATCATTAAAGGTGTGCAGGATATTAAGGCTGCAGTGCACGATATTTTGCAGTCGGCTTATATCTCATCGGGTCAACGTTGCACTTGTGCCCGCCGTTTATATGTCGAGCAAGGCGAGCAGGGCGATGCGCTGATTGCCATGTTAGTCGATGCGGTTAAACAGATTAAAGTCGGTCCTTGGAATGCGCAGCCACAACCTTTTATGGGCTCAATGATTTCTGAAACTGCCGCTAAGGGTATGGTTGCGGCGCAGGCGAATCTGTTGAACTTAGGCGGCGTGTCTTTGGTCGAGTTGACCCATCTAGAAGCGGGTACAGGCATAGTGTCTCCTGGCCTTATCGATGTGACAGCGATCGATGTCTTGCCGGATGAAGAATACTTCGGACCTCTGCTACAGCTGGTGCGTTATAGTGATTTCGATCAAGCGATCAAATTAGCTAACCAAACGCGTTACGGCTTGTCTGCGGGATTACTTGCCGATAGCCGTGAAGATTATGACTATTTCCTCGCGCGTATTCGTGCTGGCATTGTTAACTGGAACAAACAAATCACTGGCGCATCTGGCGCGGCACCTTTTGGTGGTGTTGGGGCTTCGGGTAACCACAGAGCGAGTGCTTTCTATGCCGCCGATTACTGTGCTTATCCGGTCGCTTCGGTCGAGGCTGATGCCGTGAGTTTACCCGCGACATTAAGCCCAGGTTTGAGCTTGTAAGCGGGTAGAGATTTGACTTTTATGCGGTAAAGAATATGTGGGAAAGAGGAGGAAGGACTAATGTTCTTCCTTTTTAATAACAAGCAGTAACGTTACTTAAGTTTCTACTGTGGGTATGTGTGACGCTGCAACAGTGGCATTTAGGTCGTTACATTTAGTGTTTGCGGCAAAATAACAGCAATAACCGCAGCACAATAAAAGGAGTTTTTATGCATACCGACATCAACGCGTTATTTGCCGCCCTGTGGCAAGACTATATTCAAATGACCCCTTCTGCGGCAAAAGTGCACGCGTTGTTGGGTCATGGTAAACCGATCATCAACGACCATATTGCCCTGCGTACTTTCAATATCGCTAAGGTGAATTTGGACGTACTGGCTAAGCATTTCACTTCGTTAGGTTATGTACCTTGCGGTGATTATAAGTTTGAACAGAAAAAACTGATCGCTAAGCATTTTGAACATCCAGACTCGACTCAGCCTAAAGTGTTTATTTCTGAGTTATTGGTTGAAGAATTTAGCCCAGCGTTGCAAAAAACTATTCAAGGCTTAATTGCTCAAGTGGATGTTGCAGCGACTACCGCTGACAACTTTATTTACTCAGGCCGTCATTGGTCTTTAGATGCTAAAACCTATCAGGACTTATTAACTGAGAGTGAATATGCAGCTTGGGTTGCGGCTTTTGGTTATCGCGCTAACCATTTCACTGTGTCTATCAATCACCTCGACGGTTTTGAGACTTTAGAGTCAGTGAATGAAGCTCTGAAGCAAGCGGGCTTTGTACTCAATAGTTCAGGTGGCGAGATCAAAGGTTCGCCAGAAGTCTTGTTAGAACAGTCTTCGACTATGGCTGATAAGATTGGTGTTGAATTTACTGACGCGACAGTGGAAATCCCAAGCTGTTTTTATGAGTTTGCGCTACGTTATCCTATGGCTAATGGCGAGCTCTACACAGGCTTTGTGGCGGCATCTGCCGATAAGATTTTTGAAAGCACCAATGTGAATAAAGCCTAACGTCCTCAAATTGCTTTCTGCATAAAAAAACGCTATCAATTCGATGGCGTTTTTTATGGATATTTCAAACAAGGTATTTAATACGATTGGCATAACCTGGGGCTAGCTAAAGGTCAGCTCGATCCTCAATCCACCTAAGCGAGTGCTGTGATTAAACTGCAGTTCAATCTCGTATTGCTCGGCAATTTCTTTCACTATTGATAATCCTAAACCGTGACCCATCACTGACTCATCAAGCCTTGTTCCTCTTTGTGTGAGCTTATCTAGCTCATCATCAGCAACCCCTGGACCATCATCATCAATACAAAGGCAGAGACGCTCTTGTTGACGCGATAGCTGAATGCTGACTCGGCTCTGGGCCCATTTAAAGGCGTTGTCTAGCAGGTTGCCTAAGAGCTCCATGCCATCTTCCCTGTGAATAGGCAGTCTGAGAATATTGGGATCGAGTTCGAAATCACATTCAATGGACTTGTTGCGGTGAACCTTATTTAGCGTGTTGGCTAGGCTATGTAAATCCCTAGGGATCACCAATTGCGCTGCGGGGAGCATGTCGCCAGTGATCCTCGCGGCAGCCAGTTTACGCTCGACCATCTTGTGAATCGAATCAAGTTGTTGCTGCAGGGCAATGGCAGTTTCAGGATCTTTGAGGCCAAGAGCTTCAACCTGTTGCTGCATCACGGCAAGAGGCGTTTTGAGCCCATGGCTCAAATTACCTAAGTTATTGCGGCTACGTTCAATTTGCTTGGCTGTGTACTCAAGTAGTTCATTATAGGTTTTTGCTAATGGTTGTACTTCGGGAGGAATATTATTGAGCTCCAGCGCGTTAATTTCCCCTTGTCTTAGCCGAGAAAGTGCGTGCTGTATGTGCTTAACTGGCTTAAATGATTGACGTAGGATCAAGAATATCCCCGCGATCATAGCAACTAACATCGCCAGATTGACACCAAGCTTAGTGCCATAAACCTCGCTAAACACGCGTCTACCGATACTCAAATCTTGCGCAACGGTTAAGGTAGCGCTGACATTGGCACTGCTGGAATTTAACCCTAATGATAACAACTGCATATCGTTATTTTTTGGCCCTTTAGCTTGCCAGACGCGGGTTTGATTCGGTGCTAGTGGCTCGATATCTAACTGCATATCCCACAGGGAGCGTGAGCGAATCACTTCATTTGGCAGGTTAAGCTGAAAATAACGGCCTGAATAGGCGGGCTTGTAGAAACTGGAAAGCTGGCTTTGATCTATGCTGATCTCCCCATCGTGGATATGGGTTGCCAGCATGATATGTTCGAGATCTTCTTCTAAGCGATTGATAATAGAGTCGTGGAAGGCCTGACGTAGCATGGACTCAAACAGTATCAGCCCAATCACAGTACCTAACACGAGTAAGCCAGTTAACCATAAACTGAGCTTAGTGCGGATCGAGATCATTCAATAATGCCGTGGAAGATGTAACCTTGGCCGCGACGGGTTTCGATCGTGGTTTTACCCAGTTTCTTGCGTAGATGGGTGACATAAACCTCGACCACATTACTCTCTTTTTCATCGTCAAACTGATAGAGCTTATCGGTTAGCTGCGTCTTAGATAACAGCTTCTTAGGTGACATGAGGAAGATTTTTAACAGCCTAAATTCCATTGCTGTGAGTTCATACAGCTGCTCGGCCACTTTTACTGTTTGCTCTGCTTCATCTAAAACCACACCACCATAACTCAATTGTTTACTTGAGGTGTTTAGACGACCATGTGCACGGTGGATTAAAGCTTGGATTCGGGCCAATAATTCCTGGGCGTGGAAAGGTTTACCTAAGTAATCGTCGGCGCCAGCATTAAAACCTTCTACTTTTTCATGCCATTGGCTGCGGGCTGTCAGCATGATGACTGGAGTGCTGATCCCTTGATTTCGCCAGCCTTCGAGCAGTTCGAGGCCGTTGCCATCGGGCAAACCTATGTCTAAGATTACGCAATCGTATTGGGTTTCTTTGATCAGATAATCGGCTTCAAGCGCTTTGTCTGTAATATCGGTTACATAGCCAGCGAGTTTGAGTTGTTTCTCCAGCTCGGTGACTAGCATTGGGTTATCTTCAACGAGTAACAGTTTCATGTTTTCGACATTCGCTCGGTAGTGCTATTGATTGATCGGCTTGACCATTAGTTGCATCAATACTGAGATTAACGATTTGGCCACGCTGAACTTTGATTTGCAAATCATAGCGCCATTTATGATCTTCTTGATAGAGATGAGCATCAATTAGTTCACCTTGGCAAAATTGGTTTACTACGGCTAGTGTACCGTTTAAGGACAATATTTGCCCAGAGTTAACTAACGCCTTGGCTTGATAATGTTCTAATTCAATAGGTTCGGCATGCAAGATTATTGGATGCACCAGCGTGAATAGGCTGAAAAAACAGATTAAAAACAGCCGTTTCATTTGAGCTCCCCAATAAAAAATGGCCTAGAATTTATTCTAGGCCACTTTAATAAGGCAGGCTTAAATCAAGCTGAAGACTAACTTAACGGGTACCGTATACCACGATTGTCTTACCATGAGCTTGGATCAAATTCTGTTCTTCTAACATCTTCAAGATACGACCCACAGTTTCCCGTGAACAGCCAACGATTTGGCCTATCTCTTGACGAGTGATCTTAATCTGCATGCCATCAGGGTGTGTCATAGCATCAGGTTGTTTAGCCAGATGTAATAGAGTTTGAGCAATACGGCCTGCAACGTCTAAAAATGCAAGGTTACCCACTTTCTGGCTGGTACTTTGTAGGCGATAGGCCATTTGTGCAGACAGCTTCATCAGAATTTCAGGGTTAACTTGAATTAACTGTCTGAATTTCTTATATGAAATCTCAGCGATTTCACAAGCTTGCTTAGCACGAACCCAAGCGGTACGTTCGGCTTGTTCTTCAAACAAACCTAGTTCACCGATAAAGTCACCTTGATTCAGATAAGAAAGGATCATCTCCTTACCTTCTTCATCTTTAATCAATACCGCTACAGAACCTTTTACTATGTAATAAAGGGTATCTGAGTCTTCACCAGCATGGATAAGAGTGCTCTTTGCAGGGTACTTATGAATGTGACAGTGTGATAAAAACCATTCCAAAGTTGGATCAGGTTTTGGCTTACCAATCAGAGCCATGTTGGTGTTCCTCGATTGATTAAAACGAAAGTAAGAGTATTCTAAATAAGCATTTTACGTCAATTAAACTCACAAAAACTTGATGGAAGTCTTAGTTTAGAATAAGTGAATAAATGCAATTAACCATCTAAAATTAGAGCTTATTTTGCTACTTTAGTGATTTAAGTCAACTAAATCGGTATGAAACTCGCTGGATTCACTTAACTCTGTCGAGTTAATCACATCTTACCAGTCTATTTCAGCAGTTTTATTATAGATTATGAATAAAATATGCCACTAAATTATACAATAACATGTTTCACTTTTTAAATTTGACATTCCATTTGGCTTAGCTTTCCCCATTATCCTGAGGTTTGTGCGTATTTAGGCTCGACTTATGGGGTTAATTCTGGCTAACTTTGAGGGCAGTTGTTTTTAAGAGAGGTAAGCAAGTGAAATACAGATTATGGGTTTTAGGTGCAGGTTTAAGCTTAACAATTGGGCTGAGCTCTGCGGCGCACGCATTTTCTATCCCGCAGCCAGCAGCTGAACTTGCGGCCAGTAAGTTTGTGCATATTCAAGTGACGGCAGAGCAAGGTGATGCCGATGCCCAATTTTTGCTGGGATTAATGTATCTCTCCGGACGTTTTGTGTCGCAAGAAGTGCCGACTGGATTGCACTGGATTTCACTTGCCGCCGAACAACAACATGAAAAAGCGCAGCAAACCTTAGCGGATCTGTCATTTGAAGGCCAATTGATCAAGCGTGACCTGTCAGTCGCTGAGCATTGGTATAAAGCGTTGAGTGAGCAGGGCAGTCGTTGGGCTCAATTCCGTTTAGGCTTTATTTATGCGTCTGGCGGTGACGGTGTGCAGCGCAACTGCGGTAAAGCGGTCGAGCAATTTTCCCAAGTGGGTGATGATGTTGCTTTGGGCAATGTGGCGTGGATTTTAGCAACTTGCCCCGAAGCAGAATATCGTGATGGCAATAAAGCGGTCGAGTTGTCCTTAAAATTACTCAAAGTGAATGAAAACGATCCTACAAATCTTGATAATTTAGCTGCGGCTTATGCTGAGTTAGGCGATTTTGGTGCTGCTATTTCGACGCAGCAGAAAGCGATAGAAGCGTTGAAAATGAATGCTGAAATGACTAAGACTGATGAGTTTATGCTGCGGTTACAAACCTACGAGCAAAAGCGTGCCTATCGCGAAACCTTACGTTTACTCGAATAGGGCTTTCTTCATCATCGCTCTCTAGTTAACTGCTATTTTTATTTTAGTATTGATTAATGCATTGATTCATAAATTGAAAAATAAAGCCTGAGTGGATACTCGGGCTTTTTGTTTTTGATTTAAGGCTCACCGAGCGCCCAAGAATCTAGGATGTGATATTCGACACCCGTGCTTGTG
This sequence comes from Shewanella sp. SM74, assembly GCF_025653725.1. Lineage (NCBI taxonomy): Bacteria > Pseudomonadati > Pseudomonadota > Gammaproteobacteria > Alteromonadales > Shewanellaceae > Shewanella > Shewanella sp. SM74. Next base: position 46,564 of record NZ_JAKKRZ010000025.1, on the reverse strand, counting down.
CTTTTTGAATGGTATAAATGCAAATTATCGGGCGTTAACGTCAGCGTATTCATACCTTTGAGTTGCAATAAAGCCGACTCATCTAGTGTCCATTGTTTTGCTTTTCTAAATAAACTGATGTGCGGGCAAAAGTTGTGCTCATTCCGATGCAATTGCAGTCGGTCAGCAATTTCTTGCGTCTGTTTAGCGAATTGCGCTAACGGAGGCTCAATATCATCGCCTTTCAAGCAACATACTTGCGCATTGGGCCATACATCGAGCTGGTTAAGCCGAACGCTAAATCTTGGCTTCACTAAGCGGTCAACCGCATCAAGGAGGGCGATTTTTTGCTCGTTGTTAGCTTGACCCATAAAGCAGAGCGTTAAATGCAGATTGCTGACACTCACCGCTTTCGCCTCAGGATTAAGATGGCATATCAATTGCTGCTGCAATTCACTTAGATATACCCTTTGACTATCTGTGGGAGCGAAGCCGAGGAATAGCCTTTGTTGCATCGGTTTATCATCCTTTTGGAGGGCTTAATATGGATTATCTCAGCGAACACTTTGACGTTAAGCGCATTTGAGCGTTAATCTAGCTGTTGAATTTATCAGCTAATTTGTGACTCAAGCAGACGTTTAATTCACTGTGAGCCTATACTTAATGCACGTCGATAATACCTTAAATGGATTTTTAGGTAAGGAAGAGACTTTTCATGTCAGTAGGTTTAGCTAATCCACTCCAACAGGCTTTGGTCAGTATTTTTAGTGAATCCCCGCTAGAAACCTTAGAGCAGAATGTTGACAGAGCGCTTGAGACTATTACTTTGCAACTGCATTGTGACGGGGTATTTGTATTAACCGGAAGCCAGTCACTGGATCGTTTACGCACGCGTAATCTGTATTTAAAACCTCAATTTGCCCAAGGCCAACAAACCCGAGTCTGGCCCTTGGCACGAATGCCATTTTTTCGCTCTCTTGTCCGTACTCCGCGTCTATTAAATCTGGCTGATGTGAATACCTTGCCTGCCGATGCTCAGGCTGAGCGAGCTTTATTAAGGGATTGGGACGTCAAGAGTCTATTAGTATTGCCGCCAGTCGTGTTTGGCGAAACCCGTATTGCCTTGGGGGCCGTCAATTGCTCCGAATGCTGTGAATGGAGCGAAGAGTTTATAAGTGAGTTTAATCACGCCGCTGTGATGATTGGCTCGGCGATGGAATTGACGCGTATCGCTTTGAGCATGCTTGCCAGTGAACATAAATACTGTGAAGTATTCAACCAGTTGCCCTTAGCTTGCGCCTTGTTAGATAAGCATGATCAATTGACTATGCTGAATAAAGTCGCTCTGCAAACCCTGCCAATTCAACATGGCTATGATTTATTCGACATGGTGCGTGAGGAAGAACACGCCATGCTAACTGATACCTTACATGTGGTACGAGAAGGTGTGCTCGGTCAAGCTTGGTGTGAATTACCTTTAAAATCAATTCATCAATTAACTTGGTTGAAACTGAGTTTTAGCCAGATTAGCGGCGATAAAGATACTTTAGTCATGATTGCCGAAGATGTCAGTGAAAAGTACCGCTTAGCCGATGAGTTATCCTTCCATGCCAATTATGATGCGCTCACAGGATTGCCCAATCGGTTACATTTCGAAGCCCTATTAGAAAACCTACTACATGCCCACGATGATATGCCTATTTGCGTGGCGTTTCTCGATTTAGACCAATTCCAAGTCATTAACAATATCAGTGGCCATCAGGCTGGGGATAAGCTGCTTTGCCAAGTCGCATTACGTTTGAAACAGCTCGTACGTAAAGGCGATATTGTTGCCCGTTTAGGGGGCGATGAGTTTGGTATTCTGATGCATTACTGCAATGTGGATTCTGCGAAACAGATTGCTAAGCGGATTTGTACCCAGTTAGCAAATCATGAGTTTATTTGGGAAAGTCGTAGTCACAATGTCAGTGTCAGTATGGGGATTGCTAGGCTAGATAAAAAATCCGCCGATATTTATACCGTCATGAGTCAAGCTGACGCTGCTTGTCGATTGGCGAAGGATCAAGGCCGAAATGGCTGGCATTTATACAGTGCGAGCGATCCTAAAATGAACCGTCTCTACACCGAGATGATGGCCTCTGTTGATATCGTTGGCGCACTCGCGTTAAACCAATTCGAGCTTTATTTTCAAAGCATAGTGCCGTTAAACCGCGAGGAAACTGGCTTACATTTAGAGATCCTACTGCGTATGGTGCAGACTAACGGCACTATAGTGTCTCCTGCTATCTTCTTACCCGCCGCCGAGCGATACAACTTGGCTTCTAAGGTTGATCTTTGGGTGATCGATAATTTGCTCAAGTGGGGTGGTAGTCATTTAGATATTTGGCAGCAATTGGATCTCGTGTCGGTGAATTTATCGGCGACCTCTTTGGGCGATCATGAGTTTATGAATTGGCTAGAAATGCGCTTGATGGCCGAACCTGAGCTGGTGGATAAGCTTTGCATCGAGATCACTGAAACCGCGGCTGTGAGTCAGCTCGAACAAGCCACAAAGTTACTCGAGATACTGCGTCCGCTCAATTGTAAATTAGCCCTCGATGACTTTGGTGCAGGCTTTTCTAGCTTTGCTTACCTTAAGCGCCTCAATGTGGATTTTGTAAAGGTTGATGGCCAATTTGTCGTCAATATTTGCGAAGACTCTGCGGATCAGGCGATCGTAAAATCCATCTGCCAACTTGGTCAAGATATGGGATTTGATGTGGTTGCTGAATTTGTCGAATCCCAAGAAATAGGGTGGAAATTGCAAGCCTTAGGCGTCGACTATGCTCAAGGTTACGCCATCAATAAACCGATACGCTTAGCTGAACTACAGTCAGGGCTCAGTCAACCTTGGCTCGAAAAGCGTGAGATTTTTGCTCCCTATCCACAGCTGTAATCTTGGGCATGGCAGCTTTGAGCTGTTACTTATGTCAGCACTGACTTGATAATGTTTGCTGCGAAATGGTACTCAAAGCCGATTGTTAGTACACTGACGCCCTGTGTTGGCCGCTGATGTCTTTTTCTTGAACTCTCTACCTATTCATAGCTTATTAGCACCGCTACGCGCGGCTTTTTCTCGTCACGCTCAAGTGATCCTCGAGGCACCGACAGGTGCGGGTAAATCAACGGCGTTACCTTTGGCTATGTTGGATTGGCCAGAAATCAGCGGACGCATTTTAATGCTCGAACCGCGGCGTGTCGCGGCGCGGAGTGTGGCGCACTATATTGCCAGCTGTCGCCAGCAAAAGGTGGGACAAGAAATCGGCTATCGCGTCCGCGGTGAAGCTAAAATCAGCGCCAATACCCGTTTAGAAATTGTCACCGAAGGCATACTGACGCGAATGATCCAACAAGATCCCGAGTTAACTGGGATTGGAATGATCATCTTCGATGAAATTCATGAGCGTCACCTCACCACAGATTTAGGTCTTGCCCTAGCGCTCGAAGTGCAAGCTTCACTGCGGGACGATTTAAAGATATTAGCTATGTCAGCGACTCTATCTGGTCTTGCCTTAGCTGAACTCATGCCAGAAGCGGTGACCTTGCACAGCGAAGGCCGGAGTTTTCCTGTCGACATCGAATATCGCCCTGTGCCAACTCAGCAGCATTGGATCGATCACCTTGGCCGCTGCGTGCTAGAACTGGTCTCGGCCAGCAGTGTCAGTGTTGATAAAACGGCTGCCAATAATGCCGTGCTCGTGTTTTTACCCGGTAAAGGGGAGATCTTACGATTACAGCAGTTTTTGCGCGAGCGCTTAGCGGACGATGCCTTTTTGATTTGCCCTCTTTATGGTGAACTTTCAGGTGCCGAGCAAGATAGCGCGATCGCTGCAACTATAGATGGCAGGCGCAAAATTGTGCTAGCCACTAACGTGGCGGAATCGAGTTTAACTATTGAAGACATAGGGTTTGTCATCGACAGTGGCTATAAACGACAAGCGAGTTTTAACCCTAAAACCGGTGTCACCCGCTTAGGCTTAAAACGCATTAGCCAAGCCTCCGCAACTCAGCGTAGTGGTCGCGCCGGGCGTTTATCAGCGGGTGTGTGCGTTCGCCTGTGGAGCCAAGAAGAACATGGCCGCATGCTCAGGGCCGATGAACCCGAGATCAGCCAAGCGGATCTGGTGGCTATGGCCCACGATTGTGCTTACTGGGGCGCAAAATCCTTTAGCGACTTGATGTTGTTAACGCCGCCACCAAGTGTGCATGAGGCACTGGCGTGGAAACTGTTACAAGATTTAGGCATGGTCGATACTCAAAATAAACTCACTCCCCACGGTAAAGCGGCCTACGAGCTAGGGTGTCACCCAAGGCTTGCTCATATGTTATTGGGCGCAAAAAGTTTGGGCGCAAACAATGGGGGAGTCAATAATGCTAACGAACAAGCAACGCAATTGGGCAGTTTGGCCTGCTTGTTGTCGGGGGTTTTAGAGGCGCGCGGTTTGCCTAAAAAGGGCGCCGATATCATGAATTACCTGCACTTTGCCTGTCATGGACAAGCTGGGCAACAGGCAAAACAGTGGCAGAAAAAGCTAGGATTAGCGGCGGATTTGTCTAAGATAGCGACCCATGCACACCACAGCGATGTGGGGTTATTATTAGCACTTGCTTATCCTGATCGTATCGCTAAAGCCCGCGGTGTTGAGGGCTACCAATTAGCCAATGGTACTGGCGTCGTGCTCGCAGCCGATGATGCATTGGCGCAAACGCCGTGGATGGTGGTGGCGGATTTTCAAGAAACTGAAGGCAGAAACGCTGGGCGGATTTACTTAGCGAGTCAGCTTCAGCCAAGCTTGTTCGACGGCGAGCTAAAAGGTTTGCTGGACATTCATGAGATTTGTGGCTGGGATGAAGCTAAAGGTCGAGTGATTGCGCAGCGCCAATACAAGGTCGGACAAATTTTAGTAAAAACCGAGACGATTGCTAAGCCTGAACGTAAGCAAATTGTCGCGGCCTTACTGGGCTATATTCGCCAGCAAGGATTACAAATCCTCAATTGGAACGCTAACTTAGAACAGTTTCAATACAGGCTCAAACTGGCAACTGAGTTTGACGTGGGCAGTGACTGGCCCAAGGTTGATGATGAAGCATTATTAGCGAGCCTAGAAACTTGGCTGGCGCCTTACCTCGAAAATGTGAATAATCTGCCGCAATTAGTTAAGCTCGATTGCTTTGGTTTTGTGGCAAACTGTTTGAGCTGGCAGCAGAAACAGCGACTTGACGAGTTATTGCCAACTTCCTGGCCGTTAGTCACCGGTACCTCTGCGCCAATAGCATACGACGAGTCTGGGCGTGCGCTACTGCGTGTACGTCTGCAAGAAACCTTTGGCATGGCGCAGAGTCCTATGTTGGCGCAGGGCAAACTAAAGGTGACGATGGAATTACTCTCTCCGGCCCAGCGTCCATTAGCCTTGACGGCAGATTTAGCCAGCTTTTGGCAGGGACCTTATGTGGAAGTGAAAAAGGAAATGCGCGGTCGATATCCAAAACATCTGTGGCCAGACGATCCTGTGAATACACTGCCGACAAAATTTACCAAGAAGAAAACCTTGGGTTTAGCTCAGCCCTAGCACCACGCCGCTGGTTTTATAACATTTTGTTATGAAGCACTTTGATTCGCACCACGTTAGCTTTGTGCCTATGGCTGATGTCTTTAAATGCATGAATGATGAAGTAGATATGACAACTAAGACGACAAAAAAATCACCCGCTTCCCGTCGGGCTAATCATGGCCGCGGTTTATTTCGACGAATTTGGTCTATCAGTTGGAAATTAGGCTTGGCTGGATTAGCTGTAGTGACTTTTTACAGTATTTATCTTGATCAAATTATTGCGCAAAAATTTGAAGGCCAAAAATGGCATTTGCCCGCGCAGGTGTTTAGCCGCTCTATGGCGCTGTACCCCGGTGCGGCAGTCAGCCATCCGCAAATGATGGCTGAGCTTAAGTTGCTCGGCTATCGCAAAGTCGCTAACCCACGCCAAGTGGGAGAGTTTTCGGCATCGAGCACTCGTATTGAATTGTGGCGTCGACCGTTTTTGCATCCTGAAGGCGATCAAGTCGAACAAAGAGTCATGATCAGTTTCGACAGCAATGGCATCAGTTCGGTCACTCGAGTCTCAGACAAGCGTCAACTCGCCGTATTCCACCTTGAGCCAGTATTGCTCGACCGTATTATTACTGGCGATGGTGAAGATAGGCTGTTTGTGCCGACCGAAGAAATGCCAAAGTCGATCGTGCAGGCGTTACTGCTGGTGGAAGATCGTAGTTTTTATGAACACCATGGTGTGAATCCATTCGCGATTGCGCGCGCGGCTTTTGTGAACATCAGTGCCGGTCGCACTGTGCAAGGGGGCTCGACGTTAACTCAGCAGTTAGCGAAAAACTTTTTCCTTTCGAGTGAGCGTTCCTTGCTGCGTAAGGTTCGCGAAGCCTTGATGGCAGTGATTATAGATTTCCGTTACAGCAAAGACGAAATCCTCGAAGCGTATCTTAACGAAGTGTACATGGGGCAGGATAAATCCCGCGCCGTCCATGGTATGGGTTTGGCCTCACGTTTCTATTTCGGCCGTCCTATCAGTGAGTTGACTATTTCCCAGCAGGCATTCTTAGTGGCTGCGATTAAGGGACCGTCTTACTACAATCCATGGAAATATCCGGATCGTATTCAAGAACGCCGTGATCTAGTATTGCGTTTGTTAATGGATGCGGGGGATTTAACCACGGCGGAGTACAAGGTGGCGGTAGAGTCACCCTTAGGGATCCGTAATCTCAATAAACCAGCACATCAAAAATTGCCTTCCTTCTTCGCCTTGGTAAAACAGGAAGTGAACGAGCGTTATGGCGATGCGCTATTGAAGCAATCTGGGGTGAAAATCTATACCACGCTTGATCCTATGGCCCAAGAAGCCGCCGAAATTGCGGTGACTCAAACCCTCAAAAGCTTAGATAAGAGCAATAAATCATTGCAGATTGGTATGGTAGTTACCGACAAATACACGGGCGGTATTGCGGCTATGGTCGGCGATAAAACCCCAGGATTTGATGGCTTTAACCGCGCGGTTGAAATTCGTCGTCCTATTGGCTCGTTAATTAAGCCTTTTGTGTATGCTACGGCTCTGGCACCTAATAGCCAATTTACCTTAGCGACACCTCTTAAAGATCAACCTATTACCTTAAAAAGCGAGCAAGGTAAGACATGGTCACCACAAAACTTTGATAAGAAGTTCAGTGGTCAGGTGCCTTTGTTAACGGCATTGAAAAAGTCGATGAACGTACCGACGGTAAATCTTGGAATTGCTGTGGGTGTGGATGCGGTCGCAACAACATTGGCTAAATCGGGTTGGCAGGAGCCGTTAAACGAGTATCCCTCTATGTTACTCGGCGCCGTCAATGGCTCGCCATTAATGGTAGCGCAAGTGTACCAAACCTTAGCTGATAGCGGTGTTTACCGTAAGTTAACCACAGTGACCGCTGTGCTAGATTCTGATAAGAACCCATTGCCTGTGACGCGATTGCCTAAAGAGCAAGCTATAGCACCTGAGACAGATTTCTTAATTCAATTTGCTATGCAGCAAGTAGTGAATACGGGAACGGCAACGCGTTTAGGTAATGCCTTCCCTGGCGTTGGACTGGCGGGTAAGACTGGCACCAGTAACGACAGCCGTGACTCTTGGTTTGCGGGCTTTGATGAGCGTAACGTCGCCGCCATTTGGGTTGGTCGTGACGATAACGGCAAAACCAGTTTGTATGGTAGTAGTGGCGCCATGGCCGTGTATCTTGCCTTCTTAAAGGAACGTCCACCTATTAGTCTGCGCTCAATCCCTGTGAACGGCGTAGTGAAGGGCTTTTTTGACCGAGATACAGGTGTGGCTAAGGAATCCACTTGCAGCAATGTCGATGCGCTTCCGGCATTAGCTGCGACCTATCGTCCAGTGAATAACTGCGGCGACCCTTTGCAGTGGTGGCAGAAAATTTTCTAGGTTAATAGGGTCGATAATGGGCCAATAACGCACTTATGCGTTGGATATAAAACCTTTTAGTCAGTAGAACCTGTGCCGATGGAAGTGGTGTGATCGAGGGCAAACTCGGGGCGCCAATCTTCCCTTTGCACGGGACGTTAATCCAAAGTGAGATATGACATGTTTAAAACCGCTGCCGCTGTGCATATTTTAGTGAAACACAAAGAACAGGCTGAGGATATTGTTAAGCAGCTGAATAATGGTGCTAATTTTGCTGTGCTCGCTAAGCGTTTTTCCTCTTGCCCTTCGGCCAAAAAAGGCGGCGATTTAGGCGAGTTCAAAAAAGGCCAAATGGTGCCACAGTTCGATAAGGTTGCATTTTCAGGTGAATTACTGGTGCCACATATAGTGAAAACTAAGTTTGGCTGGCATGTGGTTAAAGTGTTGTATCGCACTTAATACCCCAGTAATAAGCGCATCTTCACCGAACGTTATTTTCGACTAATCAAATAGATTGGAAGATTAGGGAGCGATCAGCATGAAATTTAGTTTTAACACCGAAGATGCGAGCCAAGTTTGCGTAGGGGCTTTTGCCCTTGCGGTTCCCGTTGCATTTTCTGAGGAAGCGTGGCATCTCGGTGAGACTTTACCTTTATTGAATATCGGTATGCTTTTTAGTTTATCGCTGCTCTTTCTTGGGGTATTCACCTATCACAGCGTGTTCCAACAGAATATTGCTTCCCGCGTTCCTGTGTTTATTTTTCGTATCGTGGTGGCTTATTTGCTCACTGCCCTCGTGGTTTTCCTCGTGCTGCTTTGCCTCGATAAAGTGCCATTTTTTGAGGACCCACTAACCTCTATAAAACGGATCATAGTGATCACTATGCCAGCCTCTATGGGCGCTATTGTTGTGGATAGTTTTGATAAAGAATGACACTGTTTCGCTAAATCTCATGACTTTTGTCACTGGTTGATTGCGGTTGTCTTACGCATACTTATTTCCATGTTCTGACTTTGACATTGATTAAGCGTCATAAGCAGATCTAAATTTTGAGCTTGATAACGATAACGCCAATAGATAAAGGAAATGACTATGAACACTGGTGCCCTCGCTTTACTTATCCCAATACTCGCAATTGTTGGTGGATATGTGGTCGCTATAATGAAAATCCGCAACAAACAAGGTGTGTCGACGCGTGAGCAAGTGGCCGAAAGCCAAGCTTTTCAGACCGAGTTAGCCATCCTTCGTCAGCGTATCGAAGTGCTAGAGCAGTTAGCCACTGACGATGGTTTTCAGTTAAAGCGTGAATTTAAAAAGGTCTAACGATTTATTCCTTGGCTTATCGGTGGCTAGGCAATACTTACGTTTTAGATGTTATTTGTTCTGACAAGGTATTGCTCGCCAAATGAAAAATGATGTTGAGTTATTTTAAATGAGTCACGAGTGATGAAAACGGCCTTATTTAGCTAACATTTCTGCGGCATTATCGGCTGTTATATGTCGCGTCATCTCGCCATACAGGCTCTATCTTGCATAAAATTCCGCCTAATATCTGCAGAATAAACCTGAAACGTCAACAGATCCTAATACCCCTGTCATTTGTTTGGCTTTACAAATGTGGGCAGGGTGTTACTTTGTACGCCTTACGTGGGTCAAGTCATCGGGTGAGTTAAATACCTAATTTAAGGTAAACTCGTGATAATTTTGTTATCCATCCCTGTATTGAGTTATTACAAATAGAGTTTATATGTTTCTAGCGCCTTATTTTTCTAAGCAAAATCAAGCTATTTCCGTTTCAGCACAACACGCCAGTGACTTCGCGAAGAAAATTGCGCAGGACTTTAATCCTATCCACGATGTGGGGGCAAAACGCTTTTGCGTACCGGGAGATTTACTGTTTGCCCTAGTATTGACTCAATATGGTTTGAGCCAGAGCATGAAGTTTAGCTTTGCGGGTATGGTGGGTGATAGCGTCGAACTGCAATTCCCTGAACAAGTGAGCGAGAGTTTTTCGATTCGCGATAGTCGTGAAAAAACCTATCTTAATGTCAGCCGTCATGGCGATGTGAGTTGTTGCGATGCGCAGACCGAATCCTTTATTCGTCAATATGTTGCTTTCTCTGGGCATAATTTTATCGATATTCTGATCCCTTTGATGAAACAACATCAAGTGATGATCAACCCAGAACGGCCTTTAGTGATTTACGAAAGTATGTCGTTTGACTTAACCACTCTCGATTTTGTGCAAGTGACCTTATCACTCGTTGGCCAAGATTTAAAAATCGACGGTAAACGTGGCGATGTGACATTGCATTTTGAATTACACAGTGGCGACACTTTAGTTGGCACAGGTATCAAAACCTTAGTGATGAGTGGATTACGTGCTTACGATGAGGTTCTTGTACAGCAAATGCGCGCCACCTATGAAGGTCGTAAAACTGATTATTGATTGACGTAAAAGCAATAGGTTGGCGTTTTGTCTTTTAGATAAAGCGCCATGCAATCCTTGATAGCGCGATTAAATGCTAGCAATTAATTGTTATTGACTGATAGCTGCGACACGATTGCTGAGACGTTTTCCGCGCCGCTACGTATTTCTCCCATCACTAATGTTACCTCCGCTAACTGTTGTTTTCCTTCCAGTGCAATACCTTCAACTTCGTTCATCATGCTAGTTGCACTTGTGGTGAGTTGTGTATTTTTAGTGACGACGGCGGCAATCTCACTGGTTGATTTACTGGTTCTGGAAGCAAGCTGCCTTACTTCATCGGCGACAACGGCAAAACCTCGGCCTTGTTCCCCCGCTCGTGCGGCCTCAATTGCGGCATTTAATGCCAGTAAATTAGTTTGATCGGCAATCGAGCTAATGGTCGCGACTATCGCTTGAATACTTTGAGATTGTTCATTGAGTTGAGTTATCGCCAAGGTCGCTTTATGGGTTTGCTCGGCAATAGCATTAGAGGTATTTACAGTCGCATTGAGTAAATGTACGCCTTGTTCTGCTTGCTCGACGGTACGTTGTGACGTGGTCAGTGCAATATTGGCGGCTTCACGTACAGCGTGGCTTTGCTCGATCCGCTTGCTGATATCGCTCGCAAATTTAATTACTTTAACCACTTTACCTTGCTCATCCATAATAGGATTGTATGCCGCTTCTAACCAAATCGAATCGCCATAAGCATTTTTACGTTCAAAGAGACCGCTGCTATATCGACCTTGCTTTAGATCGTCCCAAAAGTGTGGATTTTGTCGATAAAACTCATCAAAACAGAAAATACGATGGTGTTTACCAATAATCTGCTCTTTGCTAAAGCCCATTGTCTTTAAGAAGTTAGTATTGGCTTTCAAAATCGTGCCATCGGTAGTGAATTCAATAATGGCTTGCGAGCGATTCAAGGCATTAAAAATGGCCGCTTGGTCGTCAAGTTGGTGCTTATCTTGGGTGATATCAGAGGCTGTTTTCATTATTTTAACGACTTTACCTGCCTGTTTTATGGGGAAGTAAGTGGCTCTAAGCCAGATCTCTTGGCCATTTTTATTCACTCGTGCAAAATTGCCTTCCTGTGGATGACCTGCTTTTAGACTGCTCCAAAATTGCTGGTAGGTAGCAGAATTACCATAAGCCGCCGAGCAAAACAGCTTGTGATGTTGGCCTACGACTTCATTAAGTGAATAACCTACCGTTTTTAAAAACAACGCATTAGCATCGAGAATTATTCCATCAGGCGTAAATTCTACTGTGGCAATACTGTGTTTAATCGAGTCGATGATCGACTCCGCCTCTTGGCGTTTACTTTCGCTCACTTCTAGGCTTTTACGTAATGAAGAGTTGAACACTGAGATACTCCTGATGAGTCTAACTGACTCAAAAACTGCAGTTCTTTATTGAAAGCTCGATATTTCGAGCTAGATATACTGATAAATATAGCTGTGATTTTAATATGTGGTTTATTTCTATGAAACGCGTGATCGGGATCTATATACCTAGATTGAGTAAAAAAGATCACAATTCCTCGGTTTATTCGCGAATAGGCATAGCTAGAAAACATTAATGAGGCAATTCGGCTTAATCAGATTGAATTAACGCCAAAGAAAAAGCTGCCAAAGGGCAGCTTCTTAAGTGTCATCTTTGCTCGGCGATTAGCTTAGTTTTTCAATCTTAGCTGGCAGGCCTTGTCTGGCCGAAGCGCCACTTGCCCAATCCACCAGCGGGTAACGGCCGTGGCGACTGGGATCAAACAGATTCAAGTCGTTCATATTGATGCCGACTCGGATCAGCGGATTGGCGGCGATTTTAAGGTTGTCGATCACTACGTCCCGCGCGCCGAGTTCCTTATGGCCATAACCGTGTTCGATAGCGATGCAGTCAGGGTGCACTCCGGCAACACATTCCACTAAGGCAATAACGCTGCCGTTGGGCGTGCTGATCTTGACCGTGTCACCTGTGCTGATCCCAAGGCGACTGGCGGTCTTCTCGTTCAGTCGCACTGGATTATTAGGGTGCACTTGGCGCAAACGATCCGAGCCAATACTCATAGAGCTCATGGTGTGGGATTTGTAACTACTGATCAGCAAAGGCCATTGTGATTTATTAAACGCCTTATCGAGCGGTGTGCCATTGGCTAAGGCGGGTTGATATAAGCGTGGGCAGCCACTCATAAATTCCCCTGTGAGACTGTTACGGCGACTGCCCACTTCGGGATTCCACAGCATCATAGGTTTTGGCCAGACTTTACTCGGATTACCCACTTCATCTCGCGCACCGCTCATATTTTCAAAGCGGCCGCCGCGGGCAAATAAGTAGCTGACTTTTTTAACTTCATCTGGCTTGAGTCTGGCATTGAGCTCACTTTGGATACGACTCACACCGCTAAGATACATGTCCTCGGCATTGATATCGGCGACGGCTTTACCCAAATAGGCCACGTTAGCGGCGCCGTAGAGTGAGTAATCCGCCGCGCGCGTTAACGGATGTAAGCTGCCATCGGCGGCCTTAACGGCATTTTCGCCAAAGCCAGGTAGTTGCAGTTTCATCGCCACTTGGCTCAAGAAAGACTCCATGCACACCACATCACCACTGGCCATTTTTGTGACCCTTGGTTCGACAATCGGCCAGCGACCTGTCGTTTCCTTTGTCAGAGTTCCATGCCAAGAAGGGCTCCAACCCCATGACTCGTAGGTTAAGGTGTCGGGCACGATATAATCCGATAGCGCCGAGGTTTCGTTAATAAAGCTGTCGATACTGATAAACAGTGGTAGCACTTTGGGATCTTTCAGTTGTTCACCAATGGCTTCACCTAAGCCCGCTTGACCATAAATCGGATTGCCCATGTGGTTAATCCATGCTTTGAGTCGATAGGGATAACCGTGCACCGCTGCGGTTAAATGTTCGCCAAGCAAGGGCGATGAAATCGGAAACCAAGGCTCCTTAGCAGGATAAGGCGATTCGCCCGCTTCGACTTTACGGCGATACTCTGAGGTTTTCTCGTAGGGGAATTTAGATCGCGATAGGAATACGCCCTTAGGCTCGACCATGCCGTCAAACTCCTGCAGATTATACCTTGGGCCTTTACCAAAGGCGGGAAAGGAACCACCGGAAGCTAATGCGCCACCTTTTAAATTGATATTACCTATCATGGCGTTGAGCATCATGATTGCCCACGCGCTATAAAAACCATTGGCGCTCATTGTGCCGCCGTGGGAGATCACTGCGGCCTTAGTGCCATGGCTGGTAAATTTATCCGCGAGGGCAATGATCTGCGCCTCGCTGATATCGCACTCCTTGGCATAGTGTGCCATTTCGAAGCTCTGCGCCGCTTCACTCAACAGTTGGAAGCTGGATTTAACCACAATCACTCCCTTAGGTGTGTCGACGCTTTGGTCAACGTCGAGCTTGGCTTTCAGGCTTTGACTCGCCAACACTATCTCGCCACTCGCGGCATCGACAACCAACTGCGAGTCTTGCTCGCCATAGGCTTTGCCCTCGAAAGGTAAGCCAAGATCGCTGGCAAAGAGATATTGGCCATATCTTGGATGGGTAGGTTCGCTGACGATCAAGAAACCTGCGTTACTAAAACCACGGTAACCTGATGCTTTTGCTGCATCGACATTGGGCGCACTCAAAAACTCGGCGGCATAGCGCTGGTTATCAATAATCCAGCGCAACATGCCCATGGCGAGTGCCGAATCGGTGGCGGGGCGGATCGGCAGCCAAGTGTTGTTGCCCGCACAAGGTTGATTTGAGGTATTGGGCAGCATGGGCGACACCACCACATAACTGAAATTAGTGTTATTCACCCGCGCGTTAGCCAATTGTCTTGCTTGGCGTTTAAAGGGATTGCCCGATTGCTGCGGCGAGGTGCCGATAAAGAGTAAAAATTCGCTATGGTCCCAATCGGGTTTCAAGTGGGCGTATTTTTTCAAATCATCCAACAAAGCGCCGGCTCCGGCGCGGTAGGTAAATCCACAGTAAGCGCCGTGGTTGGCAAAGTTTCGGGTGCCAAAGCTGTTGAAGGTGAAGCGTTTGATAATGGCATCGCGGCCCTCATCGGAGGCGTTTGAGACCAGTAACTGGTTAGCCTTAGGGCCGTATTCTGGATTATTGGTATCGAGTGGCGTGGCGATATCACGAATCGCTCTTAAGCCTTCGACTTGCCCCTCACCAAATAAATCACCACCTTCGACGACTTCATTCAGCAATTGCTCAAAGCTAATGCTCTGCCATTGGCCGCTGCCGCGCTTACCCACGCGTTTAAGACATTGGGTAACGCGGTGTGGGCTATCTAATTGTTCTAGCATGGCATTACCGCGGGCGCAGGCGGTGGAACGTCCTTGTAGACCCTGTTCTTGAAAGGCGCTAAGCCCAACAAAGGCGGTTTTGATCGGCGTATCAAAATCGATATGTTCCCGCGATGACAACGGATGATAAGGATTACCGCTGATACGGATGATTTTATCGGTTTTTTGATCGATACGAGCGCGCACGCCGCATTTGGTCCAGCAACCTAAGCACATAGTATTGGCGATGCGTTGATCGTCATTGCTGATTAACTGGCCTGACTGTAAATCGACTTTGTATTCAGGTGCTAAGGAATTGCCATGCAGTGGATCTTGGGTCGGTTTTCCTGAAGTGCCATTGACGACACCTTTACCTATTTGCGCTAATGTATGGCTATAACCCGCGGCAAACAATCCCACACCACCCGTTACAGCGGCCCCTTTGATAAAACGACGTTTACTCTTATCCATGATGGACTCCTTAATTCTGTAAACTAATTGGGTGCTCAGCGAGCAAGTTTTGCCGCAGGCGTGTGGCGAATAAGTTCGGAGACCAGCGCCATTAATGCTAACCAGAGGCCGAAAGTCCCAGCTATGCCTAATAGCCCTTCGGGTCCCCAAGGCAGTTGATAGAGATAAGTCCCCGCGCCGTATTTAGGATCGGTTTGCGCTTGAATTAACACTATCCAGCGAAATCCCCACGCAAGGTGAATGGCCGTGAGGCTGACGATTAGCATTGCCATATTGGGTAAGTGACGAATGGCGAGCATCAGTGCCAGCACGGCGAGTGTGACCAGTACCCAAATTGCAGCAAGTTGCCAGCTTGGGCTGGTTTCAAGCAATAATGCGGCTTCGGGGGCCGAGCCCTTATCGAATAACGCCCAGCCGATAAGGCATAGGGCGAATAGACCAAAACTGGCTCTTACCCAGAGTAATAGGCTGTCTTGGGTGCGCTGTTGGTAGCCCTTTAATAGTCGATTCAGTACCACCAAAGTGCCGCAGGCGGCGAGCAGGGCACTCATTGCCATCAAAGGTGGCAGCCAATAGGTATGCCACAGTGGCCGCGCCTCAATGGCCATGGTTTCCATGCCAGTGTAGAGGGCGATACTGCAGGCACTCAGGGCCGTGATCAGTGCGATCGGCTTGATGAATTTGTCACTGTTCCAATCACCGAATCTCAATAATTGGCCTATTTTATTCACCCAATCTGAGTCTTGATTCGTGGTGTGCTTAGGCAGATATTGACGCAGTAGCAGCCAAGCAAATAGCGCGCTGGTGCCCGAGAATACGGGCAGTAAAAAGGCGCCATACCACATCCAAGAATCAGGGCGAACTTGCGCATAAAAATGCCAAGCCCGCAGCGGTTGGTGTAAATCGGCGAGTAAGGCGATAGGGGCGACTATGCCTGCGGTTAACATTAAACAGGCGCAGAGTTTCAGCAATCTGTCATCGGGTTTGGGTTGGCTAAACAAATGTATTGTCGCTACCCATACGCTGGCGTAGGCGAGCCCCATCATAAAAAAGTATTGTACTGCCCAAGGTAGCCAAGTAATGGCGATATCTGGGGTAAAGATTTCTTTAATGACCATGGTGGATCTCCTCGCCAGTATCGGTAAGTAAGGTTCTAACGGGGGCTTGGCCGCTAATCTTGTCCTCAAAAGCGCTGCTCATGCCGATGTAGAACACCCGTGGCGCAGTGTTGGCCGTCGGTTTGAGCACCTTGATATCGGTTTTGTTGGCGGCGAGCAGTTGGCTTATCTGGCTGTTGGGATTATTCAGATCGCCAATCACACGGGCTTCTCCTACGCAGGTTTCGACACAGGCAGGCAGTAATCCTGCATCTAACCTATGGGCGCAGAAGGTACATTTGTCGGCGGTATTGGTGTCGTGGTTGATAAAGCGCGCATCATAGGGGCAGGCTTGCACGCAATAGCCACAACCAACACACCATTCATTGTTGACGACCACTATGCCGTCCTTGCGCTGGAAGGTCGCGCCCGTAGGACAAACTGGGATGCAGGGCGGGTTTTCGCAGTGATTACAAAGTCTTGGCAGCATTAAAAACGCAGGCGGAGTGGTATTTTCCTGCTGCGAGACTTCATACTGCTGCACTGTGGTGCGAAATTGCCCGAGGGGCGGTTGATTCTCGATAGTGCAAGCGACGGTACAGGCTTGGCAGCCCACGCAGCGGCGCAAGTCAATTACCATACCGTAACGTTTACCCACTTGCCCTTCGCTGGCACTGTGCATTTGAGGGCTGCGCTTATCATCCTGTGCATACACTTGCACGACAGGGATGAGTGCGGCGCCAACACTGACGCTGGCCATTTTGCCGAGAAACTGACGTTTACTCTTGTCCATACAGATTTCCTTCACTACTTGCAGATGGCGAATAAACTGGCTCATAGACCTAGAGTTAAGGTTTATGGCGAGGTTTACAGGCATTCTGTAAAAGGGGAGGCGGCATAACTATAGTGGTTTTCCACATATCGGGTGTGGACTTGATCTAGCGCAACAAATATCCGTTAGAATAGCCTTCAAAATGCTAGGGTTTTATTTTTTGTTACTTGAGTTTGGCCTTTTCTTAGCTTGAGTTGGACTTGATTTTAGTGTGAGTGACTGGGGATAAAGGATTGCACTTCATGTTATTGAGGATGATGAAAACTGTGTTTCGCTTAGCTGTATCGGTCAAGTGGCCGTTATCGATTCTGAGCACTCCACATTCCGTGGCAATACCGAGAAAAAAGCCAAGGAACGCAGTGTTATTCCTATGCTTGCTGGCTTCGGTTAAGGTGTTTGCTGCGGAGCCACTAAATCAAAGTGCGCATTCGGGATTAACTGACCCTGAGGTTGTTGCTCAAGTTGCTATCGAAGAGCCCAGTTATCAAGTAGTCGATGTTGGCGTGTTAGCCATCCGCGGTTATAAGGCAACCATCAACCGCTGGCAACCTTTGATGGGGTGGCTCGAAACCCAAATTCCCAACAGTTACTTTAGGTTACATCCTCTCACCCTCGATGAGCTAGCTAAGGGCGTTGAAACCCAAGGGCTCGATTTTGTGATCACAAACCCAGGGCAATCCGTGTTGCTGGCGCGGCAATATTCCCTTACTTGGTTGGCGACCCTGCGCAGTCCGTTAAATAATGGCGCGGCAATGCAAGTGGGCTCGGCGCTGGTGGTGCGCGCCGATTCACCCTATCACACCTTAAGTGATCTTAAGGGACGTCGCCTCGGGATCGTATCGAAAAATGCCTTTGGTGGTTACTTGACCTTAGTGTACGAAGCGCAGCTAAAGGGCATAGATTTGCCTCGCTTTGTGGGTGAGATCATTCCGCTGGGGTTCCCGCTAGATAATTTGTTGTATCAGTTAGATGATCAAAAAAGTGGTGATGATGCGGCGAAAGATAATCGACTGGATGCGGCTGTGGTGCCTGTGTGTCAGCTTGAGCAGATGCAAACGGAAGGTCTTATTAATATCGCCCATTATCGAGTGCTCGATAATCAAGCGCCTGCGGGATTTAATTGCCAAGTCTCGACTCACCTTTATCCCAACTGGTCTATGGCAAAGACCAATCGCGCCTCCCAGTCTCTGGCTAAAAGTGTGACTCAAGCTTTGCTAGCGCTGCCTGAAGATCATCTCGCCGCTAAGTCTGCTGATTCTGCGGGCTGGACCACGGCCGTGAGTCAGCTTGCGATCGATCAACTGCTTAAAGATCTCGATATGCATCCTTTGCAGGCACCATGGTGGCAAAGGGCGTGGCAGTGGATCAAGTTACATCAACAATGGGCTTGGCTTGTTTTAGGGATTTTGGTTTTACTCAATGTGTATCATTTTTGGCTTGAATACCGCTTTAGTCGCCGCGGCCGTGAGTTGATTAACACTCAGCGCCAGCTCAATGAAAACCGTGCGTTACTGGAACATGCCCAACGTATTGCTATCGCGGGTGAGCTTGGCGCGAGTCTCTCCCATGAACTCAATCAACCTTTGGCGGCGATTGGCCATTATTGTCATGGCGCCGAAGTGCGATTACAGCGGGGGACGAGCCCTGAGGAGTTGCAATCGGTATTGGCGCTGATCCAGCAGGAAGTCACGCGCGCCGACAATATTATCAGTCGCTTACGTAATTTACTGAAGAAGCGACCTGTGTCGAAACAGCCTTTGTATCTGCATGAGTTGGTCAATGATACTGTGCCGCTGCTCGCCTATGAGTTTGAACAACATCAGATAAACCATGCTGTCAATGTGAATGGTGAACCCTATTTACAGTCCCTCGATGAAGTTGGCATGCAGCAGTTGTTGCTTAACTTGCTGAAAAACGCCTTTGACGCCTGCGTTCAGCGGTTAGAGCTTGAATCCAGTGGCACCGAACAGATCATCACGCAAAAGCCATACACACCCACGATCGATATCGATCTTCGCTATCAAGAATGTACGCTCTTGCTGACAGTCACAGATAATGGCACAGGGTTAACCGAAGAGACCAGTCTGCTGATGCAAGCATTTTATTCCACTAAATCAGAGGGGTTAGGTTTAGGCTTAGTGATTTGCCGTGATATTGCCGAGAGCCATGGTGGGACGTTTAGCCTAGAAAGCGCTATGGGTGGCGGTTGCCAAGCGCAGGTAGCTATACCGCGTAAACCTGAACCCAATGGAGCACAATAATGAGCCTTGAGTTACCTGTGTATTTAATCGATGACGATGACTCAGTGCGTCGTTCTTTGCGTTTTATGCTTGAAAGTTATGGCCTTAAGATCATCGATTTTGATAGCGCCGAAGCCTTTTTTACCACAGTTGACTTAACACTACCGGGTTGTGCGCTAGTCGATGTGCGTATGCCGGGTTTGAGTGGCCCACAGTTGCACCTTGAATTAGTGGCAAAAAATAGTCCACTAGCGGTGATTTATCTCACTGGCCATGGCGATGTGCCAATGGCGGTAGATGCGCTTAAATTAGGTGCGGTGGATTTTTTCCAAAAGCCCGCCGATGGCGCTAAGTTAGCCGAAGCGGTTGTCAAAGCGTTGGAACATACCAAGGCGCATCATCAAGACAATCAGTATCTTGAG
The DNA here is from genome assembly GCF_025653725.1 of Shewanella sp. SM74. Classification (NCBI taxonomy): domain Bacteria; kingdom Pseudomonadati; phylum Pseudomonadota; class Gammaproteobacteria; order Alteromonadales; family Shewanellaceae; genus Shewanella; species Shewanella sp. SM74. The sequence goes on along the minus strand of NZ_JAKKRZ010000025.1, from coordinate 26,747 downwards.
ACTTATCAAGCGCTCACGCCAAGAGAGCGGGAAATACTCAACCTGATTGCCCAAGGCCTGAAGAACCAAGAGATCGCCGATAGTCTCTGTATTGCCATGCGCACGGTTGAGATCCACCGTGCCAATTTGATGAAAGGCATGCAAGTGGGATCGCTGGCGGAAATGATGCTGATCTACAGTCGGATTGCCGAACGCTTGCGTCTCGAATAAATCCGCTGGAATTTACCTTTTATCGCGCTAATTGCCGCTTTGTTAGCCGCCTATTTTGGCTAAGTTGTCGTATCATTGGCCGTTTGATTTGAGCCTAGCTATAGGGTTATGTTTTTGCTGAGCAATGGGCTGAGATGTGAGCCAAGGCATTAGTGCATCGCCGCTTAATTGCCAATACACTGTGATTGCCTTATTTTAGGGGCACTATTTTTAGGCCACGATTTTTAACATCACTTTTAGTCACTTTTTTAAAGTGTTTATTTACAGTGACGATTTTAACGTCAGTGGCCCTCTTGGATTGTTTTCTCTTATTGTGTAGAAGCTTCTGCAGCTTAGATAAGACTCTCCTGTTTGCATAAGGAATGAAATGGCAAGCTTGATTCGTATTGTGCTGATTGATACGCACCTTCCGGGCGTGGTGGAACTCGCCCTCAATGGTCATACCAACATTTGTGGTACTAACGCCTCGGGTAAAACGACATTACAACGTCTAGTCCCTGTTTTTTATGGTGAATACCCAAGCCGCGTGGTGCCTTCGACCCGCGACAGTTTCGAGCGTTGGTATTTACCACACGATTCAAGCTACATCATTTACGAATATCAAAAGGCCGATGGCTTACTGTACCAAGCTGTGCTGGCCTCGGCGGGTGATGGTAAGGGCGTTAACTATCGTTTTATCGCCAAAGGTTTTGAGCTAAGCGATTATATTAAATCGCAAAATGGCGACACTATTCTGTGCCACACCATGGCGGAATTAGGCCGTGATTTAAAACGTGCCGGCATCGCCACCACTAATTTGCTTAATACCCGTGAATATCGCGCCATTATTCAAAACGATCGCACCCTATTAAGCACGGGCAGCAACCGCAGCGAACTACGCGGTTATGCACGCCAATTTGCTCTGTGTGAGGGCGAGCATTCCCTGCGTCACATCGAAAAACTCGCTAAAGCGGTGCACTCCAAAGAAGGCAAGATGGAGACGGTCAAATCCATGATCGCCGCCATTTTAGAGGAAGATGGGGTTAATCCGCCCAGCTCACGTTTGAATCCGCAGCGCGTTGAAGCGTGGATCCGTGAAAGCCAACTTATCCAAGGCTTTGAAGTCATTCGCCCTGAGTTTGAAAAACTCGAGCAAGAATTTAACCAACTGCTCAGCGCCGAACTGCGTTTATCGAGTCTGTCCCGCGGTTATCGCAACGATGAAACCTTAGAAGCCGATCGCCAAGATATTCAGCAAACCTTATCTAAAGAGCTGAATTTAAAACTCAGATTGCTTGATGATGAATGGAAAGAGCAGCGCGATGAGCTCAATCTCGATTTATCGGCAGCTAAGGGCGATGTGGCAAAGTGCGAGTATGAGCTCGATGCCATTGAAGATCAGCATGCTGCCTTTTTAGATGCGAACATAGAGCAAGCCAAGGCCGATCTTGAGATGCTGCCGAACTGGCGCACCGATGTTGAAAACCTAAGTGAACGCCATAAGCTGCAAACCGAGAAGCACCAAGACATTGAGGCGGCGTACAATGCCCGTCGCAGTAAGATTGGCGAGCAGTTAAACCGCGAGCTTGAAGGTTTGCATGCCGACCAAGACAAGCAGCGTGAAGCCCGCGATAAACAACGTGAAGTGGCGCGCACCGATATTGACGCCCTAGAGCTGCAATGGCGCAACCAAATGGATGCGGGCAAGGCTAGCTTTAGCGAGCAGGAATACCAATTCAAACTCACTGCCGCCGAGCTTAAATTGCGTGTTGATGGCGTGACTTACACCGAAGAAGAAAAGCTGAGTCTCGCGATTTTCGACGAACGTATTCACCGCGCCGACGAAGAACAAGAAAGCTGCAATGCCAAGGTTGAACGCTTAAGCAGCGATGAACGCAAGCTCAGAGCCAAACGTGACCAAGCCAACGAAGCCTTGCGTATTGCCACCTTAAGGGTGAATGAGCGTCAAACTGCGCTGGATGAACTGCACCACATGCTGTTCCCGCAATCCCACACCCTATTGGAGTTTCTGCGTAAAGAATCCCAAGGCTGGGAGCAAAGTTTAGGTAAAGTGATCGCGCCTGAACTACTGCATCGCACTGATTTACATCCAAGCTTAGTGATTGAATCGAGCGAAGCTTTCTTTGGTGTGCATTTAGATCTTAAAGCGATCGATGTGCCTGAATATGCCGCCTCCGAACAAGAGCTGCGTATTCGGTTAAGCAAAGCCGAAGAAGCCCACACTAGTGCCCAAGAAATGCAGGCCGAGGCCGAATCTCAGCTGGTGGCCATTAATGGCGAGTTGGATAATCTCAGCCGTGAACTGACCTTTGCCCGCACGGCGTACAAAAATAGCCGTGACGATCTGCGTCGCCTGTTTGATGAAAAGCGCAGCGAGCAAGAGAAAATTAACAAAGCATTGAGCGAGCGCAAAGCCCATGCGGGACAAAGACTGACTCAACTCGATGGTGAGCTAAAACAACTTAAACATCAGCACGAACTCTGGCTCGAAGATCAAAAAGAGCAAGCGCTAGAAGCGCGTATGGAAAAGAATGCCTATTGGCAGGAAGTCATCGGCGCGCTCGACAATCAACTCGGCCAAATTAAAGCGACCATTGAAGGGCGCCGTGAAAGTGCCAAAATCGAGCAGAAAGCCTGCGAGACTTGGTACAAAAACGAGCTTAAATCCCGTGGTGTGGATGAGGATAATATCCTCAAACTCAAGCAACAAATTCGTGAGTTAGAAACCAAAATCAGCCGCGCCGAACAGCGTCGCAGCGACGTACTGCGCTTCGACGATTGGTATCAACACACCTGGCTTGCGCGCAAACCTAAACTGCAAACTCAGCTTAGCGATGTGAAGCGCGCGGTATCGGAAATCGATCAACAGCTTAAGGCGAAAACTCAGGATGTTAAGACTCGCCGTCAACAACTTGAAACCGAGCGTAAAGCGTCCGATGCGGCGCAGGTTGAAGCTTCTGAAAACTTAACGAAGTTACGTGCCGTAATGCGTAAACTCGCCGAGCTTAAGTTACCGACCAATAACGAAGAAGCCCAAGGCAGCCTAGGCGAGCGTCTGCGCCAAGGTGAAGATTTGCTGCTGAAACGCGATTACCTGATGGGTTCGGTGAAGCAATATGTGGAGCATTTTGACTCAGTGATCGCCAGCAAGTCAGGTTCTGGCCTTGCGGAAACCTGGGAGCGTGCCCGCGAAGAATCGAGCTTTATCAACGATAAAGGTATTCGTCTGCTGGATTACCGTAAGTTAGTGCCACAGCTTGAGCAATTGCTGAACGTGATCGTGCCGCAATCGATTACTGCGCTGCGTGAGCAAGGACGGATTTTTGGTGTCGACTTAACCGCTTTCTACGATGTGTTAGCCGATATCGACCGCCGCATTGCCTCCCAAAGTGCGCGTATTACCCGCGAAGTGGGCGAAGAGTTATTCCTCGATGGCGTGTCTGAATCGGCTGTACGTATTCGTTCGCGCATCAGCGAGTTAGAGTTCTGGCCTGAGCTTGAACAGTTCGTCAAAGCCTTTAAACATTGGAAAGCCGATGGTTTTAATGGCTTGCCCGATGAGGATTACACCAACAGCATGCGCCGCGCCTTAGACATTATCGGCCGTGCCGCATTAACGGGGGGAATCTCTAAGTTACTGGAAATCGAGCTGCGCCTTAAAGAAGGTAACAGTGACTTAATTATCCGCACCGACAGACAGCTTAACGAATCCTCAAGTCACGGTATGGCGTATCTGATTTTGTGTAAGTTCTTGTTGGCATTCACGCGCTTGCTGCGTGGACGCGCCGATGTGACCATTCACTGGCCAATTGATGAGTTGGGCACTTTGCACCATACCAACGTGAAGAAGATTTTCGACGCCTGCGAAAACAACAATATTTGTGTGCTGGGCGCCTTCCCGAACCCTGAGTCTGAGGTGCTGAACTTGTTCGCCAACCGTTACATTATCAACAAACAAACTAAGAAGTTGCAGGTGGTAAAACCTAAGGTCAATCCAATTGCAGACATGTTGAATAAGCGTTTGTCGAAGGAGGCCATCTAATGAGTGATGCAACCCAAACCGTATTAGTTGGCACTGGCGCTTTGATTGAGCTGTTACTCAAGGGCGAGTTTATTTGCCGCACCACTAATGAAGAAGGCTGGCGCGCCCTTAAAAATAGCAGCACCCGCGAGCGGGTCGAAGCTTATCTCAATCAAATCAACCGTACCGTGGCGTCTGCCGCCGAAGGTGATGTGTTCTTCTGCGGTTATTTGCAGCTCGGCGATAGCGAACGTAAAGTGATTTCATCGCAGTTTAAAGATATCTGTCAGGCATTGATCCCGCTGGTGGAATGGTTGGTATTAGTGCAAGAAGCCAGTGGCCAAGATGCGCCGCTGAGCGAAGGTGCGCCCGTGCGTTTGACCGAGCTGCAAAGCCGTATCGAAGACACGCCAGCGTTCCGTGAGCAGTTAGCCAAACTCAGCCAATATCGTCTATTTGGCTCGACTAGTACCAACAGCGATGCGCAAATCAAATTAGTCTTCAAACGCTTAGTCGAACTCGGCTATTTAGTACGACCCAATGCGGAGAAGCAAATTTATATCGCCACGGGCAAGCTGGATTATCTGTATGAAGTTATTCGTTTTATCGATGAAACCGAAGGTTTAAGCCTAGAAGCGCAGGCGGAAACGGCGACCCAGCGGGACTTAATCTAATGTTGGCACGATTAAACCTAGGTAAAAGCTGCGACCAAGGAGGCCGTGATGAGCAGTAACTTACATCAGGCGGGGGTTAAGCTGCTCAAGCAGTTAGGTCGCCATGCTGACATCATTATGGACACCTATTTGGCGGGCTCTCTTAACGAGGATGCGCACGATCCAAGCGTGGTTGAAAAGCTTAAACAGGCAGGGATTTTATGGCGGCCAGAGCCAGATCAGGAACTGCGGCTTAAGCGTTCTGTGCGTGCCTTACTCGAAGAAGGTTTAAGTGATGAGCGCAATCGTCAAATCGACTCTAATGTCGGTTCGGCCTTAGCCACGATTAAAACCTTGGCCGATCATTATAAAGAGGCGCGTCATAGCTCAGATTACAGCGCCGCCGAGGCCTATTTATCCGATTTAAGCGAGCATGTTTATAGTTTCGCCGACAGTCTGCGATATTCGATCCGTGTGCTCTGGGGCCGCATTAATAACGAGTTTGGTTACGTAGGTACGATCAACGCTAAGATCCGCGAAAACGAATTAGCCCAAAGCCAAGTGTCTGAATTGCTTAATGGCTTAGAGATGTTCCAGTTTAGTGAGCTAGGCGAAATTGCTGGCGATATCCGTGAACTGCGCAAGCTCTTAGTGACGACTTTGCAGGAAACCATGAGCGACTGCGCCCAGGAACTGAGCGTAGTGCAGGGGCGTTTACTCGAACTGTTAGGTCGCTTTAGGCAAATCCGTGGCCGTACCCGTTTGCTCAAGGGCTGGTTGCTCTACACTGATTTGCATCCGGATTATCGGCCTGCGGACCATGTGTCCCACAAGGAAATCCCGAGTCTATTCAATCGCGCCGAAATCTTGCTCGCCCCTGCTTCGGTGGACGTGCACAACGCCAGCCAAGAGCTGGAGTTGATGGGGATAGTCGCGCACATTAAAGCCATCAGCCGTCATCCTGTGATTGCGGCGGTGCGTGAGCATGATGTGTCCGTTTCTATCACCCAAAGTGAAGACTTCGATGTGCCGGATAATCCGCTCAAACAAGCGGTGGATGAGTATTTCGTCGATGTGATTGAGTCTGGCCTGCGTCAATCGGCGCTGGAATATCTGGCGGATAAAGCGCTGCCTTGGGACGCCGAAAGCTGGATTTATCAAGTGATTGGTGGCTACGAAGGTCTGCCCGATGAACACAAAGCGTATTTTGAGCTTGAGCCATTGGGTGAACCGCATCCCATCTATAGCGGCAACTTTATTATTCGCGATGTTGAGTTATGGCTCGCCTAGGCCAGCAACAATTACAACTGTTGGAGAACGCTTTTATTAAGCGTTCTCCCAAGGTTAAGCTCACGGCTAACTGGCGTGCGATTCATCGCGAGTTAGAAGTGGGTGAGTTAGACGAGTCTGAAAAGTATCTGTGTTTTGCGCCCAAAGATTTCGAACTGCTAAGGCAAGGCGTGTTGGCGTTAATGGGGCTTGATTTAAGGCAGCTTGATTTTAATGTCGATCGCATGTCGATGTCCGTCAAAAGTCACGATGAAAAGCTCGCTAAGATCCGCCCTGAAGCCGAATACGTTTTGATGAAGTATCTGGGTTTCGAATCTTCACCAACTGGGATTTCAACACGCACATCACTGCGTATTCCTTTGGATGAAGCACAAAAGCATTGCCATGAACTCAATGTCGCAGCCATCCTAGTGATTGAAAACCTAGATGTATTTGATGTTATCCATCAAGCGCGTTTGCCACAGGATTTAACTAATGTGATGGTTATCTACCGAGGTAGCGGTCATCATTCTCCGATTGGCGTGCAGCATTTTTTGCGCTCAATGGTAGGGAAACTGCCGATTATAGCCTTTACCGACTTAGATCCAGCAGGGTTACAAATCGCCCATACCTTAACAGGCGTGACCCATTGCCTTGTGCCACAACTTGCGCTGACAGCACCTGCTGAGTTATTGGCAATAGCACAAATTAATTCTACTGATGATTTCGACAAGCAAGCGAAACAGGCTAAGTATTTGCAAAATGCCGAGTTAAAGCATTGGCAAAAATTAGCCGTTTGGCTAAATCAACACCGTATTAGTATCAAACAGCAACACCTGCTGGCTCACGGACTTGAACTAGTGTTAGTGCCATATATTTAGTTGTCATCCCTTTCATCTCTCTACTTTACTGTAATTAACTGGTTTTAAATCCTGTTATAAATTTAAATTCAGTTATTAAGTCTGAGTTTTATCTGGCTGTTGTTTCTTATATGTTTAATTTGATGTTATTTGATGTTTATTTTGTTTGTTTATACTGGTTTAAATATATTTTGTGAGTGCTCAAATATTGTTCTGATAAATTTTTTATGGTTTAAAATCAGTTTATTACTATTTTTCTGTGATGGTGTTAACTTAACTCAAGATGAAAAAATGAAATTTATTCATTGAATTAACGGCTAGCATGTTTCACTATCCCCGCCTGAGCCAAAAATGGATTGGCAATTGTGCTCATCATGGAAGATGAATAACAAATAAATGACCTTTCTGGGGAAATCACAAGCATGATGAAATCACTTTCGACGCGGATCTTTATTGGTCTGTTTGCCGGCCTTATTTTCGGCACAATAGTGCAATACTTCTTAAACGATATCGGTTTTTTCTCGGGTAATTTAGTCGAGCTTGCCGGTGGCGTTGGTACTATGTTCGTCAATATGATCATGATGCTGGTTGTGCCACTCGTGTTCGTGAGTATCGTTTGTGGTGTCTGTGAGCTGCAAGATCTCAAAAGCTTTGGTCGTTTGGGCGGTAAGACCTTCGGTTTTTATATCATCAATACCGTAGTCGCAATCGCGACCGCATTATTAGTGGCACTGTTACTCGAACCCGGTAAAGGCGTGGATATGAGTAGCACGGATGGCGTAGCGATTACAGCAACTGAATTGCCAAGCCTGATGGCGCTGGTGATCGACATAGTCCCACGTAATCCTGTGACGGCTTTTATGTCGGGCAATATGCTACAAGTGATCTTTATGGCCTTGTTACTTGGCGGTGTGATTAAGTCCCTAGGGGAGCATGTTGCAGGTGCTGTGCAAGGTTTTCAAACAGCCAATAGAATCATGATGAAACTGATTTCTGTGGTGATGAGTCTTGCGCCCTATGGTGTATTTGCCTTGATGTTTAAACTCGGCGCGACCTTAGATGCAGGTGTGTTTATGAGTGTGGTTGAGTATATGGTGCTGATCCTCGCGCTGTTGCTACTGTGGATTTTTGTGGTTTATCCTATGGCAGTGGGAATATTTACCCCAATCTCAGCCAAAACCTTCCGCGAGAAGACCCAAGAGCAAGTGCTGTTTTCACTCTCGACCGCAAGCTCAAATGCGACTATTCCCGTGACCATGCGTACTTTAACGGACAAGTTAGGCGTGAACCGCGCTGTTGCTGGTTTTGGCGTACCGCTGGGGGCGACCATGAACATGGGCGGTGTGGCGATTTATATCACTATTGCGATTTTCTTTGTCGCCAACGCCTTTGGCATGCCCATTACCACTGAGCAATTGCCTTCGCTGTTATTTAGTGTCTTCCTATTATCTGTCGGTGCGGGTGGTGTGCCCGGTGGCGGCATGGTGATGATAGGTGTGTTAATCCATCAAATGGGATTACCGATAGAAGCCTTTGCCATAGTGGCGGCCTTAGATCGGATTATTGATATGGTGCTGACATCCTGTAACGTGGTTGGTGATACTGCGGTATTGACTATAGTGGATCAAACCGAGAAAGTGCATCAGCTTGAGTCAGCGAAGAGTTAATGTGCCATTAAGTCGTATTCTATAAAAACAAAAGCCACTGAAAACAGTGGCTTTTTTTATATTCACTATGCTGGTATTGATACGTTGATAGGTTAGCATCAACTATGTTAGCACCATTACTTAGTGCGAGTAATTTTATCCAGATAGCCCATGGCAAAGGCTGATAATACAAAGGTGATGTGTATTAACAGATACCACATGATTTTGTCGTTATCGATATTCTTCACATCCATAAAGATTTTCAGTAGGTGAATAGACGAAATCGCCACAATCGACGCCGCCACTTTGTTTTTCAGTGAGCCAGAATCTAATTTACCCAGCCAACTTAGCTTCTCACTGTCTTCGCCCACATCCAGCTGCGAGACGAAATTCTCATAGCCAGAAAACATCACCATCACAATCAGGCCGCCCACGAGGGTGATATCAATCAAGGACAGGGTCACCAGCACTAAATCCACTTCAGTCATCTCAAAAATGATCGGCAGAATATGGAAGATCTCTTGGAAGAATTTAATGCCTAAGCCCAATAAAACAAAGCTGAGTCCCAAATAAATTGGCGCCATAATCCAGCGCGATGCATACATTAATTTTTCAAATATTTGTTCCATAATCCATTAAACCCTTTATCTAAAATGCGGTAAAAAATCGAGTCACTAATGACTAAAACAGTAACATAATGCACTTTATGCGCGCTATTACCCAATCACAAGGGCGTGAGTTATATGCTGTTATTGTGCTTTTTTTGTAACCTCTGTGGTTATTTAACCCCTATTTGGGTGTTAGTGGCGCTACATCGTTTAATTTGCTCTGCCTTTGATATGTCTGATCGTCTTTTTTTTCAACCTAATACCAAGCAAATTCAGCTATGGATGATCATTTTTCTCGGCATTTTAGGGCTTTGATGAAGGAAGTGACATTTGTCATCCTAGATTGCTGACAACTCACACTGCTGTAATGGACATTTTATGCAGATACTTAAGTCATCTAAACAAGGAGGCTTAATCATGCAACATAAATCACTGGACCAACAATTAATCGAATATCGTCAACAACGTGCTTTAGCTATGCCCTTATCTGGCATGATTGTGTGGAGCCTACTGTTTGTATTGAGCTTTGTATTACCTCCTTCGCAGTTGGTGATGGCGGTCTTTATCGGTACTGGTTCTATTATCTACCTTGCCATGGGTATTTCGCGGCTGACAGGCGAGAATATCTCGTTTAAGAAAAGCGCTGAGCGTAATTGGTTTGAGACTGTGTTTCTCGCTGCGATGGGGATGAGTTTTTTAACCTTTAGCATCAGTATTCCCTTTTTTATGGAAAATTATCTGGCTTTGCCTTTCGCCCTTGCGGTGCAAACAGGTTTAATGTGGTTAGTCCACGGTGTTTTAGCAGCGCAAAAGGTGGCCATAGTGCATGCGATAGTGCGCACCTTAGCCTGTGTGGCAGCTTTCATGCTCTGGCCCGAGCTGAGCTTTCAAATTCAGCCTCTAATCGTGGTGTTTTGTTATGGTTTTTCAATTCCCGTGATGCAGCGCCGCTGGAAGATTCAGCAAAATCTTTGTGCTAGCAATTAGTGGGTTATCTTTGGGTTATTGTGTAGATTTTGGCTTTGCGGCCTAATGGCCGAGGTGAATCAAAGTCGTGGGGCTTCAGCCCTGACGCTTAATCAAGAGTCTAACAAGTGATCTCGCCCTAGATCGATTTGTATGTCTGCCAGCGCACAGAGCTCAAACTGGCGTTATTGCATTATGGTTATTACCCTGCACTTTTTGCAGTGTGAAGGAGCTTATAATGCAAACCATGAAACTTACGTTCGTTACCGCTGGTGTTGTACTCGTTGGTAGTTTGCTGCTTAACGGTTGTGATAGTGGCAATGTGAATACTCAAACAGGTACACCAGACTTAACTGTAACAACCGAGGATGGTACTGGTGATGATATTAAAATTGCCACAGCAGTTAATACTGCGTTGATCGCTGATCAGCAGCTACAAAATTTAGATATTCAGATAGAAACCCGCAAGGGCGATGTCACCATTTCCGGCAATGTAAATAGCCAAGCTCAGAAAGACCAAGCTGAACGGGTGACGGCAGCAACCTCTGGTGTGCACTCGGTAAATAATCGGTTGGAAGTAAAATAGCAATGTCAGTAAAGCCGCCTGTTTGATGTATTCAATTGACAGACGACAAACAGGAGCGGCAGCTCTTATCTGGCTTTAATTCACCGCTTATGCCACAAAATACCAATCCCCGCCAACCATGCTGCGGGGCGTTGGCTTCTTGATTTATAAAATGTGTGAGTCCAGCTATGGTCACTCACGCTGGCCTTGCGGCTGTGGTGGCAGATTTGTGCTTTGGAGTTTGTACCCGTCGTGACTTTCTTTGCGCCACATTTCGCACTTGCTACGTAGCTTTTGGCTTTGTGGCCTTACGGCCTAGGTGAATTAAAGTCGTGGGGCTTCACCCCTGACGTTTAATCAAGAGTCGACCAAGGAGGACTGCTCGTCCTCGTCCTTGTCTTTTTAATTGTTAATTCTACTGATGTAGAACCTTCGATTTTTAGTTCACGTCCATATTGTAGTTGCAGATTTATACGGCCTTACGGCCGAGGTGAATCAAAGTCGTGGGGCTTCACCCCACACCCGACCAAGGAGGACTGCTCGTCCTATCCTCCTTGGATGCTCCATGACGCCCCTTGCGAAGTTACATGCATTAGATACTAGCTTCGTGCTTATTCGAAAATAGCTAACGCTTCCGATGGGGCGTCCCTTCCCCCCGAAAGCTACGCAGACGTCCTGTCTGCGTCACGCGATTCTCTTCAACGCCCTTCAGCAACTTCGCAGGGGGAGGTGAACTTCAGTAACTAGTGTGTGGGTTGTAAACCTGGAAAGAGTTGTGCTGTCTCATTTTTCATTTGTTGTCACATCTGAAGACTTAATGCTAAGTTAGTGTCATACAATAATAATTTATTCGAAATGTATATTAATCTAGCCAAAACATATGCTAGGTGATAATTAGAGTTTCGGGCCATAACCTGTTATACGATTTATTTATGGTGGTAATGTGGAAAATTTTGAAGAAAATGTAGTTGCGTTTCTCAAACATAAAGAGAAAAAAGTTCTGGTTATCAAAGGAAAATGGGGAGTAGGGAAAACTTTTAAATGGAATGAGATCGTCAACAAGCATTTCAGTTCACTTGGTTTTTCTAACTATTCTTATGTTTCTCTCTTTGGTCTAGATGGGTTAAAAGAACTGCAGTCTGGTGTATTCTACAATGCTCATGCAATAAGCTCTGATAGCAAGTCAGCTACCATTAAGTCTAATTTAAAGAAAATTGGAAACATAGCAAAAAGTATCCCTCAAATATCAAAGTATGCAAATGCAATTTCTGTTATTGAAAACTCACTTGTAGATGATTACCTGATTTGCATCGATGATTTAGAAAGAAAGTCTAAAAAGTTCTCAATGTCCACTTTACTTGGCTATGTATCAAACTTAAGTGAGTCAAGTCATTGTAAAATTGTATTAATATTTAATGATGACACTTTAAATGATGAAGATAAAAAAGAAATCGATCTATATCGAGAAAAAGTTATAGATTTAGAGTTAAAGTATTCACCTAATCCTGCTAACAATATTGATGTTGAGTTTAGAAACCACATATGTAGAGATTTGATTTGCGACATATTCAAGTCTGAAGGCCTAAATAATATTAGAATAATTAAGCACATAAAATGGAATGTTGATGCTTTGATGAATTTCATAGCTTCTTCAGAAGAAGCCGTCAGACATGACCTACTTACCACGATTGTGATACTTACGTATGTTCATCATGAGCCAAGTATCAGTATTCGAGCTAATGAAATTGAACGCGTATTTAGTTTCTCGTTAAAAAATGAGGACGTTGATAAAAATCTTCAAAGGCGTATTTCTTCACTTGGGTATATTTATTATGCAGATCATGAGGCTGAAATCATCAAATATATCGAGGATGGTTGGATGGATGAGGCTTTATTTATTGAAAATATATCGCGTCTTAACAAAAGACAAATTGATAGAAATGTTTCATCAAGATTAACGGAAGTCTGGGGTTTCTATAATAACAACTTCCTTTCCACTAGCAATGATGTGATTAGAGGCTTAGAAGGATTCCTTTCAGAACATTTGAACTCAATCTCTGTTAGGGAACTACATCCTATACTAGATACGTTGATGGAACTAAAAGAAGACTTTGATAAAAGTTATTGGATTGATAAATTTGTTACTTTAAACCTAGATAGTGATAGTCCTGATTTATTAATGCAGCTGAAAAAAATTACAACTAATGCAGAACTCATTGAAATAATTTCTAGTAAAGAGAAAGTCATTTTTCAACATCATTCAATCTACGCCGTTTTATCTAAAATAGTTAAGAACCGTAGCTGGAATCCTGAAGACGAAGAGTATTTAGGTAATCATAGTATCGATGAAATATACGAGTTTTTAGTTGGTGACAACAATTGTGATCTTATGCAAGTGGTTCGCGAAAGTATGGGTATTTTTAGACCTACTGAGGGCGACAATCCAAAAGATATCTTTGGACGAAACCTGCATCAAGCATTAATTAGAGTATCTGCAAGGAGCAAGCTCGATCGTTACAGAATTATACATTTCTTTGGTATCGAGTTTGACTGAACAAAGATAGAGCAAAGATAGAACATGCATAACTCTTTCAGGATTAACAGCCGACACCTAGATTTCAGAAGTTCATCTTTCCCTGCGAAGTTGCAGAAGGGCATTGAAGACTCTTTATTAAAGGCAAAAGAGCAAATAGGCTTCATTTTTATGCCTTGATTACTTTCCAATAACTCTAGTGTCTGAGGAATACACCATCCCCTCGGAGTTGCCGCAGGGCGAATAGACAAATTGCGTGAGTCTCGGCATGGATGCCGAGCTAGCTTTCGCAGGTGCAGGGACGCATCCTTCGGAAGCGATAGCAGATTTGGCAATGAGCACAAGGGGCTTTCAACTCAGTTGGGGACGTCATGGAGCATCCAAGGAGGATAGGACGAGCAGTCCTCCTTGGTCGGGTGTGGGGTGAAGCCCTACGACTTTCTCGGCAGCAAGGCCGTATAAATAACAAAAAAGCCACTGTGGTCAGTGGCTTTTATCATAAAAATCAAAATCTAAGCGATTCGGCTTACTCTATATTTGGCTCTTCGCTGTAATCGATACCGTGGTAGCTCAGGCAAGCGTCGACTTCGTTGCTGCTGCCTAGGATGACGGCAACACGTTGGTGAATTTGTGTTGGTTGAATATCCAAAATGGTTTCATAACCGGTAGAAGCCTTACCGCCAGCTTGTTCGACTAAGAAGGCCATTGGGTTGGCTTCGTACATCAAGCGCAGTTTGTACGGTTTTTTAGGATCTTTATTGTCGGTTGGGTAAGTGAAAATACCGCCACGAGATAGCACGCGGTGTACATCGCCAACCATGGCCGCAATCCAGCGCATGTTGAATGATTTTTCGCGTGGGCCAATTTTACCGAGCAGTAAATCGGCAATATAGGTTTGCATTGGCGCTTCCCAAAAACGCTGGTTCGACATATTAATGGCAAATTCGGCTGTGTCTGGGCTAATGCTCATGGCGGCATTCGTCAGTAAAAACTCATTGGTTTCTGGGTGCAAAGTAAAGAGTTGCACGCCTTGGCCTGTGGTTAATGCCAGCATGGTTGATGGACCATAAAGTACATAACCTGCGGCTAATTGTGCGCGGCCAGATTGTAAAAAACTAGTTTCAGTCAGCTCGCCAGCAGGGGCGGGCAGGACGGAGAAAATGGTGCCGACTAATGAGTTAATATCGATATTAGATGAACCATCAAGTGGATCGAAACACACCAGATATTGACCATTTCGGCTGACTTCAACCACATGATCTTCTTCTTCCGACGCCAAACCGCGCACTGTACCGTCAGCTTTTAAGGCATCTTTGAGCATGTCGTTGGTGATGATATCCAGTTTTTTCTGGGTTTCACCTTGGACGTTTTCTTGCTCAGTCGCGCCTAACACGCCCGCAAGTGCACCGTGGCGAACGGCATGGCTAATGGCTTTTGAGGTGTCGGCTAAGGTTAAAATTAGGTGGGAGAGGGAGTCGTTCACTGCCTGTGAGGTCAGGTGCTGGGCCAGAGTCTGCATGTTATGTCCTTTAAGGGTTCAACAATGAGGTCAATTTCGTTATTTGCCGCGAATGATAACTCAGTTAGTCGACAATTTCAGCGATGTTGCTGATGCTTTTAGCGAATATTAGGGCTTTTAGGGATTATTTGGATTGAGCTTGGCGCAAGGGCCTAATTTGTATCGGCATCTTGCATGCTATTTCTATTTAGGGTTTGCCTCTGGCACAATGTCGGCTTGTTTTTAATCGCTGACATCTTAGGCGATTATGCTCCCAAGGAATAATAATGATTAAAAATAGGTTAACTTGGTTCCCTGCGTGCTCACTTAAGGTGCGCGCCGTTCCCCTACTGATAGCGAGCCAAATGGCCATGATGTCGACAGCTATGTTTTCAATTACCCCAGCTTATGCAATGGAAGGCGGCAAACTGCCACTGACGATTGAGCGAATGAATGCCTCGCCCGCATTAGCGGGCACCAGTCCTCGAGGTTTGAAATTGTCACCTGATGGTCAGCGTGTCACTTATCTTGCGGGCCGTAAAGACAATCAAAACTTTTATGATCTCTGGCAGATGGATGTAAAGACGGGCAAATCTAGCCTATTGCTCAATGCCGATAAGTTGGCAAGCAATGAATTATCCGATGAAGAAAAGGCCCGCCGCGAACGCCAACGTATTTATGGTGAAGGCATTATGGAGTACTTCTGGGCTGATGATAGCCAAGCGCTATTAATTCCGGCTGCTGGTAATCTGTATTATTTTTCATTAGTGGATAACAGTGTAAGCCAACTTCCCATTGGCGAAGGGTTTGCCACAGATGCGCGCCTATCGCCCAAGGGACATTTTGTGTCTTTCGTGCGGGATCAAAATCTGTATGTGTTAGAGCTGGCGACCAAAAAACTCCAAGCTATGACGAGCGATGGCGGCGGGGCGATTAAAAATGCCATGGCCGAGTTTGTCGCTCAGGAGGAAATGGATCGCATGACAGGTTATTGGTGGGCGCCCGATGAATCGGCCATCGCCTTTACCCGTATTGATGAGTCCGGTGTCGAGCAAGTAACCCGTAACGAAATCTATGCTGATGGTATTAAACTTACTGAGCAGCGCTATCCCTATGCCGGCAAAAACAACGTCGATATCGCCCTCGGTGTGGTCACGTTAAAAGATAAGGCTATCAATTGGGTGACCCTGCGCGAAGAGAATAGCGAAGACAAGAGCAAAGATATTTACCTGCCGCGGGTCGATTGGTTGCCCGATAGCAAACATTTGTCGTTCCAGTGGCAGAGCCGCGATCAACATCAGTTAGATTTGCAACTGGTGGCGTTAGATTCACTGACTAAGCCAAAAACCTTAGTGAAAGAACGCAGTAACGCTTGGGTGAACCTCAATAACGATCTGCACTTTTTAAAACAACAATCGGCTTTTATTTGGGCATCTGAGCGTGACGGTTTTAATCATCTGTATCTTTTTGACTTAAAAGGCAAACTTAAAACCCAATTGACTCAGGGCGAGTGGGTTGTCGATGCGTTGGAATACATAGATGAAACCGCTGGTTGGGTATATTTCACTGGCCGCAAAGATATGCCAATCGAGAAACAACTTTATCGCGTGCCTTTAGCGGGTGGCAAGGTTGAGCGGGTAAGCAAGCAAGCGGGTATGCACGATCCTGTGTTTGCCGACAATCAAAGTGTGTATCTGGATTATTTCAATAGCTTATCTCAGCCACCGCAGGTAAGTTTACACGGTGACAAGGGCCAACAACTGGCTTGGGTTGAGCAAAATGCGGTCAAGCAAGGCCATCCTTTATATGACTATGCGGGTCTGTGGCAAATCCCTGAATTTGGTGAACTGAAAGCCAAAGATGGCCAAGTGTTACAAACCCGTTTATTCAAACCTGTGCCGTTTGATGCGAGCAAGAAATATCCTGTCGTAGTGCGGGTTTACGGTGGGCCGCACGCACAGTTAGTGACCAACAGTTGGAGCGAGCAGGACTACTTTACCCAGTATCTGGTGCAACAAGGCTATGTGGTGTTCCAGTTGGATAACCGCGGCAGCGCCCACAGGGGCACAAAGTTTGAGCAAGTGATTTACCGTCATTTGGGTGAAGCTGAAGTCAAGGATCAAAAAGTGGGAGTGGACTATTTACGGAGTCTGCCATTTGTCGATGCCGATAATGTAGCGATTTACGGCCACAGCTACGGCGGTTACATGGCCTTGATGAGTTTATTTAAGGCGCCGGACTACTTTAAAGCCGCGATTTCGGGCGCGCCTGTAACCGACTGGCGCTTATATGACACCCATTATACTGAGCGTTACTTAGCCCATCCTGAGGGGAATGAAAAGGGTTATGAAGCCAGCAGCGTGTTTCCCTATGTGAAAAACTATCAATCGGGTCTGTTGATGTATCACGGTATGGCCGATGATAACGTTTTGTTTGAAAACAGCACTCGGGTTTATAAAGCACTGCAGGATGAAGGCAAGTTGTTCCAGATGATCGATTATCCTGGATCTAAACATTCGATGCGTGGCGAGAAAGTGCGTAATCACTTATATCGCTCACTAGCCGATTTCCTCGATAGGCAGTTGAAAAACGCCAAATAGCAGGCATAAAAAAAACCAGATCCTAGGTTCTGGTTTTTTTTGAATCGATTCTTATCAAACCAATTAATGCGGATGTTGCTTAGCGGGAGATTAGCCTTCTAAGTTACCGCAAAAACGATAGCCTTCACCGTGAATAGTCGCGATGATTTCTGGCGTATCTGGCAAGCTTTCGAAATGCTTACGGATACGACGGATAGTCACGTCTACAGTACGATCGTGTGGCTTAAGTTCACGGCCAGTCATTTTCATCAGTAGATCGGCACGAGTCAAAATTTTGCCTGGGTTTTCAACAAAGTGCAGCATAGCGCGGAACTCGCTACGTGGCAGTTTGTAAGATTCACCCTGTGGGCTCACTAATGAACGGCTGTTGATCTCTAAGCTCCAATCATTGAAGCGGTAGTATTCTACTGAGCTCTTTTCTTCGACTTCAGCGCCAGCGCTGTTGACACGAGTCAGAAGGTTACGAGCACGAATCGTTAATTCACGTGGGTTGAACGGCTTGGTAATATAATCGTCCGCGCCAATTTCAAGTCCAAGAATTTTGTCGACTTCGTTGTCACGACCTGTCAGGAAGATAAGACCGATGTTGTTGATTTCACGTAGTTCACGTGCCAACAATAGACCATTCTTACCTGGCAAGTTAATGTCCATAACGACCAAGTTAATTTTGTTTTCCTGCATAGCCTTATGCATTTCTGCGCCATCATTGGCCTCAGTTACCACATACCCTTCTGCCTCGAAAATACTTCTCAGCGTGTTACGGGTAACGGCTTCATCTTCAACGATCAGAATGTGCGGATTTTGCATATTATTTACCTAAATTTTAATCAGTTTATACTAACCAATAAGAGCAACTTACTTCGGGCTCTTATATTCATAAAAGCGTTGATACTTCCTTGAACTGCTTTGTGCTCAAAAGGAAAATCTTTACGGTGACATCTATATCTGGATGTAGATTAAGTGCACGTTTAAGTGTAATACGAGAAAACGTAATCAGTACCAACTTCGATAAGCAATAGTTAGAATAAGTTCCTTAACTATTGTTTTTTTTAAATGTTTAAAAGACAAATCAAATGTAGAACAGATTTTAAACAGATGCCCGGTCAGTTCACGTTACTTTAAGCGATATATGTAACAAACTGTATTGAACGATAAGCATCTTGCTCAATCTGTTTCAACTCACCAGTACGTACATTGTACTCGTTTTAGTCATTTGTTAACAAATGAAATGTTAACAAATTTTAGGTGAGCAGGGGTTTTTACCATGATATTTACTTTAGCTATTGATTAGTATAACTAATGTATTTCTTATTCCTGTGAGCCAGTTCACGCCTCTTTGGATTTTACAATCACTCTGCTACACTAGCTTGGGTTCATTTTTCGACTAGACTACCAATGGACAATACGACTCAAAATTTGTGGCAATGTTACCAAGCGCCGTTGTTTCTGCTGACTCAAGCATTATCCTGTGATTTTTCCTTTGCTGTTATTACCGCTCATAATCCCGCTTCAAAGCTTCTCTCTCCTAGCCAAAACCGTTTACTCGATCGCCAACTTCTCCGTGAAATTGAATTACTCGGTAGCCCTTATCGTGCTTTAGTGGGCGCTGCACCGGATTTATCCCACATGGAAAAAAGTTGGGCCGTGTTTATCGATAGAACGATGGCATTGCAATTGGGTAAGAAATTTAATCAATATGCGATTTATGTTGTCGAACAAGGGGATGTGAGCTTAGTGCCTTGCACCTTGGATGGACATGATGAAGTGTGTTTAGGCAAATTTAGAGATTATGTGCAGCTGGTATACGAGCTACCCGATTTGAACATTTAGTTGTTTTCAAAAGATTTTATTTAAATTGTTCATTTGTTATGAAATTAGCATTGACTTCATTAGGGGTTTATTGCTACTTTTTTCGTCCCTTTCCTAGGAAAGGAACAGAAGAGGAGCGTTAACTAGGTAGTCGGTCAGAGGAGCACAAACTCCATCGATGACTGATGAGGGAGATTAACGCCGAGGCATAGATATGGTTGCTGCATGTTTATGTCGGTCGCTCAGGCTGAATCCTGACGATTGTCACCTGTAATTGGTGGAGAGCTTCTGGTGACGATTGCTGTTTCCCTTCTTTTGGGGTGCGTTATCATTGAGCACCAGGCTCTTCGAACGAAGTCAGTTCGGAGTGTGATCATGTTAGTTAATCAATATCTTATTCAATCTGCATTTATTTGTTGCCCTACGTGTTTCACGGAGGTGCGCTAATGTCCCTCGTTGTTGCAAAATTTGGTGGCACCTCAGTCGCCGACTATAACGCTATGAATCGCTGTGCCGACATAGTGTTAGCTAATCCTCATTGTCGTTTAGTCGTGGTCAGCGCTTCGAGCGGCGTGACGAATCTACTAGTGGAATTGACCCAAGAATCGATCAACGACGATGGCCGATTACAGCGATTAAAACAAATTGCCCAAATTCAATATGCGATTTTAGATAAGCTCGGTCGTCCTAACGATGTGGCCGCCGCATTAGATAAATTATTGAGTCGCATGTCGGTATTGAGTGAAGCGCTCGCATCACAACGCAGCAAAGCGACTATGGATGAGTTGTTGTCCCTCGGTGAGCAATGTTCTTCGGCGTTGTTTTCGGCGGTGATCCGCGAGAAAGGTGTCAACTCAAGTGCCTTCGATGTGCGCCGAGTATTACGTACTGACAGTCACTTTGGCCGCGCCGAACCTCAGGTCGAGCAGATTGC
Source organism: Shewanella sp. SM74 (assembly GCF_025653725.1). Taxonomy (NCBI): domain Bacteria; kingdom Pseudomonadati; phylum Pseudomonadota; class Gammaproteobacteria; order Alteromonadales; family Shewanellaceae; genus Shewanella; species Shewanella sp. SM74. The sequence goes on along the minus strand of NZ_JAKKRZ010000025.1, from coordinate 6,575 downwards.
GACTCTAGCTCGTGATTATCTACAGCCACTGTTAGCGGAACAAGTGATTGTCACGCAAGGCTTTATCGGTGCCGATGAAGCCGGTCAAACGACCACGTTAGGTCGTGGTGGTAGTGATTATTCTGCTGCACTGTTAGCTGAAGCGTTACGCGCCTCAGCGGTAGAGATTTGGACCGATGTCGCGGGGATTTATACAACGGATCCTCGTTTGGCGCCCAATGCCTTTCCGATTGCAGAGATCAGTTTCAATGAGGCTGCCGAGATGGCGACCTTTGGTGCCAAGGTATTGCATCCAGCGACTATTCTTCCTGCCGTTCGTCAGCAAATTCAAGTGTTTGTGGGTTCAAGTAAAGAGCCTGAAAAGGGCGGAACTTGGATCCGTCATCAAGTGGAAGATGCGCCCGTATTCCGCGCTGTGGCTTTGCGCCGCGATCAAACCCTATTAAATCTTCACAGCTTGCAAATGTTGCATGCACAGGGCTTTTTAGCGGAAACCTTTGCGACATTAGCGCGACATAAGATCAGTGTGGATTTGATTACCACATCAGAAGTGAATGTGTCTCTAACCCTAGATAAAACTGGTTCGGATTCAAGTGGACAAGGTCTGTTGAGTGAGGCATTGCTGCAAGAATTATCACAGCATTGTCGTGTGCGAGTTGAAGATGGATTGGCCTTAGTGGCGATTATCGGTAATCGTATTGCGACGACGCCGGGTATTTGTCGTCGTGTGTTTGAAGTGTTAGAACCACACAATGTGCGGATGATTTGCCAAGGTGCCAGCCCACATAATCTGTGTGTGTTAGTGGCAGAATCGGAAGCGGCGCAAGTGGTTAAATCGCTGCATCAAAATCTGTTCGAAGGCGTTTAGTATGTTGCCGACAACATCGTCTCTGCAAATCGGGGAGCTTGCCGCAGGGCAAGCACTCACTTTGCCTATCTACCATTTCAAACCGAGTGACGATAAGGCGACTGGCCCCAAAGTGTATATTCAGGCCAATGTCCACGGTGCTGAAGTACAAGGGAATGCGGTGATTTATCAGTTGATGAAGCAGCTTGAACACTGTGACATCCGCGGCGAAATCACCTTAGTGCCATTGGCGAATCCACTCGGGATCAACCAAAAAAGTGGTGAGTTTACCCTTGGCCGATTTGATCCTATTACGGGGGCGAATTGGAATCGTGAGTATTTGAATCATGCTATTGATTTGCCGACTTGGTATGGGGAACATGCCAAGCTGAGTGATAGCGAGCTGCTCCAAGCCTATCGCAGTACTTTGGTAGAAGCCTGTCAGCAAAAATTGCGTCATGAATGGGGTATCACCACGGGTCATAGACTTGCGGTTAACCTGCAGATTATGGCCCATGGCGCGGATATAGTGCTCGATCTGCACACAGGTCCTAAGTCTTGTAAGCACTTGTATTGTCCTGAATATGACTTAGCTGCTGCGCAGTTTTTGTCGATCCCTTATACGCTCATTATCCCCAATGCCTTTGGTGGCGCCATGGATGAGGCTGCGTTTTGTCCTTGGTGGCAATTGAGTGATTTTGCAAAATCTCAAGGGCGCGATTTAGGGGTTGCAGTGTCAGCGTTAACCTTGGAATTGGCGAGCCAAGAGCGCGTCTGTCTTGAGGATGCACTAGTTGATGCACAAGGGATTTTGGCATATTTAAGCCACCGAGGCGTGATCGCTGAAACCGTTGCGCCCGCTAAAATGCAGCGCTTTGGTTGTTACCTTAAGGACTATAAAAAATATCACGCGCCAAGTTCTGGCTTAGTGGAATACCTTGCACCTGTGGGTGAGCCATTGGCTGCGGGGCAGCCCTTAGTGAATTTGCTGCGAATGGATTTATATGGTACGGCTGATGAGCTAAAAACGGTTAGTTTGCCGCAGGACTGTGTGCCGATTTTACACTTTGCTTCGGCGTCAGTGCACCAAGGAACTGAGCTTTATAAAGTGATGACCAATGTGTTTGAGTTGCCGACATTCCAGCCTAAATCATAAAAATTAGCTCGTAAGCACATTAGCACATAACAATTAGCTTAAGGGACTGAGCGAAAAAAACGCCAATCCTAATCGATTGGCTTTGTTGTTTTAAGGTGGCTATAACCACTTAAATCGATAAAACAGCGCCATTTGCAGGGCGACGAGTGAGATTAATATGCCGCAGAAGGTGGCGAAGGCCCAAGTGTTGTCCGCGCCCGGTATCCCGCCAATATTGACCCCAAGTAAGCCTGTTAAAAAGCCTAGCGGTAAGAAGATTGCTGACACTAAGGATAAGAAGTATAAGCGTTTGTTGAGTTGCTCCGACTGCTGACTGAGTAATTCTTCTTGAGTCACATTGGCCCTATCGCGCAGGGCATCGAGATCTTCAATGGTGCGGATAAGTTTATCGTTTGTTTCCCTCAGCTTGAGTCGCTCAGTATCTTTAAATAGGCTAAATTGCTCAGAAATCATTTTCGAGAATGCTTCGCGCTGTGGGGCTAAATAGCGGCGAATGGCCACAGTTTGACGGCGCAGTTCGGCGATATCGGTACGTAAGTCTTTCACATTGCCTGAGACGACTAGCTCTTCTAAATCAGAGAGCTGTTCTTCCAATTTATCAATAAACTCGACTTTACGATTGGTCAGTCGCTCGCAGATTGCGACGATAAAGTCCCCCGTAGTTGTAGGCCCATTGCCCTCAAGGATCAGCTCGGCGACATCTTTGACCGACTGTAACTCGCGATCGCAGGTGGAAATGATCCGCTGTTTATCGGCATAGATACGCACGGCCACCATGTCTTCTGGAGCAGAATTGGGGTTGAGGTTGACGCCGCGTAATGCGAGTAATATGCCTTCACCTGTTATCACTGCACGGGGACGAGTGTCTTGGGCGAGTAGGGCATCACTTTCGACCTTAGGCAGACCGCTATTGAGTATCCAGTGGCGTGCCTTTTTATTGCGATAGCGAAGGTGTAACCAGAGTAGGCCATCCTGAGGATCCCATTTTTCGATCTGTTCTAGGCTCAAGGTGGAACCCGCTTGGGCGCCGCTGAGCACTAAACTGTAGATAAACCCTTCGTGCATATCGCATTCCATTTAACTTTCAAAATCATCCAAACAAACTAACTGATTTTGTCATGAAAATGAAGTCAGTACTTATGCTTAACGACATGAGACAAACGTAAATTGACATAAATTTGATGTGCTGAGGGATGCAAGCAACTTAGCCAAGGATAGGTTAAAATTAGCATTAGTAGGCTTAGATCAAAGAGACAATAAAATGGAATACGAATTTCGGCGTAACAGTTTAACTGGCACTTTTTTGGCTAGCTTTAGCATGGATCATGAAGTGCTTGGGCAATGGTTTACGGAAGAATTAGGGACTGAGTTAGCTAAAATTCAGCAAGTGTTGGGTGTGATAAAAGAAATTCAAGCCGATAAACGAGGTTCATGGCGTCTTGTTGGTAACGATTTTACCTTAGAGTTAGAGCGTGAACAGGCCCGAGTCTTTGCCAATACTTTAGGCTTTGAGCAAGAATATGAATTGGAAGAGGCTATGTCACTTTATGATGCTGAGTCAGAAGCTTATTGTGGCCTTGAGGATTTTGAGCAGGCGTTACTGAGTTGGCAGACATTTATCGAGAAAGGTCTGTAATCATTTATTTAATCTCTATTTGATAAAAACATAAAGGCAATCATGGGATTGCCTTTATTGTTTGCGCGATACCAAGCTCATTTTCGTATCTTTAATTATTCAGGTAGCGCACCGCCATTTCGGTTCTTGATTTCGCATTGGCTTTACGCAGTAGGTTTTTCACGTGTACTTTAACTGTGCCTTCACTAATGTGTAAATGCTCTGAAATCATGCGATTACTTAAGCCTTCCGCCAGTTGCTGTAGAATTTGCAGCTCCCTTGGGGTTAGGCTCGAAATCCATTCTTGTTCATCGGTCGCATCTTTAAGTTCGTAAAGGTATTCCTCGACTTCATCGCTGATCACCCTGTGGCCAAGCATGGCATTTTTGAGTTTTTCGAGCAGCAAATCTGGCTCAGTATCTTTAAGCAAATAGCCGTCTGCTCCTGCGCGAAGTAAACGGATAACATCCTGTTTTGCATCTGAAACGGTGAGAATTACTATGCGTGAGGTAACACCTTCTTGGCGCATGGCGTTGAGGGTATCTAGGCCTGTCATGCCTTTCATATTCAGATCGAGCAATATGATGTCGGGTTCATCGGTGACCACTGCGGTTAATGCGTCTAAACCACTACCGGCTTCGCCAAATAGGCTGAAGTCAGGATCTGAAGCGATGAGCTGGCAGATGCCTTTGCGCAAGAGGGGATGGTCATCGACCACCAGTACGGAATAAGGTTTACCCATTTGAAGGCTCCTGTTGAGATGGGAAAATAAGCGTCACTCTAGTGCCACTTGACCCCTTGCTGTGCTGCATAAGGTTTAATGGGCTGTTAGGGTTGAGTGCGTCGTCTTGTGCATTGCATCCTTGCTCAGTCGTGGTTGCCATAGCAGGTTTAAATCTCTTTAAATCATTGTCGCTGAACACGACTTTACCTGAAAGCTTACTGGCTCGTTCATGCATTATACCTATGCCAAAATGTTGATCTCGTTCTTTTAAATGTCCAATACCTATGCCGTTATCACAAACATCAATATTGACCATACCCTCGTCATCCTTATAGCAATGGATGTTAATGAGGCTGGCCTCAGCATGTTTGATGGCGTTTAACGTCGCTTCTCGTGTGATCTGCAGTATGTGGATGTGTTGCTTTGCCTCTAGCCATTGTGGCGCAAGTTTATAGTCTAAGGTTATCTTTATATTCGTCTTTGTCCTGAGTTGCTCAAGCATAGCCTCTAAAGCACTTTTTAGATCGGGTTCTTTAATTGTGAGCCTAAAGGTGGATAGTAACTCCCTGAGCTGCACGTAGGCAGTACTCACGCCTTCGTTGATTTCGGTTAACTGCGCTTCAACGATCGGGCTGCGGCAACTGCAATCTAAGTTTTTGCGTAATAAGCTAATTTGGATTTTTAGGAAAGATAGCACTTGACCTAAAGAGTCGTGCAGCTCCCGGGCAATCACGCCACGTTCCTCCATTAGCGCCAGTTGCTGTCTTTGCTCTGTGGCATTGTGGATCACGATTGAGCGGGTCAGCATAATTGCGAAATTGTTAAACAAGGCGATATTGGGTGTTTGGTCGGCAATTAACTCTAAATAGCCTAAATTAGCCTGCTCAAATTGCAGTGGGAAACGGGTGCTCTCTTGAGTCATATCTGGCCAACCGCCATCGGCCTCAATCACTTCTAACTCTTGCTCGGGATACTGGATAATGAGTCTTAGGTAGTCGAGTGATTCATAGCCTTTTAACTGATTCAGCGCCGCCTTGAGAGCCTTGTAATCGAGTTTATTTGCGTTTAATGTCAGTAGGTTATCATATAAGAATGCCAGTTCGTTGTTGGCCCTTGTCAGCGCTAAGGTTTTTTCTGCTACCTGCGATTCTAAGTTGCCATAAAGCGTCGCGAGTTCCTTAGCCGTTTTTTGTAGGGCATGGGTCAGCGCTGTAAGTTCAATGTATTCGGTCTCGGGCATTTCAATTTCAAAATTACCTTTAGAAATGGTATTCGCCGACTCCATCAGTTTTTGCAGTGGGATCACTACTTTCTTCTTTGTAAAACGCACGGCCACAAAAGCGATAATGAGCATGACGCCTAAGCCTAATATTTGGCTGGCGGCAAGGAGCCTGAGTTTAAAGGCGGCGTAGTGCTCCATCTCAAGCACCAGTAAATCTATGGTATCAACAAAATCCTTCAGTGAGGCGACATAATCGCGGGAGTTTTCTTGTTCTATGTAGTGTTTCATCACCAGCCATTTATCGATGACAAGCTGATATTGAGCGGCAATTTCTGGTGGACTAAACCAACTTTCCGAGGGCTTTAATGTGTCGGAATAGAGCGTATTTTCGAATTCGGTAATTTTATCCTGCGCAGCATCACTGCCTGAGTTGGCGTAAAACATTAACCGATAGCTTTGCATCCTCAGCGACCCTGAGGCATTAATCGCCTTGGCGTCGCCTAAGCTGTAGGACAAATTGATGATAGCAAAAGTCGATAAACTACTAGAGAGCAGAATAAGTACTAACATTAATCCTAAGATTTTTGAGGTGAGACTACCTCGTTTCATTAATCCGCTGTTCATTTTGATGGCCGCTGTTATGGCACTTTGCAGTGGTTTTTACATTAGAAAATAATGTAATACATTAACAAAAGTATAGAAATGTGAACAACAACACCTTTACATTTTGATCTAGCGCAAACTTCAACCTAGATACCCCCTAAGACAGGGCGGGATCATACTTTGTTAACAGTAGGGAACTTCTTCCTATCTGCATGATCTGATCGGGCATGTTATTCTACTGAGCCTAATCCATGTCCTTATTTGAACACTTGAAACTCATCGAAGACCCTCGCTCTCACATCAACCTAGACCATGATTTAGTTGATATTATTTTTCTTGTTTTAGCCGCAATCGCTTCAGGTTGTGATGGCTGGCAAGCTATTGAAGAATTCGGCCAAGAGAATCTAT
>NZ_JAKKRZ010000024.1:0-66943 GCF_025653725.1 Shewanella sp. SM74 | reverse complement strand
CCCGGTAGCTACGTTCGGAATCGATAACCGCTGAAAGCATCTAAGCGGGAAGCGAGCCCTAAGATGAGTCATCCCTAGGAATTTAATTCCTCTAAAGAGCCGTTCGAGACTAGGACGTTGATAGGCATGGTGTGTAAGCGTTGTGAGGCGTTGAGCTAACATGTACTAATGACTCGAGAGGCTTAACCATACAACCCAGATGGGTTTTGCTAAGCGAACTTAGACAGAATACAGATACTTGATAAAGTTAAAGACTCAACAGAAAATCAGCTTTCCGAATTATTATTAGCGTGAGCCAGAGATGGACACGGTAATAAACAGAATTTGCTTGGTGACAATAGCCTTGTGGAACCACCTGATCCCATCCCGAACTCAGAAGTGAAACGCAAACGCGCCGATGGTAGTGTGGGGTCTCCCCATGTGAGAGTAGGTCATCGCCAAGCGCCTAATTATCTCATTGAGATGTAACCAAGCCAGCTGAATAAGCTGGCTTTTTTGCATTCGCAATTTGTTAAATTATCATTTAAGACCAATGCTATCTAGCATTGTTCTATTCATTTTAGTTTTGGTTCTTCTGCTAGTTCTTTACGTTTTTTCCTTCCTTTATTTCAGACTTTTATACTCTAAGTTGATTATTTACATGAAGATCTCGCTTAGTTTGATAAGTCCTTTTGCTTAGTGGTTAGTTTCCCGTTAGCATACAAAAATATTAATTTTTTTGTTAACGGCCATCTGTTACCTATGCTTCGTAAGCTTTCGCTCGCGGTACTGCTTCCTCTTTGTATGCTGACCCTATATTTAGTGTTGGTCATAGGCGAGTACCTGTTTGAAAGCGATCAAGTGCGCGCTGAATTGGCGCAGCGACAATCGACACTGATAAAGCAGCAGTTGTTCCGGATGCAGAATGTGGTTCAATCGGCGCAGGCTTTACAGGATGTGGAGCGGATCGAGCAGGAGGTTTCCTTAGCTGCGCTCGATATGGGCACTATGGTTTATATCTTAGTTGATGCTGATAGCCGTATTCGTTTTGCAAACCATACTGTTTGGCGCGATAGCAATGCCATGCAAGTCATTGATGGTTATGATGCTGCCCGTCACAGTGCTGTGGTTCAGGCTTTTTTGCCACAAATTCTTATTAACCTCGAACGCTTAACTATTCAAGCATATTATCCCGTCGTGCCTCAATATGGTGGTGCGGTTGACTTGATTTATCTTGAAGCCGATTTAGCCCCTTTAGTGGTCGAAGCTTCTGCTAAGTTGCAGCAACGTTTTATGCGGGTTTGGGGCCTTGGCGGATTATTGCTGATTGGCTTTACCTTTATTTTATATTTCCTGTTGATCCGCCCATTCCAAATGTTGAGTGAGGCAGCTAAGCAGGTAGGCACTTCTTCCTTTTCGACATCGATACCTTGGAGTTCATCTGAAGTTTTATCTTTGCAAGCCAGTTTGCAGCAGGCACATGAGCGTTTAAGTCGGGCTGTTAAAAAACTGAATGACAGTGAATTGCGTTGGTTATTTGCTGTGGAAGGTTCGCGTAACGGTATTTGGGATTGGGACATCAGTACGGGGGAAGTTTTTCTTTCTGATCGCTGGAAAGAGATGATTGGTTATGCGCCTGATGAATTGGCTGGAGTATTCCAGACATGGGAGACGCGGTTACATCCCGATGATAAGCAGATTGTGTTAGATGCTTTGCAGGAATACGTTAGCGGAAAGAGTAAAGAATTTGAAAGTGTTCACCGCTTACGGCATAGAGATGGCCATTATGTGTGGGTGTTAGACCGCGGTATGTTAGTTGATTGGGATCCCCAAGGGCGCCCGACTCGCATGATAGGCATTCATATGGATGTGTCAGAAAGCGCGAAGAACCATGCTGCAATTACTGAGCTTGTAGATCAATCTGTTGTCGGTCGCAAGATGTTGCCCGATGTTTTTATGGGGCGTTTATCGCAATTTTTAACCCAAGGTAATAGTTCGGGGCAATGGGGAGCATTGCTGCTCGTTGAGGTGGATCGCTTAGGATTGGTCGCCACTTTACATTCCCATGAATTAGAGCGCTTGTTAACACAAATCGCGGCCCGTTTATCGAGTTATTTCACTGAAAATATAACGGTCGGTCGATTAGAGTCTGGTAATTTCGTTTTGCTTGCTAAAGATTTAGCGGCAGATGCGTCAGCCGCTGCGCGTCGTGCTTTAGCGCTTGCGAGTGAGTTAAGGCAAGTGATTGCTCGACCATTCCATTACGGTCATCATCACTTTGAACTCAGCGCGAATGTGGGGATTTGTTTGCTCGACAGCATAGAGACCTTAGATCCTGCTTTAGTCATGCGCCGCGCCGAGTTAGCAACCTTGAGTGCTAAGCAACCTGGGCAAGCGGGATGCGCTTTCTATCATGCTGAGATGGATTTACGTCAGAGCCGTGATGAACAGTTACAACAGGAGTTACAGACGGCATTACAGCAAGATAGCATGACGTTAATGTTCCAACCTGTGATGAATGCGCACAGTGAATTGGTCTCGGCTGAAGTGCTCACACGTTGGTATCGTGCCGATGGCGAGTTTATCCCGCCTGCAGAGTTTGTAGCGTTAGCCGAACAGGGAGGAATGATTGCTGAACTCGATTTTTGGGTCGCTAATCGTGTGTGTCAGTTTATTCAGACATCCCATGCCCAAGGCCGGAGTTTGCCGACTTTAACTCTTAATATCAGTGCATTCTCATTTGGTCAGGCAGATTTTGTTGATGCATTGATTGCGTTAGTTAAAGAGCATGGCATTACGGCTCATCAACTGGGTATTGAGCTCAATGAGGCCGCATTGTTAATGCAACCACAGTTTGTGGCTGAGCGCGTGTCTAAGTTAGTTGATGCAGGGATAGGCATCGTCCTCGATCATTTCGGTTCTGGCTCGAGTGCTTTGAGTTGTTTAGCCAACCAGCCATTAGTTGCGGTTAAATTGGATATGAGTTGTATTGATTCATTAGCCACAATGCCACAAAGAGTGAAGGCGTTAATTGTCTCTGCACAGCAATTTAATTTGCATGTTGTGGCTAAAGGCGTTGAATCGCCCCAACAATATCAAGCCTTTGTTGAATTTGGCTGTGATGGTTATCAGGGCTATTTATTCAGCCGAGCCTTAAACCAAGCGGACTTTATCCAGCTTGTTTGTCCTCGTCCTTTGCTGCGTAGCGTTTAAAGAAGTCGAGAGCATAGTTTAAGGCTTGGTTTCGGCAGGCGTCTTTTTCCATAAAAATCTCATGGGCAGCCCCAGCGATTACTTTCAATTGGCAATGGGTACTCACGGCGAGATTCTGGGCCGCATTATCAACAATCTTATCTTCACTCGCTTGCAGTATCAGTATCGGAGTGCGAATTTGTGCCGTTGCCAGTACGCAAGTATCTGCCGCATCTAAAGATTCAGTCAACCAACGGTTAGTGGGTGAACCGAGTTGTAACTTAGGAGCAGCATCATACAATTCTCGGTAGGCTTGGTATCGGCTTTGGCTGTGAGTTAGCTCATTCCCTTTGAATGGAACAGGTTTATAGTTTTGTCCTGCAAGTACATAATTAGGCTCGCCGCCATTGAGTGTGGTATCGAGTTTACTGGCTAACCAGCGTACGAACGCTTTTGGCATAGGTAATTTAATGCCATACATGGGCGCTGAAAATGCCGCGGCGGTAAAAATATCGGGATGCTGTTTGAGATACAAAGTGCCAATCGCGCCACCCATTGAATGGCCAAGTAGCATGAGTTGTTTGTCGTTTTGTGGTAACACTATCTTCTGCATAAATAGTGCAAAATCATCAATATAATCATTGAATCTTCGCACATGGCCCATGTGTGGATTGATTGTCATACGATCCGATAGCCCTTGGCCACGGTGATCTATGGCATAAACAGAGTAACCTTGTTGGTATAAGTCGAAGACCAATTCTTGATACTTTAAATAGGACTCGACTCGGCCACTGCTGAGAACGATTGCGGTATGCGCTTGGGGATGTTTGACCATCATATAGGCCAGCGTGACGCCGTCGGCAGAGGCTAGCGTGTCTTGAACAACGCTTTGCCAGAAGGCTTGCTGCTCTGAGGTATTTAAATCGTGTTCAGTCGAAAATGTCGCTTTGGCTTGGCTCATACTCAGTCGCAAATCATTTGGCTTGAATGGTTTGTTAGAGTGTAACAGACAACCATGGGAGTCTGAAAATACCGACTCCCATGAATTTCATTAACTTAGCGTGCCACCTTTTTCGCTTCAATAAAATCATTGATTTGCTGTTCGAGGATCGACATAGGCACCGAGCCATTTTCGAGCACAGCATCGTGGAAGGCACGAATATCAAATTTGTCGCCGAGTTCCTGTTCTGCCTTGGTACGTAATCGTTTGATTGTTAACTCTCCAATCTTGTAGGACAAGGCTTGTCCTGGCCACGAAATATAGCGGTCAATTTCGGTCGTGACATTGTGCAGTGATAGTGCGGTATTGCTGGCCATAAAGTCGATGGCTTGTTGACGACTCCATCCTTGGGCGTGCATGCCAGTATCTACGACTAAACGGGCCGCGCGCCACATTTCATAGGTTAAGCGACCAAAGTTACTGTATGGATCTTGGTAGAAACCCGCTTCTAAACCTAAATATTCGCAATATAGCCCCCATCCTTCACCAAAGGCAGAGATATAGCCATAACGACGGAAATCTGGGAGTGAGGTTAGCTCAGAGTTGAGTGAAATTTGCAGATGATGACCGGGTACGGCTTCGTGCAAGGTTAAGGCTTCTAGCTCGTAGAGTGGGCGCTTATCCAATGCATAAGTGTTGACCCAGTAGTAACCGGGTTCATCATCGCTGTTCGATCCTGAATATCGTCCTGTGGTGTATTTCGGCGCAATTTCGGCAGGCACTGGCGCTATACCATAGGGTTGGCGTGGGAGTTTGCCGAAGTACTTAGGTAGCATGGCATCGGCTTTTTTGGCAATAAATGCCGCTTCTTTGAGTAACTGATCGGCACTGGTGGTGTAGAACTGAGGATCGGTCCGCAGGAAATGTAAGAAGTCGGCAAAGCTGCCTTTAAAACCTACTGACGCGATGATTTGTTCCATTTCTTGGCGGATACGTTGTACTTCTTTTACGCCCAGTTCATGCACTTGCGTCGACGTCATATTCAAGGTCGTGTAGTAACGTACCCTATTCTCATAAAATTCTGCGCCGTTAGGTAAGCTACTGGCCGCGATATTTTCCCGGGCATTGGGAATGTACTCTTTAGTCATGAAATCATAAAAGTTTTGGTACAGAGGTAGAACTTTTTGCTCAACTAAAGCGTGGCCTTCTTGGGTCAGCTGAGTTTTTTGTGCCTCAGTGAAATAGTTGGGATATTGAGTAAAAGGTTTGAAATAACTGCTCTTTTCAACTGGGATGATATAAGCACTGATACTGTCTTCAAAGCCATTGAGTGTCACTTTAGGTGGCGTTATTCCCTCGGCTAATCCTTGTTTTAGCCAGTGGGTTTGCTGGGCGAAATAGGTCGGGAGTGCATTGAGCTTGGCAATATAGTTGCGGTAATCCTCAAGGGTGTTGAATCTTCCCTGTGCGATTGACGTGATATAAGCGTGGAAGCCGCTTTCCGCCGTAATGGGCAGGTAATAATCCTTGAAACGATATAGGTCGACATCGTTTTGGATCTGATCTTCCAGTATTTGAGCGTTAATCTTATCTTCTTTACTCAAGCTGCCGCGGTCGAGTGCTTTGAGCTGCGCTAGTACTGCGATTTGACCTTGATTAAGCTTAGCGAGCGCGGCTGGCGAGAGATCCGTTAATTTTCCTGCGGCACTGGCATAGCCCATGCTGTAAGCCATTTCAGGACTCGCACTGAGTTGTAATTGCCAGCTTTGGTCGATAATCGCTTGCAGCGCGGGAGCGATTGGCTCAACTTGCGACTGTGTTGCTGATATTGTCTGTGCCGATGGGGTTTGAATATTTTTTGTGGTTTGAGTGGCACTGCAGGCGCCTAATGCGCATATCAATAAACTGGGGGTTAAGAGTTTATGCATGTTAGATCTCTGATATTTTCGTTGTTATTGAAGTCATTATGCCTGATGAATGCGGCCGTTCCTTGTATGGATATTAAGCAGAATTGTGACTGAATGTGAATTTAAATGCGTTTGGCGCATAAATGCCCCCGAAAATGCGTGTTAAACTTAGTGTCCGCCCGCGACCAAATAACAAAAGCATTGGCTGGGTAGTTCAAATAGGGGTTAAATATGATTGATACATCCATTCCATTGGTGGATCTGCATCGTCACCTAGACGGTAATGTGCGGGTAAATACCATTTGGGAACTAGGACACCAACACGGCATTGCGCTACCTGCCGATTCTTTAGAGACTCTCGCACCTTTTGTGCAAATTCAGGGGAAAGAAACTAGCTTAGTCGCCTTCTTAAAGAAGCTCGATTGGATGGTTGCTGTACTCGCAGATTTGGATGCGGTTAAACGCGTGGCCTATGAAAACGTTGCCGATGCGGCGTTGTCTGGCTTAGATTACGCTGAGTTACGTTTTAGTCCTTACTATATGGCGATGAACCATAAGTTACCGATTGAAGGCGTAGTTGAGGCGGTCGTTGATGGCGTTAAAGCGGGCTTAAAAGACTATAACGTGAAGATCAATTTGATTGGCATTATGTCACGTTCATTCGGTCAAGCGGCTTGTACTCAAGAACTTGAGGGCTTACTCGCCCATAAACAACATCTCGTGGCTATGGACTTAGCCGGTGATGAATTGGGCTTCCCTGGCGAGTTATTTAACGATCACTTTAAACGTGTTCGTGATGCTGGTCTGGCGATTACGGCTCACGCCGGTGAAGCTGCGGGTTCACAAAGTATGTGGCAAGCGATTCAAGAACTTGGCGCGACGCGAATTGGTCACGGTGTGAACGCGATTAACGATCCTAAGCTGATGGAATATCTTGCTAAGCACAGTATTGGTATCGAATCTTGCCCAACCAGTAACTTGCATACTTCTACTGTGGCTTCTTACGCTGAGCATCCTTTTAGAACCTTTATGGATGCAGGCGTGTTGATAAGTCTAAATACCGATGATCCCGGTGTGAGTGCTATCGACATTAATCATGAGTATCGTATTGCCAAATCGGAACTCAAATTAACCGATGCAGAGCTAGCCCAGGTGCAACGTAACGGCGTTGAAATGGCATTTTTATCGGACAGTGAGCGCAAAGCACTGTATGCAACTAAGGCATAAGCTTTTAGTTATTACTAAAAATAGCTATAAATAAAAAATCCGACTTAGAGTCGGATTTTTTGTGAGCGTTCGCGAGTGCAGCGATAGGCGCTTTAGATCACGCGTGAGAATTGTTGCTGACGCGCTTTTTGACGATAGTAAAGGTCGAAGCACATACAGATATTGCGGATCAATAAACGGCCAGTAGGGCTGATAGTGATCTGTCTGTCGACGATTTCAACTAATTTATCATCGATAAATGTCTGCATCAACTTAAGATCTTCTGCGAAATAGGTTTCGAAGTTAATCCCCAGTTTCTCATCAATTTTCGCCATATCCAGTTCGAAGTGGCAAATCAGCTGCTTAATCACTACGCGGCGGATTTCATCGTCACGGTTCAGGCTACAACCTTTCCACAAAGCATGGCCTTCCTTATCTATGGCTTCATAGTAAGGGCGGATATCTTTCTGGTTTTGCGCATAACAGTCGCCAATCTGACTGATGGACGACACGCCAAGACCTAATAAATCGCATTCTTCTTGGGTGGTATAACCTTGAAAGTTGCGGTGCAGTCTGCCTTCACGCTGTAACTTGGCTAACTCGTCATCGGGTTTAGCAAAGTGGTCCATACCGATATATTGGTAGCCAGCGCCAGTCAAGGTCTCGATAGTTTGGTGCAGCATTTCGAGTTTTTGTTTTGGCGAAGGTAAATGCTCATCTTTAATCTTACGTTGTGCAGCAAAGCGCGCAGGTAAGTGAGCATAGTTAAATACCGACAGACGGTCTGGTGATAAATCTAAAACGCGCTGCATAGTGACGGCAAAGGTTTCTGGCGTTTGGTGTGGCAAACCATAGATTAAATCTATGTTGGTCGACACAAAACCCATGGCTTTCGCTTTGGCCATTAAGTCGAAGATAAATTGCTCATCTTGTTCGCGATTAACGGCAATTTGCACTTCTTTATTGAAATCTTGTACGCCGATGGAGATCCGGTTGAAGCCCGCTTCTTTCAATGTGTCGAGCATTGACAGCTCTATCTCGCGAGGATCGACTTCAATCGAGAACTCACCTTCTTCCGCAAAGTTAAAGTTAGCTTTAATCAATGACGTAAGTTTAAGAATCTGCTCAGGATTTAAGAAAGTGGGTGTACCGCCGCCCCAATGCATTTGGGTTACGCTGTAATGTTTAAACAGGGGCGCACGTTTGATAATTTCTTGGCTTAAATATTCAATGTACTGATCGGCTTTGTGTTGGTGGCGGGTGATGACTTTATTACAGCCACAGTAATAACAAAGCTTGGCGCAGAACGGGATATGAATATACAGCGACAGTTTATCGCTTTTGCTATTTTCAATGGCCGTGAGCAGGTTTTGTTCGGTGAATGTGTCATCGAACTCTAATGCCGTTGGGTAAGAGGTATAACGGGGACCGCTGTAGTTATATTTTTCGATCATCGACTGATCCCAGCTAATCTGAGTGGGCTGCTTCAAGGCGTGTCCTCCGTGGGTAAATTAGCAACAAGCGAAGTATGCAAGGTTCTTAAGTAAATAACCTTGATCTAGGTTGTAAAAATGACGTCTGTCTTTTTAGAAGTTACGCAATATCTATCAAAAAAGTACGCTTGTCTGTCGATATATGGCGGTTTTGTGCGCAGGCTCACGGGAGAAAGCAGAGTAAGATTGGAGTGGGTTTTATCGAGATGACCTCAAAACCACAACATAAGTGGTCTTGAGGTATAACAATGAGCAGGTTTAATGCATCGCTTTGGCTTGGTAATCCACCAGTTTTTTCGCATCATCACTAATGCCTTGCTCTAATGCCGCTTCGGACTTCATTCTGATCAAGTCTAACTTCATTCTTTCTTGCTTAGGCAAGGCTTGGCGAGCATCCATGATGGGATGATCTTTAATTAGCTCAAAGTGTTTGAATAATGAAGGATAATCAGGAGCCACGCGCTCACTTAATGACAGGATTTCAAATAATCGCCCAATTCTGACCACGCCTTCAGAGATCTCACAGCGGTCTTCAATCATAGCGGTGGCGATATAGCGGATATCATCTAAAACTTGGGCACGTTTTGCATTCGCCGTGACTTCACGCTCGGCTTGTTCGGCTTGCTGACGCTTTTTTTGCTGCTTGAGTTTTAGGATTAAGAAGGTGGCGTAGCTACTAAGCGCTACTATGATGATAAAACCGAGAATAATGATAGCCGTAGACACAGAGACTCCTTATATGAATGGCATAAGGAGCACAGCTAAAAAACTGAGTTCCCTATGCCTTAGCACTGAGAGGTTTAGAACTTGTCTTGATAATCTTTCAGTAAGTCAGCGCCTGATTCGAACTTATCGAACAACTCATCGTCAGACAAAGACTTAGCTGGTGATGAAGGTGCGTCATCATCCATATCGTCGCTAATGCCGAGTTTAACCATCAGAGCTTCAATCTTATTCAGCTGTTGATCTAACCATTTTTGATCCACATCGTTGAGATCACGGCCTTCTTCCAGCATATCTAACAGCTGATTTAGTCTTGGATCTTCTTCCAATTTCAGCAGTTTTTGTTCGTCAGTCAGCTTAGCTTGTTTCACTTTTGGCTGAGCGGCTTTATCTGTAACCACTGCCGCTGGAATCGCTAAAGCAATAGGCTTCTTGCTGCCATGACGCGGGTCTTTTTTCTTCGCGGCCTGCTGTTGCGGCGCTTGCGCTAAAATTAAGCTTTCGTTATGACGACT
Organism: Shewanella sp. SM74; assembly: GCF_025653725.1. Classification (NCBI taxonomy): domain Bacteria; kingdom Pseudomonadati; phylum Pseudomonadota; class Gammaproteobacteria; order Alteromonadales; family Shewanellaceae; genus Shewanella; species Shewanella sp. SM74. The sequence goes on along the minus strand of NZ_JAKKRZ010000024.1, from coordinate 56,988 downwards.
GCCTGATTTATTGCCAGAATCTTTACGTTTGCCAGTCGCTACAGCGCGATCTTGCTTCTTCACTCTTGGCTGTAACTTAGGGCTGTTCTCGCCGCCCTTGCGTGTTTTCTTGCTACGAGACATGGTCTTCTCAATTGTTTACAACGTATGGCCCCGCAGACTAAGGTTGAGCTTGTCTACAAGGTGCGAAATTAGGCCGAGTGTTATACCAGATTATGATGTTTTTTGCATCAAAACGAGGTCCTTTGCGGCAAATAATAGTTCAAAATCGCTATTGTTTGCTAGGTACTCGAAGGTTTGTCGCTGGTAAAAGCTCACATGGGTGAGGTTGTTCTTGTAATGCCACTTAGCAAAACCATCTAATTCAGTCAGTAACGGTGTACTTATCGCTAACCAACCACCAGAATGCAGTAGTCGAGAGAGTAAGGCCCACTCTTTTATTGGGTACTGAAAATGCTCAAAAACGCGATAACAGCAGATAAAATCATATTCTTGCTTTAACACATCATGATTCGGGGCAAAAAAGGGATCATATTGATTTAACTTGTGGCCCGCATTTTCTATGGTCGCCAAACTCTCATCATCGAGTATGCGACCAAAATTCAATCCTAATAAGCTGCCAGCTTGTTGCTGCTCTAATTGCGCTAACAGCGGCAAAATAAATTGCGATAACTGTTTTTGCTTCGACGCTATGCGTGAACGACCGTATCTTTGCTTCTCTGCCGCAGGGGGTAAATGGCTATTGGCATCCGCAAAGGTTAACTCACATGTCTTGCAAACATAAAAACTCCGCTTTTTATCTTGATGAAGGAGTTGTGTCTGACTGTTATGACAAAGAGGGCATCTGGGCATTGAGTCTGCTGAAGTGGTTATTAAGGCTTTGATTGTACCAATTATATTGGTCGAGTGCACATTTTAGACACTAGGGTGTGTTACAAAAGAAAAAAGGCGGCAGTTAAACTGCCGCCTTACAAAGGGTGCTTTAGCACCTTATCCTGATTCCAAGTATCCATACTTGCTATGCGACTTTCCCGGTCGGTATCCTTCTTTTTTTTACTGCTTTCCCTGCATTATTTTTGTTAATGGTCTTCCAGACACTTTATTTTTTCTGTCGCCATCCTGACTACAGTTTCCGTAGATGGTCTCGCGACACATCTTTTAAAGCATCGTCATCATTGACGTCGAGTTAACCATCCATGTTACTTAAGTACCTTCCTGTGATAACAAGCATCCAGCCAGTGCATCCTAAGCTTATCGCTTCCTTTGCTACAGTTTACATCATGTAAACTATGTCCTGATGGGGCAAGTTACCCTGAGTGTAAGGTGTTTTGCTAGAAGCAAATTGGCGTTATCGGCCATCCCTTACAAAATTGTGCTGACCTGGATTTCAAGTGGAAATCACGACTCTTGCTATTATTAGAGAGTGGTCTTAAGTATATTATTGTTATTGAGTATCTTTATTCTTATATCTTGAACGTTAATTATACCGAAACCTGTAAGTTATTATTAATCTTTTTGTACAAACAGATGGGTTTATCTCGGTACGGGGCTTATTAAACCGAAATCTGTGATCTATGTCAAGTATGAATCTTTGCAGTTTACGTCCACGTCAACTTTAGAGTGTAAAAAAAGGGTGACAACACACCCTTCTTTTCACTCGCGAAGATTACTTCAGGCTAGAAAGATACTTTGATAGCGCGTCGATATCGCTATCATTTAGTTTTTTAGCCACATCTTGCATCATGCCATTCAAGTCATTATGGCGGCCCGCTTCACGGAATTTTGTCAGCTGGATCTTGATATAGTTGGCGTGTTGGCCTGCCAGCGTTGGAAAACCTGCAAGCTCAGCGCCTTTACCATCTGGGCCATGACATGCCATACAAGCGGTAATGCCACGAGAAACATCACCCCCCTTGTAAAGTTTAGCACCTAACTCAGGAACATCTTTTGCTTCAGCCACTTGGATTGCTTGGCTAGAAAAATATGCAGTAATGTCGAGAATATCCTGATCGCTTAGAGGCATTGCCATGCCACTCATGATAGGATCCATACGACCATCTTTACCGCCAGTTTGTGCTGCGCTACGGAAATCATGTAGTTGCTTTTGGAGGTAAGTGGCGTGTTGGCCCGCAATTTTGGGGTACATATCGATCATACTGTTACCGTCCATACCGTGACAGGCCGAACAGACAATGATTTTCGTTTTTCCCGCTTCAGCATTACCTTCAGCAATCGCAGGTGAAGATATGGCGGCAATTACAACAGACAGCGCAAGAGCTAGCTTTTTCATGGCGTTCCAACTTCTGGTTAAATTATTATCCTGAGCTTACTAGGGTGACCCGCAAGCGTGGTAAAATATGATTAATGTGATCGGAGTAATATTTTACACGAAAACGTGGGAAAGTAAGTAATTCTTCATAAATTATGGTATTGCGTAGAAAAATTTCGGAGTAAATAGTGACTGAATCTCGTATAGATTTTCGTAGGGCAAAGTTTTTAATCAGTGCACCTGACATTGCACATTTGGATCAATATCTGCCCGGCGATGTTGGAGTTGAGATTGCATTTGCTGGCCGCTCTAATGCTGGAAAGTCTAGTGCACTCAATGCATTAACTGAGCAAAAAAGTTTAGCAAGAACCAGTAAAACACCGGGCCGTACTCAACTAATTAACGTATTTGAGTTAGATGCTCAGCGTCGTTTAGTTGACTTGCCTGGTTATGGCTTTGCGCAAGTCCCACTTGCGTTGAAAAATAAATGGCAGCAAGCATTGGGTGAATATTTGCAAAAACGCGCTTGTTTAAGTGGCGTGGTTGTCTTGATGGATATTCGTCATCCATTAAAAGATCTCGATATGCAGATGATTGAATGGGCAGTTGCTAGTGAAATTCCTGTATTAGCTTTGCTAACGAAATCAGACAAATTAGCCCAAAGTGCTAAGATGAAAACCGTAAATGAAGTGCGTCTCGCACTAAGTGAGTTTGGCGACTGGGTGCAAGTTGAACCCTTCTCATCACTTAAAGGAACCGGTAAGCCTAAAGTGTTGGCAATTCTTAATGAATGGTGTCATCCACAGTGGTTGACTGATGAGTTAGATGCAGCGAATAACGCTGAATAATATCGCCTGTTTTGGTGTACATGGTAGAATTTGACTGTGTATACCTCCTCTTTGTTTTTACTGCAATTTTTTCTCTTTTGTTCAGTCTCATTCCCATCGGTTCTTCGTTAATCTCAGGCAAAAAAATAGCCGATGATATTATCATCGGCCAAAAATATTAGCTCTTTTGGGGAGAAGCTAAATTCAACAAGACTCAAGCACCATCAAATTAGCTTCAATGGTTCTCAATGAAACTAGCATACAGCCAATTCACTCCTTATTAAAGTAAATACTCTAAAATTTACTTAAAGTCTGAAAAAAGAGCAAAAAAAAGCCTCAGCAAACAAGTTGCTGAGGCGCCAGAATTTGGCTCATCACTATAAGTGAAATAAAGGTCTGAAAGATAGAACATCTTAACCTCTGTACCCTACGCAGAGAATATTACTCTATTTATCTTTAAATGGAAAACTGTTTTTTCAAAAAAGAGGTAATTATGTGCGCTTGATCTCAGGTTATGAGTGAAAAAGCATCTCAAATTGATCCTAAAATTTCATTGAAAATGATTAATTAGCTGATTTATAGATGAAACTCGAAATTTATATACAAAAGTGATCAATATTTGAGATTTGATTTTTTACTCTAATCCTGACCTAAGATTTTGGTGTACGCGTGAGAGAACAACTGTTATGGCACTCTTGAGCATATATGGCTGACTTGAATGCAGTTTCAATTCGAGTAAATCACACCTTTTAATATCCATCTGCTGTGGCAGTGTATCGATGAACTCTACTGCCAAATGTATCAGGTAAAGATTGTTTGGCTGTGAGTTAATCATTTTCTGCCGATGAAGTTTGTCTAACTTAACTAGCTAATTTGTATTGTGAAAGGGTTATTTATGCTGAGTGATGAAAAGGACTCTGTATTGATGTGCTTAGAGGCGATTAAGACGGGAGAGAGCTAATCTGAGCTCAAAATATTGAAGTCAGATTAGCTTTATTTTCAGTTAAATCATATTGATAGTGTTCTTCTGGATATTACTGAGATTAGTGCGCTTCATCCCAGTTATCACCAATGCCTGCTTCGGCAAGCAGTTCAACATCGAGATTAGCTGCTTGCGCCATCAAGGTGCAGATTGTCTTTTTAAGTGCTTCAGCTTTATCCGCATCGACTTCAAACACTAATTCATCGTGAACCTGCATGATCATAGTGATTTCGCCTTGGGTTTCTGTTTTGATCCACTGGGCAATATTGATCATGGCCTTTTTGATGATGTCGGCAGCCGTACCTTGCATTGGAGCGTTAATCGCCGCACGCTCAGCACCTTGGCGGCGCATCGCATTTCGATCACGGATTTCGGGCAAGTAGAGGCGACGACCAAACAGAGTTGACACATAACCTAAGTCAGCAGCACCCGCCCGCGTTTCTTCCATATAACGTAATACGCCAGGATAACGGGCAAAGTAGGTATCGATATAGGTTTGTGCTTCATGGCGTGGGATATCAAGCTGACGCGCCAAACCAAAGGCTGACATGCCATAAATTAAGCCGAAGTTAACCGCTTTGGCACGGCGGCGTTGTTCTGTGGTGACTTCATCAAAGTCGGTACCAAATACTTCTGCAGCAGTGGCTCTATGAATGTCTTTGCCCTCGGCGAAGGCTTTGAGTAAGCCTGCATCTTGGGATAAATGGGCCATGATCCGTAGTTCGATTTGCGAGTAGTCGGCGGCCAAAATTTTACGGCCTGCTGGGGCGATAAAGGCTTGGCGAATACGGCGACCTTCTTCGGTGCGAATCGGAATATTCTGCAGGTTAGGTTCGCTTGACGATAAGCGACCTGTTGCCGCATTAGCTTGATGATAGCTAGTGTGTACGCGACCTGTTTTGGCGTTGACCATCAGTGGCAGCTTATCGGTGTAAGTACTCTTTAACTTAGATAGACTTCGATGCTCGAGGATCACCTTTGGCAGTGGGAAATCTAAGGCTAATTCGACTAATACTTCTTCCGCGGTCGATGGCGCACCCTTTGGGGTCTTTTTGGTGATCGGGTAACCTAGCTTTTCATAAAACAATACTTGCAGTTGCTTAGGTGAACCAAGATTGAATTTTTCACCGGCAATGTCGTAGGCTTTTTCTTCTAAGGTATCGATTTTACGCGCCAGTTCATCGCTCTGTTGGCCGAGTAACATACTGTCGATTAATACCCCTTGACGTTCAATGTCCGACAATACTTGGATTAGCGGTAATTCGACTTCGGTAAACATGGCGGCAAGTTCGGCTTCTTTCTCGAGTCTTGGCCATAAATGTTGGTGTAAACGCAGTGTGATATCAGCATCTTCTGCTGCATAAGGTGCAGCCGTCTCTAGCGGGATTTGGTTGAAGGTCAGCTGTTTTGCACCTTTGCCAGCAATTTCTTCAAAACTGATATTTTTATGGCCTAAATACTTGAGTGCTAAACCATCCATATCATGGCGCGAAGCCACTGAGTTGAAGACATAGGATTCGAGCATAGTGTCGAAAGCGACGCCCTGTAGTTTGATCCCTGCATTGGCTAAGATACTGATGTCGTACTTAAGATTTTGACCGACTTTCTTGATCTTTGGATCCTCAAGCAGTGGACGCAGTTTTTCTAACGCGACCGTTTTATCGATTTGAGTCGGTGCACCAACGTAATCGTGGGTCAAAGGAAGATAAGCGGCTTTTCCTGTCTCAACGGCGAAGGAAATCCCGACTAATTCGGCCACCATGTAATCTAAGCTGGTGGTCTCAGTATCGACTGCCATTAAGTCGGCTTGTTTAAGCTTAGCAATCCAAGTGTCTAATTCGGCTTCGGTGAGAATGCAGTCGTACTGTGTTTCAATCGCTTCGACTGGAGATGAGTATTCTTGTGTTTCTGTGGATGCCGCATCAATTGAGGTATTTGCCGTCATTTTATTATCTAAGACTTCAGCTAACCAACGTTTAAACTCCATCTCGCCGTAGCATTTGATCAGTTCATCTTTGTCTGCTGGCATGAGAGTGAGTTCGTGCCAATCTTGCTCAAGTTCGACATCGGTTTTGATGGTGGCGAGTTCGTAAGAAAGCTTGAGCATGTCGGCATTTTCAATGATTTTTGCCGCCATGGTTTTAGAACCTCTAAAGCCGAGCTCGGCGACTTTTTCGGGTTCCGCTAATAAGTTACTCACACTGCCGGCTCCCGTGAGCATAGCGAGCGCCGTTTTCTCTCCCACGCCGGGTAAGCCTGGAATATTGTCAGCCTTGTCGCCCATCAGTGCGAGTAAATCTATGATACGGTCTGGACCGACACCAAATTTGGTGACGACTTCTTCTGGGCCCATTATGGTGTCTGTCATGGTGTTGATGAGCGTAACGTTCTCATCCACTAACTGGGCCATGTCTTTATCGCCTGTGCTGATAAGCACGGCACGGTTTTCTAAGCTGGCTTGGCGGGCAATAGTTCCAATCACGTCATCGGCTTCGACGCCGGAAATTGAAATCAGTGGTAAACCCAGTGCGCGAATAATGCGATGCAAGGGTTCGATTTGCGAACGTAGATCATCAGGCATAGGTGGGCGCTGTGCTTTGTATTCGCTGTACATGTCATTGCGGAAGGTTTTTCCCTTGGCATCGAACACGACTGCTATATGGCTTGGCTGATAACGGGTCAACAAGCTGCGTAACATATTCACTACGCCATAAACGGCACCCGTTGCTTCGCCCTTTGAGTTTGTTAGGTGAGGAGGCGCATAATAAGCGCGATACAAATAAGAAGATCCATCCACAAGCACAAGTGGGTTTTTAGCGACGGTTGGCATAGGTATTTTTCGTTTATCGATGACTTAGATGGCGCTAAGCATGCCACAGAAGCACTATTTCAGCCATGGCAAAATGACTCCCAGCCTGTGGATAAGTCTGTGAGTGAAAAAGTCAACTGAGAATAATGGCGATGATTACGGCTTAGTGCGATTTTTTTAAGTTGTTGTTTTTTATGTTTATAAAAGATTTGTGTGAGTTCAATACTGTTTCTTAAAAAATCTTCCCAATTTGTGGATTTTTTATTGACTCCGTAAAATACATCTAAGGATTGGCTTAATTTTCGGCACTCGTCAGATTCGACGAATTAAGTTAGCACGATTTTTAATCAGATCAACTAGTTTGTTTATGGTTTGTTAAAACTTAATGACATAAGAAGGATATTTTTAATGGAAAAAGTCGCAGTGTTACTGAGTGGATGTGGTGTTTTCGATGGAACTGAGATACATGAATCGGTTTTAACGCTTTTATGCTTATCCCGATCAGGGGCTCACTACCAGTGTTTTGCACCAGATATCAAACAGATGCATGTAGTAGATCATCTCACTGGCGAGGTCGATGCTGCTGCAAGTCGTAACGTGCTGGTGGAGTCGGCACGTATCGCCCGTGGCGAAGTCAAAGCGACCACAGAATTAGATATCGCCGAATTTGATGCCTTGATCATTCCCGGTGGCTTTGGTGCGGCGAAAAATCTGTGTAACTTTGCGACGAATGGCAGTGAGTGTGAAGTGGAACCGCTGGTGACTGATTTTATCAATGAGTTCATTCTGGCGAAAAAGCCCGTTGGTTTTATCTGTATTGCTCCTATGATGATCCCGCGTTTATATCCCCACGGTGTAAAAGGCACTATCGGTAATGATAGCGATACTGTTGCAGCGTTTAATTTGATGGGCGGTGAGCATCAAGTTGCGACAGTACATGAGATAGTCGTGGATGAAGCGAATCGAATTGTCAGCACTCCCGCTTATATGTTGGCTGGAAGTATTGCTGAAGCGCATTCAGGCATCGAGAAGTTGGTTGCTAAGGTACTGGAGATGACTGACGCACGTTAGTTTGAGCGGTTTGTAGAAGTGTAAGAGCGCGTCATTGAACCAAGATAAATCCCCATGCGTTCTTCTGGATTTATCTTGGTATAACGGGATTAGACTGAGCTTGAGGACTTGCGGCTATCGAATAAACCTTGGGCTAACCCTATGAGTAAGCCACCAATGTGGGCACCGTTCGCAACGGCAACCCCTAGAATATCCATGAATCCCAATGCCAACCAAATCATCATAAAGGCCATATATGATGGTGGAAAGTCTATTCCAGCAGCTGGTTTACGTATCCCCATGACCCAAGTGTAACCCACCACGGCATACACAACGCCAGATAGCCCGCCGAAGTTAGGTCCACCGACATAATATTGGATGACGTTTGGCAGTGTTCCCGCCACAAACAGCAAGATTAGCAATGGTGCTGTGCCGATTCGGGTTTCGATTTTACCGCCTAAATACCACCACCAGAGCAAGTTAAAGATGACGTGCATGGCTGAAAAATGCAGCAGGCTCGGAGTGAAAACGCGCCAGAACTGGCTGAACTCTGAATTTGGTACCGCGCCAAAATAGGACAGTGCAACGTAGGTTTGGTTGGCGAACCCTAAGTTCATCGCCGCAAAAATGAGTACGCAAACCGCAAAAACGATCAAGGTGACTGGGCCTGCGCCGGTAATGAATTGGGTAAACAACTGTAGCGTAGGGGCGCCGTAATCTATCTTAGTTTGGGTATCGCCGTGTTCCCACGAGGCTTGCAGATATTTACTGTCGTAGGGATGAGCCATGAAATGGGCAAACTCTTTGCGCGCTTGCTCCAGATCTTTGTCATGGATGACGAGAATGGCGACACCTTGCTCCAGCGGCTCAATTTGGCAGTCAATGTGTTCACCTTTGAGGTGATCGACAAATGCCTGCGCGGCTCTACTGTTGGGGAGTCGGCCAATTTCTATCATGCATTCGCCTCATGCCAGGCGCTATAGCCGCCGTCTAGACTGTAAACGTCATCAAACCCTTGCTCGCATAAATACTGTGCCGCATTTTGGCTGCTCATACCGTGGTAACAAACCACCACTAGCGGGCTGTCCATATCGGCTTGGCTAATAAATTGCGCTAGGTTTTCGTTATTCAGGTTAGTTGAACCTGCAATATGGCCATTGGTGAAGCTATTGCCATCGCGGATATCGACGATTTGCACTGGCTGTGCTTCGGTCATTTGCAGCAACTGATTAACGCTTAAGTGTTTAAAGGAAGACATAATAAAACCTGACAAAGCTAAGAGATGGAAATCAAGATGGGATAAGTGTGCAACAAGGGGCTGCGAGTGTACAGCCCCTATCTAGGTAATGCTCTGCAGGATTAATCCCAGCTGAGGATCACTTTACCCGATTGGCCCGAGCCCATAGCGTCGAAACCTTGTTGGAAATCATCAATCTTGAAGTGGTGAGTGATGATAGGTGAAATATCTAAGCCTGATTGGATAAGACTGGCCATCTTGTACCAAGTTTCGAACATTTCACGGCCGTAGATGCCTTTAATGACCAAACCTTTGAAGATCACTTTGCTCCAGTCGATGGCCATTTCACCACTTGGAATACCGAGCATAGCGACTTTGCCGCCGTGGTTCATGGTATCTAACATGGCGTGGAAGGCCGATGGTACGCCAGACATTTCTAATCCAACGTCGAAACCTTCGGTCATGCCCAGTTCTTTCATCACGTCTTTTAGGTTTTCTTTTGACACGTTCACAGCGCGCGTGGCGCCCATTTTACGGGCCAGTTCTAAGCGGTATTCGTTGACGTCGGTGATCACCACATGGCGAGCACCTACGTGACGACATACTGCTGCCGCCATTATGCCGATGGGACCTGCGCCTGTGATCAACACGTCTTCACCGACTAAATCGAAGGATAATGCTGTGTGCACAGCGTTACCAAAGGGGTCAAAGATTGAGGCTAAATCATCGCTGATATCATCAGGGATTTTAAAGGCGTTAAAGGCGGGGATAACTAAGTATTCTGCAAATGAACCTTCACGATTGACACCCACGCCAGAGGTGTTACGGCATAAATGGGTGCGGCCTGCGCGGCAGTTACGGCAGTGGCCACAGGTAATATGACCTTCGCCAGACACGCGGTCTCCAATCTTAAAACCACGAACTTCTTGGCCGATATCAACCACTTCGCCGACATATTCATGACCAACAACCATAGGGACTGGAATGGTTTTTTGTGACCATTCGTCCCAGTTGTAGATGTGCATGTCGGTGCCACAAATCGCCGTTTTTTTAATTTTGATCAGCAGATCGTTGTGGCCCATCACTGGCTTAGGCGCATCGACTAACCAAATACCTTTTTCGGCTTTTAACTTGCTTAGTGCTTTCATTGTCTTAAGTCCTAAATAATGCCCATTTCTTTGGCAATACGGGTAAAGGCGGCGATCGCTTTGTCGAGTTGCTCACGGGTATGTGCCGCTGACATTTGCGTACGGATACGGGCTTGTCCCTTAGGAACGACTGGGAACGAGAAGCCAATAACATAAATATGTTCTGCTAATAAGCGGTTAGCAAAGTCGCCCGCCAGTTTCGCATCACCAATCATCACAGGGATAATCGCGTGGTCGGCGCCGCCCAAAGTAAAGCCTGCTGCTGACATTTGCTCACGGAAATAACGGCTGTTTTCCCATACGGCTTCGCGCAGGGCTTGGCCTGATTTGAGCATTTCTAACACATGGATAGATGCAGTCACGATTGACGGCGCTAATGAGTTAGAGAACAGGTAAGGACGTGAACGCTGACGTAACCAGTCGATGACTTCTTTTTTACCCGAAGTGAAACCACCCGATGCGCCGCCTAAGGCTTTGCCTAAGGTGCCAGTGATGATGTCGACTCTGTCCATCACATTGCAATATTCGTGGGTGCCACGGCCGTTTGCGCCAATAAAGCCTACCGCGTGAGAGTCATCGACCATCACTAGTGCGCCGTATTTATCGGCTAAATCACATACGCCTTGTAGGTTAGCAATCACGCCGTCCATCGAGAATACGCCATCGGTGGCGATCAAGATGTTACGGGCGCCTGCTTCTTTCGCGGCGATCAGCTGAGTTTCTAAATCGGCCATGTCGTTGTTGGCATAGCGGAAACGCTTTGCTTTACATAAACGTACACCGTCGATGATAGAAGCATGGTTTAACGCATCAGAAATGATGGCGTCTTCTGCATCTAACAAGGTTTCGAATAGACCTGCGTTCGCATCAAAACATGAAGAGTAAAGAATAGTGTCTTCAGTGCCGAGGAATTCGCTCAGGCTAGCTTCTAGCTTTTTATGTATGTCTTGGGTACCGCAAATAAAACGTACTGATGCCATACCAAAGCCGTGGCTGTCTAAACCCTGTTGGGCGGCTTTGATTAGCTCGGGGTGATTCGCTAGGCCTAGGTAATTATTCGCGCAAAAGTTAACAACTTCTTGGTGATTAACTTGAATGGCAGTCTGTTGTGGTGAGGCAATAACACGCTCGCTTTTATATAAGCCTTCGGCTTTGATGTCTGCAAGCTGTTGATTAATCTGTGCGTAGAATGAGGTAGAGGCCACCTGATATCTCCTTAGTTAACTTTATTCTGATTTTGGGAGTGGCGGCATTCTAACTCTAAACCTAATCGGCCTACAGCCTTTTTTTCATGCAGGTTCGCAAGATAAACTAGTTTAGGGCTAAAGTGGTTTTTACATTATAAAAACTAATGTGCAACATAAGTTTGCCACTGTTTGACTGAGTATTCTTTTAAGCGTTGTAGAGCGAAAACGGGTTCGCACTCAGTACTATAATTGCTTTGAGTTTAGTTCCGAATGCGAGTTCCCAACATAGGTGTTTGGGATGACGTTATAGAGATTCTTGACTCGCTAGCGCGTGGTAATGTTGCTCTAGGCGAGTAAAAGTCGCAACGGAAGTCGGGGTTGCATAGGCTTTGAAAATCATCAGCACCCTTAAAACGCCTTCATAAAGTGTCGCTTTAGTAATGGTGGACGTGCTGGATTGTGTGAGTTGATAACCAATCCAAAAGCTGACGATCATCTTAATGGTATCCGCCAGTGGCGTGATTTTGTCAGCATCGACACACAGAAATCCATCTTGTGTGAGTTTATGCAGCACATGGCTTGAACGCGTTAAGACTTGCTGCTGTGCGTGCAAATAGCGTTTTTTTAGTTCTTCATCGCGGGCGAGAATATCCGCAAGATTGGCGTACATAAAACGGAATTGCCACAAGGTATAGAACATAGCATCGAAGTAGCCGATTAACAGTTCTACATCCACTTGCTTATCTTCATAGGGTTGGAAACCCGATTCGAGATGATTCTCATATAGACTGAAAATACAGCGGATAATGTCTTCTTTATTGCGAAAATGGTAATAAAGATTCCCGGGACTCATATTTAAGTGAGCAGCAATGTGATTGGTGGTGATGTTTCTTTCGCCATGCTCGTTGAACAGTTCAAGACTGGCATAGATTATTTTGTCGCGGGTTTTCATAAGTTATCCAAATTGCTAGTGAACGCCACATAATTGATCAAAGAAAGCTAACCAACGACCGCCGAACTGCTGGTAAATTATCCCTAATTTGGTGCATATGCTAACATTGCCACTATTCATCAGGCAAAACTCATAAGCACGTTTTTAATGAATCGTTTTCTCTATTCCACGATCTTATATTTATTATTCCCTTTGCTAATCGTCTATTTAGCATTTCGTGCTATTAAAAGCCCTGATTACTGCGGTCGTTGGGGGGAACGTTTTGGATTAACCCGGCTTAAATCGACGGATTTACTGATCCATTCTGTGTCTATGGGTGAAACGCTTGCGGCAATCCCATTGATCCGTTTGATTATGCAATCACACCCTGAATTAAGCATTACGGTTACTACAACCAGCCCAACAGGATCTGCGCAGGTGCGTAAAGCCTTTGGTGACTCAGTGCAACATTGTTATTTACCCTTTGACTTACCTTGGTGTGTGGAGCGTTTCTTGCGCCAAGTCTCACCTAAATCTTGCATCATTATGGAAACCGAACTGTGGCCTAATTTGGTTGCTTTAGCGGCCAAGCGAGGTGTGCGCTTGATGTTGGCCAATGCACGTCTGTCGGCCAAGTCGGCGGCGCAATATGCTAAGCGCCCTAAACTCAGTCGACCTATGTTGCAACGACTCGATGTTATTGCGGTGCAGACTCAAGTGGAAGCGCAGCGTTTTATCGAGTTAGGTGTATCGCCGGACAGAGTGACAGTATGCGGTAGCTTGAAGTTTGATCTCAGTATTACGCCTGAGCGTTTAGCCAATGCCAAGCTGTTGCGTCAGACTTGGGGACGTAAAACCTCGCCGATTTGGGTCGCAGGCAGTGTGCATCCTGGAGAATTTGACGCCATGCTCATCGCCCATAGGCAATTATTGGCTCAGTGGCCCGATGCCTTGCTGATTATTGCACCGCGTCATCCTGAGCAGTTTTCTGCCGTTGCTGAGGTTGTTGCCAGTCAAGGTTTTGAATTAATTCGTCGCAGCGGTAATCTTCCTGTGACGGCCACGACTCAAGTGCTGGTCGGCGATACCATGGGTGAACTTCTGACTTTTTATGGCGCGGCGGACCAAGCCTTTGTCGGTGGCACGCTGATCAATAATGGTGGCCATAATCCCTTGGAGCCTGTTGCTATGGGCGTACCTGTTATGGTGGGGCCGAACCATTGGGACTTTGCCCAGATTACGCAGATGTTGGCGGATGCTGGTGGGTTAAGGGTTGTCACTTCGTCGGATGAACTGGCGGCTAACTTGATTGCCTATTTTGCGAAACCTGAATTGCGCCAGCTGGCAGCAAACGCGGGATTGGCAGTGGTTGAGGCAAATCGCGGTGCCTTGCAACGACAATTTCTTCTCGCGCAATCATTAATCAATTAATTCAACAAGATAATTTATTTAGTGGTTCAGGCGCTTTGCATCGCCGCTTGATAGCCCAGCAGCAGTGATGACCAGTTATCGGCAGTGAAGGCAAGACTTGGCAGTTTGCCTTGTTCTTTATTAAAGGAGCGTAACAGTCTGTCTAGATTCGATTGTTGCCATTGCGGGCTCGGTATTTTTAACTCACCGCGGTCGAAATCGATAAGATAAAAGCGCTCTGGCGTTATGGGTGCAGTTTGCGCAGGCTGAAACAGAATGTTTTTGGCATTGAGATCGGCGTGGTACACACCGCGCAGGTGGAATTGGGCGATAGTTGCTCCCAACGCCTGCCATTGCTCTGTGCTCATGACCCCTTTGCCGAGTTTAGCGACTAAATCTTCGGCGCCTTCGACCCGTTCGATAATGATATCGGCGCGGTAAAATAATCCATCGCGTACTATGTTGGCGGCAATCGGCTTAGGTACGGCAAAATCTTCGTGATACAAAATGTTTAATAAGTGTAACTCACCCATGGCGCGGGTATTTTCGAGGCCAGTATAAACGTAAGCGTCTTTGCTGAATTTCTCCATTAAGCCGCCACGCCAATAATGCCGCAATACCCAATGACTGCGCTCAAATGCCACAAACCAAGTGGTGTAGCGGCCTTTTGATGAACCGACGACAGCATTTTTAGCCCGCCAAAAATCCACCGAGAACCACGCGGGATCGATATCTGTTGGCGTATTTTGGCAAACTGCCATGTGACCTTGGGCGGTTTTTATGAGCTGTATCTGAGCATTCATGGGAGATTTGTTGACTTAAGCGTGGCACCTAGGGCCATTCTACATTAAGATCCTTAGCTTGCGCCAAATAACCTTAAGAGCTTTTAGCTTCAATCCCAATGAGTTTAAATCCCAATACCATGAATTCCCTTTGTTTGCTGCGCTTATCCGCTATCGGTGACGTCTGTCATGCCGTGGCAATGGTGCAGGCGATTCAGCGGCAATACCCCGAGCTCAAAATCACATGGGTGATCGGTAAACTCGAATATCAATTGTTGAAGCATTTACCCGGCATTGAGTTTGTTATTTTCGATAAATCTCAAGGATGGCGCAGCTATTTTAATTTGCGTAAGGCCTTAAAAGGCCGACGTTTTGACGTGCTGCTGCATATGCAGGTTGCGCTACGTGCTACCTTCGCTTCATTAGCCATTTCGGCAAAGGTGCGCATAGGCTTCGATCGTGCCCGCGCCAAAGAAGGTCAGTGGCTAGTGACAAATCATAGGGTGGAGCCCTTGGCCAAGCCCCATGTGCTCGAAGGATTTATGGGATTCGCTAAGGCGATTGGCGTTAACGATCTCACTCCTCAATGGCATATTCCTGTGCCAATTGCGGATACTGAATTTGCCCAGACGCAGATTAAAGATAATGAAAAAGTCTTTATCATTTGCGCTGCAGCCAGTAAGGCAGAACGTAACTGGTTGCCCGAGCGTTATGCCGCCGTTGCGAGCCATGCGATTGCGAAAGGATTTAGAGTCATGCTGTGCGGTGGTCCAACGCAGCTTGAGAAGGATTTAGCAGAGCAAATTTTGCAGGCTTGCCCTTCTAAAATCGATAATTTAGTGGGCAAAACCAGTCTGACTCAACTCTTAACACTGCTAAAACGCGCCAGTTTAGTGTTAGCGCCAGATACCGGTCCTGCGCATATGGCGGTGACCCAAGGCACGCCAGTCATTGGTTTATATGCCCATTCCAATCCTGGGCGCACAGGTCCTTATCTATCTCAGCAATATGTGGTGAGTGCCTATGATGAGGCCATGAGGTTGCAGCATAGTGGACAAATTACGTGGGGAACTCGCGCTAAAGGCGAGCATTTGATGTCTTTGATCAGTGTTGAAGCTGTGATTGAGAAGTTTGAGCTGGTGGCGCATGACACTAAAGCTTCAGAATAAATTTATTTGGATTAAAGGTTAATTATGGCTCCTCAAAAAGCCCCTAAGTTCTTGTTTATCCCAGTCTCATCGGCTGAGGGCATAGGTGAGTATATGCGCTCAATGATCATTGCCGATGAGGTGAAGAGAACTTGGCCGAATGCCGAGATTAAGTTTATTTTGAGTCAACAAGCTCCCTATGCGACTCAATGCCCTTATCCTGCTGAGCTACTCGAAGATACGCCGACTAAACAAGTCAAGGCGGTTAACCAAATCATGTCAGATTTTCTGCCAGATATAGTATTGTTCGACGCATCGGGTCGTAAATCGCAGTTAGTCCATGCCCATAAACTCGGTGCAAAGGTAATCTTTCTTAGTCAGCATAAGCGTAAGCGTAGCCGTGGAATGAAAATTGGACGCGCTTTAGTGACGGATTGTCATTGGGTTGTGCAACCAGAATTTGTGATTGGCCCTATTAGTTGGTTAGATCGCCTTAAGCTGAAGCTAATTAATAGACCTGAGCCTTTGAATATTGGTCCTGTCTTTACCCAGCCAGATACAATTACCCAATCGGCATTATTAGCGCAATATCAGCTAACGCAAAATGAGTTTGTATTATTCAATGCGGGTTCTGGTGGTCACAGGGTGAATGGTGAACTAGCCGCTGATATTTTTGCTAAGGCTGCTCACGATTGTTTCATTGAATTTGGTATTACTAGTGTGATGGTGTTTGGGCCTAATTATCCGAAATCATTACCTAATCTGACAGGCATTATTTTGATATCGCAATTAGATAATCAAAAGTTTATTAATCTTCTTGCTGCTTCTAAGGCTGTAGTATTGGGCGGCGGAGATACGCTTTTGCAAGCTATTGCACTGCATAAAGCAATACTAGCAGTACCCATTTCAAAAGATCAGTCTAGTAGAATTGCTGCTTGCATATTAAAAAAGTTAGTTATGGCGTGTGCGGCTGAATCGAGAGTAATACAAGATGCGGTTAAAGCGCTGATAAAAAAAGTAGAGAACAATGATGGGTATGAGTTGCAATGTAAGTCTAGTGATTTGAATGGTTTAAATGTAGCAATTCGTGAAATTGACAATGTATATGATCGTTTAGGAGATAAATCATGCGAATAGCCATTGCCATTGATAGTTTAGCGGGTGGCGGAGCCGAAAAGGTCATGATTACCTTAGCCAAGCAATTTATTCGCTTAGGGCATGAGCCGCATTTTTTAGTCATGGAAGATAATCGCTATTATGAAATCCCTGAGGACTTACCCATTCATCAATGTTTTGCCCCTAAGGATAAAGATTTCGACCATTTTGGGCGATTGAATGCTTCGGTTAACAAACTCAGCGCAAAAATCGCGGAAATTGAATCTCAAGTGGGCAAGTTTGATTTGTTTTTATCAAACTTAGATAAAACCAATTTGATGATGACCAAAACCGGTGTTTCACCGCTTTATGTCATAGTCCATTCTTCTGTAGAAGAAGAGTTGAGCCGCCAATTTAAACTGGGACCGTTTGCTTATTTCAAGAAGCTAAAATCCAAAAAATCGCTCAATGGCCAGCATTTGATTACTGTCTCAAATGGCATAGCAAAGGAGATTAAAGATAAAGGTCGTTTGCATCCAGCATCTATGCAAACTATCTATAATCCATTTGAATTTAACGAAATCACATCTCAATCACAGCAAGATAATCCGCAAATCCCTCAGGGAGATTATCTTATTCATGTCGGTCGTTTTGCTAAGCAAAAGCGCCATGATGTGTTGTTTGAAGCCCTCAAGCTCACGCAAAATCAACTTCCTGTCGTGCTCTTGTGCCATAACCACAAAAAAGCGATAAAAGCA
This sequence comes from Shewanella sp. SM74, assembly GCF_025653725.1. Classification (NCBI taxonomy): domain Bacteria; kingdom Pseudomonadati; phylum Pseudomonadota; class Gammaproteobacteria; order Alteromonadales; family Shewanellaceae; genus Shewanella; species Shewanella sp. SM74. The sequence continues at coordinate 39,355 of NZ_JAKKRZ010000024.1, read as the reverse complement.
GCGAAAAAGTTTGGTATTGAAAAGCGATTAATTATTCCCGGTTTTCAAAGTAATCCTTTTCCATGGATTAAGCAGGCTAAGGCATTAGTGCTCAGCTCTGATTTTGAAGGTTTACCGACAGTCTTGATTGAATCTTTAGCTTGTGGGACTCCTGTTGTGAGCACTGATTGCCCACATGGACCCAGTGAAATTTTAACGGGGAATTTAGTGCCTTATCTCGTGCCGCGTCGTGATCCCAAAGCGTTAGCTAAAATGATAGACAAGGTTGTTAGCTTGCCACCATCCCTCGAGCAGGTTGAGATTTTGGCCAAAGTCGATGCGACCTTAATTGCCGAACAATATTTAGCGTTGGCAAAATAATTTATTCGTTTGTGTTTTAGGAGCATGCTTGTGGAAGAAGCCAAACAAGCCAAAAGACGTTATTTATTTTACATAGCGCAAAACTATTCCTATGCGATGTTAAGGCCACTTCAACAAGTCATTTTGGAAAGAGGTGATGAGGTTAGCTGGTTCTTAGAGGGAAATGAGGTCGATCCTAAGTTTTTAAAAACCGATGAACTGCGCTTGCAGAGCATCGATGCTGTGAAAGCGTGGAAACCAGATGCGGTATTCGTCCCTGGGAACGTTGTCCCTCGTTTTATTCCTGGGGTTAAAGTGGGCGTATTCCATGGATTTAATGCGGGTAAAATGAATCATAAGGGCCGAGAAGATCACTTCGAAATCAGAGATTGTTTTGATTTGTATTGTACCCAAGGCCCTGCGACGACTCTGCCCTTTCTGAAACTAGAGAAAAAGTTTGGTACTTTTACTGTAGTTGAAACGGGATGGCCTGCGCTCGACCCCCTATTTCTTGAGAATAAAGATAATCCCTATATCAAAGCTGATGACCCAAGGCCAGTAGTACTCTTTTGTTCAACATTTTCCCCAAGTTTGACCTGCGCACCTGTGGTATTTGAGCAGATTAAAGCCCTGTCGCAAAAGAGCCAATGGCGCTGGCTCGTGCAATTTCATCCAAAGATGAACCCTAAAATTGTTGAGCAGTACAAGGCTTTAGAAAACGAGAATTTACAGTTTGTTGAAACTGATAATGTGATCCCTTTGCTGCAGGCGGGGGATGTGATGTTGTGTGACACTTCATCGATTCTGTTGATGTTTTTAATGCAGCGAAAACCAGTGGTTACCTTTAAAAATCAGTCACCGAAAGATCATTTAATCGATATCAGTCGGGTTGAGGATATTGAATCTGCATTAACGCGAGCACTGAGTCGTCCTGATGATTTGATGGCGCACATCCATGATTATTGCAATCAAATTCACCCTATGGGCGATGGTCAATCTAGCCAGCGAGTTTTAGCCGCAACAGATGCTTTGATTGATAAAGGCACTGATTGGCTAAAACCTAAACCATTGAACTTGTTGCGCCATTTTAAGATGCGGCGCAAGCTAGGTTATTGGAAGTTCTTGAGCTAAACACTTGGATTCAGTGTTTTCTAACGTTGATATTTTTGAGCTCAAATTCCGATGTTCATCATAAGTACAGAATATTTTCTGTTATTATATGATATTCTAAATGTGGGGGGTATTTTTATAGTATTTGATTGTCTAGTCTGTCGTTGAAACAAAAGTATATTAGGATGTTAAATAAAAATGGCAGTAACAAAAATGCAACCTATAATATCTATTGTTATTCCTGTCTATAAGGTTGAGAGGTTTTTGGCAAGGTGTTTGGATAGTGTGTTAGCTCAAACATATAGTGATTTTGAGATTATTTGTGTCAATGATGGTTCGCCAGATAATTGTGGCGTTATTTTAGCTGAGTATGAAAAAAATGATAATAGGATAAAAGTAATAAACCAAGTTAATCAAGGCTTGTCTGTTGCACGTAATACTGGTTTGGATTTTGCTAGAGGTAATTATATATGTTTTGTCGATTCTGATGATGCCATACAGCCGCAAACATTAGAAATAGCTCTCTTTTGGGCTGAAAAAAAACAAGCTGATTTAGTCGTATGGCAAAGTGTTTACTCTGATGGTTTTGAGAAGCCAGATAAATTATTTGATATTGAAAAAATAGATGTGATTATAGTGAATGAGCCATTATATCATAAGAATAAGCGGCCTAATAAAATAGGTTCTGTTGTATGGAATAAACTTTATAAGAAAGAGCTGGTTGAAGATGAGCGTTTTATTCCTGGAGTGCATTATGAAGATATTTCATACAGCTTTTCTATTATGGAAAAACGTCCAAAAACGGTAGTCATTCCAGCTGAATTATATTTGTATACAAAGTTTGAAGAGTCAATAACACAGCAGAGGCCCACTTTAAAACTTATTAAAGACTATCATATAGCAATAAATTCAATCTATAACTCTTATAAAAAAAATATGATTAGCAAAGAATTAAAGCATATAAGACACAATTTACTGCGGCCTCTTTTAAGTAATCAATTTAAAAAGTGTAAGCAAGCAGATCAAGACCAGAGAGTTGTTATGTTACAAGCTTTTGCTGAAGAGTTAAGAGATCTAGATGCTAAAGGTTTATTAACATGGCGTGGGCATCGTATTTATCTGTACATAGCGTATAAAAAGCTAATGAAAACAGTTTAGCTACAATAAAATCAATCTTAATAGCTGTCGTATAGTAGTTCACGGCACTCATGCAGTTTCTACAAGTAGTATTGAGTTTGTATCGTGATCTAAGTATTGCAATATAAGGCTCTGCTACCCGATTGTGGTAACGCTTTACACTGCAAAGTTTTTGGCAAAATGTAGTACTATTAGGATCAGTTATTTAGTTAGCTTCAAGTCTACATTGGTATTGGTTTTTCTAGTCTCATGACTTTAATAACGTGATTTTTAGGCTGAAATGTATAAGTAATGCCCCCCTAAAATTCACAATACCACTACACACAACTACGATTCCTTTAATACCAAAGTTTTTCGCGATTCATAGTCCTATACAAACGTTAAGTTCGTGGCTTTTTGTTCTCTTTTTATATGCATTTCAGGTTCGTTAGGAAGTAATCGTTTGGTTTAATCCTTACCCAATTTAATATACTGTAGAGCAATACTTTGACTATCTACGGCTTTAAGAATAGCAAGGTCTTCAAGCGATGGAGGCGATGCCAGACATTCCAGAGCCTTTTGTGCCAACAATGCAGGTTGGCGAACGGGAACCAAATATTTAGCTAAATGTCCGGTAAGGATTTCATTCGGGCCGTGAGGGCAGTCAGTGCTTACGACGGGGGTGCCACAGGCCAATGACTCAATGACTACCGTTGGCAAGCCTTCAAAATCTGAGCTCAGTAGCATTAATTCTGCGTTGGCAATCCAAGCATAGGGATTATGTTGAAAACCGGGTGTGATAATTCGGTGCTCAACACCGTATTTTTTGGCTAATTTACGCGCTTTATTTGGTCGATTACAGAGAAGCACGAGTTTAGGTGCTGTCGGCATATCCCTCAATGCTTTGAAGAGAATGTCATGGCGCTTTTGACGAGTGACTCTACCCACATGGATCATATAAGGCTCATTTGGAATTTCGGCGATAACTTCTTGAGTCTTAATTTTTATTTCTTCTAAGCGAAAAGGGTTGTAGATGGTTTGCACGCTCTGGGGTTTTAACCAAGAAGTGGCTCTGAGTTCGTCGGCAATACCATTTGAGACTGTGATGATTTTTTTGCCGATCAGGGCCTTGGCTTTTTTCCATCTGCGCCAGAAGTGTACTGGACCGCGTTTTAACTCCATCAATAACTCTTGTTTTAACGCACAATGACAGAAGTAGTAGCAAGGATCGAAATGACAGCCGGAAACAACAACATCGCAGTCAGTTGAATTACTTAGAAAGAGTGAAAACTTGCCCGTTTTTTCGGCGGCGCTCACTTTAGCTTTGAGTTGTTGTATCTGCTCCTGTAGCGAAGGTTTTTGACCCGCTTCAAACAGATAATGAATGGTCACATTTTGCGGAGGTATAAAATCGCCTTCCTTGTGAAACACAAACAAATGCACATCTTGTCCTGCTTCCTGTAACACTTCTGCCTGCGACAAAGCGACTTTCACTGTGCCGTTGGAGAAAAAGTTATGGCAAAAAATCGCGATTTTCTTCATATATGCTCTTCTGCGTGTCTTCAAACGTCGTTTTTAAACCTAACACTGCTCAGTGTATATCGTTAAATAGGGGAGCAACATTGTATGTGGTCGGTTTTAATTTCGTGCAACATTATACCTGTTCGTGCCTTTACATGGGCTTAATCAATAGCGTTCTTGCTTATTTTTAAGCTTTTTATCGGTATTTAAAGCCGTTTTTGCTGCGATTATTCACTCGCTTGGCTAAAACGAGTAGACTGGCGAGCAATGATTTTTGGCATCCATGTGAGTTGAGTCAGCAAAGTGCATACTAGAGCAATTTACCCTGGAACTTTCGATCCTATCACCAATGGACATGCCGACTTGATTGAGCGTGCGGCTAAACTGTTTAAACATGTGGTGATTGGCATTGCGGCTAATCCTTCCAAGCAGCCTAGATTCACCCTTGAAGAGCGAGTTGAATTGGTCAATCGGGTAACTGCTCATTTGGATAATGTCGAGGTGGTGGGGTTTTCGGGGTTGCTAGTGGATTTTGCCAAGGAGCAAAAGGCCAGTGTACTTGTGCGTGGGTTACGCGCGGTATCCGACTTTGAATATGAATTCCAATTAGCAAATATGAATCGCAGATTGAGCCCTGATCTGGAAAGCGTATTTTTAACGCCTGCCGAGGAAAACTCATTTATCTCTTCAACCTTAGTAAAGGAAGTCGCTTTGCATGGTGGCAATGTGAGCCAGTTTGTTCACCCTGAAGTAACGGCTGCATTGGCGGCAAAGCTTAAGTTGGTTAAACCTTAGATTTTACCTGCGAACTAGATAGTTTTTACGTAGGAGTTTTGTGTTAACTTTGAGGCATTGTTGCCTTGTGATGATACTTAAAAGGATGTTATGAAGGCTTTTTTTTCCCCCACGATCCTTGCTACTAGCATTGCCTCTGGCCTGTTTTTTTCTTCAATGCTTGCTGCTGCACCTTGGGTCGATGCCTCTGATATTTATCTTAGAGCTGACATTCAAGCACTTGCTGATGCGGGTGTGATCACTGTGCCTGTGAATACCTACCCCTTAATGTGGGCTGGTATTGGTGCTGATCTAGCGAAGGTTGAGCCAGAAAAACTGAGCCCAAGTTTAGTTCAGTCTTTCGCAAGGGTTAATTTTTACTATAGTAGCGCAATTGGAAATCGTGGAAATACCAGCGTTAAAGTAACCGCCGGTACAGATGCCGCACGGTTTCAGCATTTTGGTTCAGACTACCGTGAGCAAGGTGAATTAAATATTTCCCATGAATACGTTGGAGAACGTTTTGCCTTTAAAGCTTCTGGAAGCGCCAATTATGATGCTACTGAAGACCAATTTCGTTTAGATAACTCTTATGTATCAATGATTATTGATAACTGGATTATTACGGCAGGGACTCTTGAGCAGTGGTGGGGACCAGGGTTTGACTCTTCGTTGCATAAGTCGAATAACGCGAGGCCAATGCCTTCAGTGATGCTAAGTCGTAATAATGCTGCAGCGTTTGAAACGCCGTGGTTCTCTTGGATCGGTCCTTGGACCTTAACCGCCGGCTTTAGTCTATTTGAAGACAATCGTGCTGTTGCCAATGCAGCATTATGGAATTTTAGATCGAGTATTAGGCCAATAAAATCGGTTGAAATGGGCGTTTCTTGGACAACACAGTTCTGTGGTGAAGGACAGGATTGCGGTGTTAAAAGCTTTTTTAAAGCGATAACTGGTGGCACTGAATGTGCGGATGGAAGTGCAACATGCGATCCGGCCTCCAATACTAAAATTGGTAATCAATTAGCTGGGTTTGATATCCGATATGCGGATACTTGGTTTAAGGTGCCTGTCGGGCTTTATCTTGAACGAACCTGTGAAGATTCTAGTGGATCTAATCCATGGGATTTAGCTGATTGCGCGTACTTATTTGGCGCTGATACGCGTTTTGAATTTACAGATCAACAATATAAGTTATTTTTTGAATATACCGATACTGTGGTTGCATGCGGTCTTGATCCTAATGAATTTAATTGTTTTTATGAGCATTCAACTTACTTGAGTGGTTCTCGATATTATAATCGAGCCCTAGGCTCAACTTATGATAGTGACGCTAAAGTATATGTCGCAGGTCTTGTGGGTCAGTTTAGTAACAGCCGTGGTTTTACTTCTTTATTGCGTTACGCCCAGCTGAATAATGATGGTTCAAATGTGGGCAATATTTGGGCGCCGCAACCACCGAAGGAAGATTTGTTGATGTTTGAGTTTTCATACCGCATGCCACTGTGGCAAGGTATGTTAAATGTGGGGGGAACTGTATCGAGATCGGAATTTGATGCTCAAGAAAATGATACCAATGCCACGCTCTTTAGCCGTTTTGAGTATCGCTTCTAATATTCATTATTAAAGCAAAGGCCTGTATTCTTGCAGGCCTTTTTGTTTGGCTTTTTGGGCGAAAAATTATTTGTTATAGAACTGGCGATACCAGTCCACAAATTGCGTGACTTCGTATAGTTAATGGCGCGAAGGAGATTGCTTGTGTCTGCCCATGTTGAATGGATATCCCCCAACGGTATTTGCAGTAAGTACTTCTTAACGTTAATGTCTAAGGCATCTTTTGATCTAACCCATACACAGACGAATATGGGGTATACACTAGATGCTCAATCTTATGCTGACTACATCGTGAGATGCCCGACTAATATACTATCAGTATAGGCTAAACTGTCGAGTGAGTAATTCCTCTTCGCTTAAGTACCAGATGAATAATATGTTGGAATACATGCTGTAAAAAAGCATAGCAATACCTTCTCTATAGGCGAGATCGAGTTTAATAAAATGGAAATTATCTAAATGTTTGTAATGGATTTAAACGAGCATATTTGAGATTGCCTTCCTAATAATCATTGAGATTATCAATGACTATTAGGAGATGGCCGAGCAAAGGTGCTCCCGACTTTGGCTACAATTAAACCTACTGTACTTGTAACTAAGTATTTCATGTAAAACTTGGATTATCAGATTAATTAAAGCTTACTAATCATGGTGAAATAGATCGCGGGTATAAACTTTATCTGCAACGTCATTGAGTTCATCGATCATACGGTTTGATACGATCACATCACACAGAGATTTAAACTCATTTAAGTCTCTAATAACTCGAGATCTGAAAAAAAAATCTTCTTTTAGTACAGGCTCATATACGACAACTTCTATACCTTTTGCTTTAATGCGCTTCATCACGCCTTGCACGGCTGATGCACGGAAATTGTCTGAGTCTGACTTCATTATCAAACGATGAATCCCAACACATTTGGGTTGCTTACGGATAATAGCATCGGCGATAAAGTCTTTTCGTGTGGTGTTAGAATCAACAATGGCACTGATTAAGTTGTTTGGCACATCATTATAATTTGCCAGTAATTGCTTCGTGTCTTTCGGAAGGCAATAGCCGCCATAGCCAAAAGAAGGATTGTTGTAATAATCACCAATACGTGGATCTAGGCTAACGCCTTCAATAATCTGTCGAGTATTTAATCCTCGACTCTCTGCATAGGTATCGAGCTCGTTAAAGTAGGCGACCCGCATGGCGAGAAATGTATTAGCAAATAACTTAATCGCTTCGGCTTCAGTGCTATCTGTCAGCAAAATAGGAATATCTTGCTTGATGGCAGCATCAGCTAAGAGTTCGGCAAAAACTTTGGCTCGGTGTGAGCGTTCTCCTACAATAATCCTCGAGGGATAAAGGTTGTCATATAAGGCTTTCCCCTCACGTAAAAACTCAGGGGAAAACAGTATGTTGTCGTTATTGAACTTTTGCCTTAAAGCCGCTGTATAACCAACTGGGACAGTTGATTTTATTATGATAGTTGTATCTGGATTGGCGGCAAGTACATCACTAATGACGTTTTCTACAGAATGGGTATTAAAATAATTTGTTTGGGGATCATAGTCTGTTGGGGTCGCAATAACCACAAAGTCAGCCGATTGAAAGGCTGTTTTTTCTGTTGTGGCGGTTAAATTAAGCGGCTTATTTTGTAGAAAATCTTCGATTAATTGATCTACAACTGTCGATTTACGTTCATTAACTAGTTTGACGCGTTCAGGAACTAAATCAATTGCAGTAACTTGGTTTTGCTGCGCCAATAGGACGGCATTTGATAGGCCCACATAGCCCATTCCAACAACAACAATATTCATAATATGGCTCGGATGTCATATATATACGCCTAGATAACATAACATAAATTCATCGAAAAAGACTTAATTCTGTGAAAACAACGGTTCAAAAACCAAGTGTTATTTATTCTCTTGTAATTAGCTTACAATTCAAAGTTAGCATTCTATTTAAGTTATAATCTCCGTTTATCCCAATTTTTATTTTGCAATAATTATGTGATACCGTATTTGTGATCATTAAGTTGTGATGCGTCGAATTGATTTCTATTGCAACCCCCGTTAAAGATGAAATATTGACCGATAAAAGAGATATGTCAAACCTTTGAAGAATTAACTGAGTTTGAAATCCTTGTTGTCGATGATAGCTGCCAAGATGATGCCTTTGGTGAACTCATACTCACCGCTGTTGAAAAAACAATATAATGCTAAGGCGATTCGCCATGAGTACAGCACTGGGCAAAGTACTATCATTTCGACGGGTGTTTTTGCATGCCCGTAAACAGTTTTTCTTTGTTAAAATGTGGACTTTTCTGTCTTAGGCAGGGGGGATTAGCATATAGGGTACTCTTTGCTTGATGAAATACGCACTCCAAGCATACAGGGAGGTGATTTGTGAGTGCCGAGTTAAAGCTGTTTAAAGAGCGATTTATTTTGTTCTCGTCTATGATTGTGGCGCGCTTTAGTTCTTTGGCTCTAGTTGAAAAGTATGAACACCATGCAGCAGAAAAATAAACTGGGGTTAACTATAAGTGCTGAGCTAAGTTGTTTCGATATCAAAGGCGACATGAGCATGGCGATTGCCCATCGTGATGAGTGGATTTTGTTATCGGCCACTGAGCTAAAGCCGCACTGCGAAAAGCCTGAACGCGAATATCGTTGCTTTACCAGATCATCTGGGGCGTTGGTTAAAATCGTAACCAATATAAAGAATAAAATGCCTGTAATTGCAGGCATTTTTGCGAATGTTAGTTAGTGGCACTTAGCGTGTTTGGCAAATGCCACAAAATACTGTGGTGCGTTGGCCTAAACGGATTTCACTCAGCAAGTTACCGCAGCTTGTGCAGGTTTCACCGCCGCGATCGTAGACATGCAGTTTTTGGGCGAAGTAGCCCGGCTTGCCATCGGCATTGGTGAAGTCTTTCAGCGTGGTTCCACCCTGTTTAATGGCATGGGCTAAGATTTGCTTCACTTCGGCAACTAAAACGGTCAAACGCTCTATATCTATTTTACCTGCTTCGGCCTCTGGATGAATGCCCGCCGCAAACAGGGCTTCATTGGCGTAAATGTTGCCCACTCCCACTACGATATGATTATCCATCAGACAGAGTTTGATCGCTTTTTTCTTGCCCGTTAAAGCTGCTGCTAATTGTTTGACATTAAAAGCATTAGTCAGTGGCTCTGGCCCCAGTTTGGCAAGTAATGGATGCGCTTCTTCTGGGAGTTCACACCATAGCCAAGCACCGAATCGTCTTGGATCGTTAAAACGTAAAATGCGGCCGTTGGCGAGCACTAAGTCGATATGGTCATGCTTTTCCACTGGGGTATCGTGGGGCAAAATCCGTAAACTCCCCGACATGCCTAAATGCACTATGCTAGTGCCCGCATCAGTGTCGATTAACAGATACTTAGCACGGCGTCGCACTTGGCGTATAACTTGACCGATAATCTGTTTGGCGATGTCAGGCACAGGCCAGCGCAAAGAGCCATTGCGGATCACAAGATCTATTACGGTTTGCTCGACAAGGTAGGGGGCAATACCCTGACGGGTGACTTCAACTTCTGGTAATTCCGGCATGGATTCTTTCTTATCTTAAGTAAAATTGGGTGACATTAAGTTGCGGGTTTCGCATCGAGGATCGGTTGCAGTTTAGCTCTTAAACTCGGTGGTACTAAATACCAATTACCTGCGGGAGACTTTAAGGCGCCTTCATTGGGAAAATAGATCCACAGTTGAGCATCGCGGATATCTGCAATCTGGATGACTAATTCTTGTGGATTATCTGTGGTTTCTGGCGCGGCGGTTAAGGGGGATACCCGTATGGTTTGCCACGCCTTTGCCCATTCATCACAGTTGAGGACTTTAGTGTCGCACTCCCATTGTGATGCTTGCTTGTGCAGCCATAACCCGTCGAGTTGCAGCTGTGAAAGCGGTGCATTATCGTCAAACAGTCGCTGAGCATCACTCGGAACATTATTGGTATTGTTATCCATAAAAGTCAGCACGGCGACCATAAAGGCGCAGGCGACTATGATGATGTTATTCCATTGCTTACGAGTTAATGCCATAGAAATGTGTAACGCTAAGTATGGGGTGATGCTTCGAGTTTATCACGGCCAAATTGAGATGCTAGCCCTTAAGCGATGGAGTGGTGATGCTTAACCGCCAGTGGCGTTCATAAAGCGTAGGATTTGTACCTCATTATTGCCAAAGTCGTGTTGCTTAGGCTTGAGATTAATTCCCGCGAGAATAGCGACTTTTAATCTTTCAATATCAGCCGGAAATTCCCGGACTATGCTTTTGAGATCAACGGCATGTTCATTGCCTAAACACAGCAATAATTGGCCTTCGACTGTGACGCGCACGCGATTACATTCGTGGCAGAAGTTGTGGCTGTGGGGCGAGATAAAGCCGATATGGATTGGGCTGTCAGCCATAGTGTAATAACGTGCTGGGCCGCCGGTACGTTTGTTGGAAAGCTGTAGCGGATAGTGACTATTGATGATGGCTTTTACTTCATCGCTGCTGCAATGACGGGCGCGTTTCCGCTCATCCATTTCGCCAAGTGGCATTTCTTCGATAAAGGCGATGTCTAAGTTACGGCCACGGCAGAAATCAACTAAATCAATAACTTCATTATCGTTCTGCTGTTTTAAAATCACCGCATTAATCTTGATACGTTCAAATCCCGCCGCAATAGCCGCATCAATACCATCTATGACTCTGTCTAATTTGCCGTTACGCGTTAGCTGAGTAAACAGTGTGGGGTTTAAGGTATCTAGGCTGATATTGAGGCGCTTTAATCCTGCATCAAACATGGGTTTAGCGAATTTTGTCAGCCTTGAACCATTAGTGGTCATGGATAAATCCGTCAGCCCAGGCAGTTTGCCAAGCAGACCCACTAGCTGGTCGCAATCGGTGCGAACTAAGGGCTCACCGCCGGTCAGGCGAATTTTAGTCACACCAAGCTCGGTAAAGGCTTGGGCAATCCAAGCTAATTCTTCGAGGTGGAGTACGTGGTCCTTTGGCAGAAAACAGGGATCTTCCGTCATGCAATAAACACAGCGAAAGTCGCAGCGGTCGGTGACCGAGAGCCGTAAATATTCGACCTTACGGCCAAAGGAATCCACAATTAGACTCATAAAAACTCACTGGATCCTAAAGCAGATCCGCAAAGGGTTGAATAAATACAGTTTCACCTGCATTCACGGCTTCTGCATCATCCCCTATGATGATGAGGCAATTCCCTTTAACCATTGAACTTAACATCCCAGAACCTTGGTTGCCCGTGCTACTCACGTGCAGACGTCCATCTTTACCAAGCTGATAAATCCCGCGAATAAATTCGGTGCGGCCTTGACGGCTTCGTAGAGTTTCATCACTTATTGCAGGGAATAGCTGCGCTTGCCAGTTCACTTCACCTGCTAATTTTCGTAAAGCGGGCTGTACAAATTGCAGGAAGGACACCATGACTGCGACTGGGTTGCCAGGTAGCCCGAAGAATAAGCTGTCATTCACTTTACCAAAGGCGAGTGGCCGACCCGGACGCATGCTAATCCGCCAGAAATCAATTTTTCCGAGGCGTGCAAGCACGGTTTTGATGTAGTCCGCATCGCCGACAGACACACCACCAGAGCTAATGACGACATCGGCAAGGTTGGCGGCTTTAGCGAGAGTTGCTTCAAGGGCTGCTTCAGAATCTTCGATAATGCCTAAATCGATAACGTCACAACCGAGACGTTTTGCCATCGCTTTGATGGTAAAGCGGTTTGAGTCATAAATGCAGTTAGCTTTGAGTACTTCGCCGGGCTGGCTCACTTCATCGCCGGTAGAGAATACTGCAACAGTTGGGCGGCGATATACACTCAGGTGATTGAGTCCAAGTGAGGCCAGTAAACCTTGTTCGGCGGCGCTTAGGCGAGTGGCTTTTGCGAGTGCGACTTGGCCTTGAGCAATATCTTCTCCAGCGAGGCGAACGTGTTGGCCAGAAAGAATGCGGCCTTCAAAGCTAACAATGCCATCGACTTCCTTGGCAAGCTCTCGGGGCTGCACTGTATCAGCACCTGCAGGCACTGTTGCGCCCGTCATGATACGCACGGTTTCGCCGACTTTAAGCGTGGCCGAATATTGATGACCGGCAAGAACCTCTCCCACCAATTTTAAGGTGGTAGGCATGGGGTCTTGATAGACAAAGGCGTAGCCATCCATCGCCGAATTGGTTTGTTGTGGCACGTTGACGGGAGAAATGCTGTCGCTGGCTAGTACGCGGTTATCTAAGGCATCTAACTCAATGTCTTCAATCTCTGCCACAGGTGATACATGGGATAAAATCTGCGCTAAACCTTGGCTGACGGTAAGGTTTTTGTTGTCGCCTATGGCGCAGGTATCCACGGCCGAAATGGGGTATTGGAGTGGCGCTTCCCAGTTTTGGGCGTACTCCATCACAAAATCGGCAATCTGGCTGACATTGTTGAGATCGAGACGGCGCAGCTCATTCGGGAGTGCGTCGTTTGGCAACTGAGTGTCATCGCAACAGGCGATGGCGAGGATATTCTCATCTTGGGTGTAGATAAAAGGTTTGCCGTGGGCGGCGCGGTGCAATTCAATTTTAGGTAATGCGAGCTTTTTAAAGCCTTCGACGAGGACGATATCGACTTTGTCGGCTTCGATTTGCTTGAGTAAATGGACTAACTCAGGATCGCCATCGCGCGCATCTTCTGTCATCAGCGCCCAGCGTACATGGGAGGCGACCAGCATTTGTCGCGCACCCGCTTTACGCATTTCGTAACTGTCTTTGCCGGGAATATCTACGTCGAAATTATGGTGGGCATGTTTGATTACGGCTAAGCGCAGGCCACGTTGATTTAATTCGGGGATCAATTGCTTGAGTAAGGTGGTTTTCCCCGTGCCACTGTAGGCACAAAATCCGAGAACGGGAATAGCGAGCGGATTGACGAAGGGGTTACTCATTTGCACCTCTAATTTGGGTTATTGGAGCCTTTTTAGCTATTGGGTGATTTCTATCGCTAGTCGTTGTTTTTGTTCTGGCGTATTCACATTCACAAAAGCATTGGGCTGGTCGGCGAATGACGCTACGACGAAGTGATGTTTGATATACCAAAAGTCCACTTTACGCTCACCCGCCTCAAGAAACGCTTTCATCGAGTCACGTAAGCTAGGTTTTAAGAGTAAAACAACGGGTTGTTCATACTCACCGTCACTGGCAACAGCAATCTCGGCTTTTTCTGCTTCAATTGCTGCCAACATACGCGGAACAAGGTCGAGTGGCAGGAGTGGGCAGTCGCAGGGCACTACTAATAAGTAGTCTGCATCTGTTTGGCCCATAGCGGTGATCATACCCGCTAAAGGTCCGAGGAAACCACTATGCTCGTCACTTATTACCTTAAAACCGAACTCAGCATAACGTGTTTGGTTACGATTTGCGTTGATCAGGATCTCCTTAACCTGAGGTTTTATTCTATCTATTGTGTGCTTAATCATGGCTTCGCCGTTTAATTCGACGAGACCTTTATCGTCGCCACCCATGCGACGGGCCATACCACCGGCGAGAATAACGGCATCAATTTGCGATGACATACAAAGGCTCCTGTGCTGGCAAAGATTCAGGCTGTTGATAAGAGGTCATCACGCGCTCACCTTCTATGTGCCACTGTTGTTCGCAGATGGCGGTTAGCGCGCAATTCTGATGGCTACTCAGTAACATTCCTGTGCCTTCGTGTTTGAGTTGTTGGATCATTTTTAATACTAGCTCTTGGGAATCCTTGTCCATATTGGAGGTGGGTTCATCGAGCATTAATAGTTTAGGTTGTAGGATCCAAGCGCGCGCAATCGCGAGGCGCTGTCTTTCGCCGCCAGAGAGATTACAGGCCCTTTCGTGCAGCAGCGACCCTAGCTGCGCCATCTCAATTGCTTGAGTAATCCGCTGTTTAGCCTTGGCTTTTGTTTCTGAGCTGAAATTCAGCCCATAGGTGAGATTATATTCTACTGTGCCGTCGAACAAATAAGGATGTTGGTGCAGATAAACAGCCTTACCTAACAATGGATTGCGTCGCCACCAAGCATTTTTGGCAAAACCGACAGCCTTAATATGGCCTTTGGTTGGTGGTATTAAGCCTGCCAGAATTTTCATCAAGGTTGATTTGCCTGTGCCATTGTCGCCTTGCAGATAAATCACATCTCCTTGGCAGAGCGATAATACGTCGGCTTTGAATAACAGGCGCGCACCAAAGGACATTTCTACGTCACGGGCGATCAGTTTGACCTTAGTCATTGCTTAATGGCTCCTTGGCATGGCTTTGCCGCGTAAACTACCTAAGGCAAAGTTGAGGATCAAGGCCAAGATTAGCAGCACTAGCCCGAGGGCGATAGCTTGGGCGAAGTCACCTTTGCTGGTTTCAAGTGCGATTGCGGTAGGAATATTACGGGTCACGTTTAAAATATTGCCGCCGACCATCATAGAGCAGCCGACTTCGGTCAGAATGCGACTAAACGCCGCGACAATCGCCAGCAGTAAGGGCATGCGCAGTTCTCGGCATACTGTCCACACTGCGCTGCACCAAGAGGCACCTAAGGTGCGTGAGGTTTCCCAAGCTCTGCGATCAACGCTAGTGAATGCGGCTTGGCTCATTGCAATTAGCACGGGGGCACAGATGAACATTTGCC
The DNA here is from genome assembly GCF_025653725.1 of Shewanella sp. SM74. Classification (NCBI taxonomy): domain Bacteria; kingdom Pseudomonadati; phylum Pseudomonadota; class Gammaproteobacteria; order Alteromonadales; family Shewanellaceae; genus Shewanella; species Shewanella sp. SM74. The sequence continues at coordinate 24,195 of NZ_JAKKRZ010000024.1, read as the reverse complement.
CGAGAATCATGCCTTCTTGGGTAAATAACCATTTTAGATCGCCCATAGGACCGTTGCGCGTTAGCAGTAAATACACGAGTAGACCGATAACCACTGTCGGGATTGATTGCAGAGTTTGAACTAAGTTAGTGACTATCCATTTGCCGCGAAATGGCGCAAACGCCAACACAAAGCCGAGCACCATGGAAGGAACCAGCGTGATCAGCAGTGCCGCGAAAGAAACCGAAAACGAGATCGAAATGATGGACCAAACGTCAGGGTCTAAAGAAAACAGCAGGCTTAACGCCTGCTGTAATAGTGCTAGCCAGCCGTCGTTCATTCGCTATAAGTTGCCTTGAACAATTGCTCGCCTTCAACTTTGAAGCTGTTGATCATGCTTTGACCTTCTTTGCTGATCAACCAGTCGCTGAATGCTTTAGCGCCTTTGTGGTTCAGATCTGGGTATTTAGTAGGGTTGATGAGAATGACTTGGTATGGGTTGGCTAAGGTTTTACCACCATCGAAATCAACGGCAAGATCGAGCTTAGTTTTATAAGCCACGAAAGTACCACGGTCAGACAGAGTGTAACCTTGCATTTCGTTTGCCATCAGCAGGGTTTTACCCATGCCTTGACCGACTGAAGTATAACCTTTGAAGTTAGGAGTAACATTTGCCGCTTTCCATACTTCTAACTCTTTGATGTGAGTGCCTGAGTTGTCACCACGAGAGATAAAAGGTACGCCTGATTTTGCCATTTTAACGAAGGCTTCTTCGGCCGTTTTGCTGTCACGGATTTTTGCTGGGTCGTTTTTAGGGCCAAGTACTACGAAATCATTTTCCATAATGCCACGGGGCTCAACACCAAAACCATCGGCTACGAATTTGGCTTCGGCGCTAGGCGCGTGAGTCATGACTAAATCCACATCACCTTGCTCACCTAGTTTCAGGGCTTTACCTGTACCTGTGGCGATGACTTGAACCTTGTAGCCTGATTCACTTTCGAACTTAGGTAACAGTTCTTTCAATAGGCCTGAGTTTTCTGTGCTGGTGGTGGTGGCTAACTTGATAATTTCAGTCGAGTGAGCGGGTAAAACAGTGAACATACTGGCTGCAACAACCAGTCCCAGTAATGACTTCATATGAGATTTCATGTTTAGCATGGGTACTCCTTGGCGGAAAATAGGATTCCAACTCAAATGCCTACTGAGTGGAAGGTCTCGTAAATTGTAATACGTTCGGTTGAAAGCAAGTTAGATGCCAAGCTGAGAATGCGGTCATTTTCTTCACAGCTTAACCTAATTTGTGAGCTTGATCGCAAGCTTAACAAATACTCTACAGACAAATTGTCTCAGGACAAACTTCTGATGGTTCATAGTGACCTATTCATCTATTTTCAGTGCTAGAATTGGTCGCAAATGAGTCAAAATGTCCAGAAGCAGACAATATGAGCCAGATAGATAATAACCTCAAGCCTCTTCCATCGGCTGTATCGGTACTGATTGTTGATGATGAACCCGGAATGCGGAGTTTTTTAAATAAGGCACTCTCGAAGAAATTTGCCTTAGTCGAAACGGCGGGCAGTATCGAAGATGCTGAGCAGCTGCGTAGCCGTTGCCATTTCGATTTGCTTATCGTCGACATTCGTCTGCCTGGTCGTTCGGGTATCGAATGGCATGAAGCGTTGGATGAGCAGGGGCGTCGTTCGGACATCATTTTTATGACTGGCTATGCTGACATGGAAGTCGCGATTACCGCGCTACGCGCTGGTGCTTCTGACTTCATCATGAAACCTTTCCACCTCGAACAAATGATGACTGCGGTCGATCGCTGTATCGAACGTCGCTTGCTTAAACGTGAAAACTTGATGCTGCGTCGTGAGGTTTCAATCGGTTATTCATCGACCATTATTGGCAGCAGTGAAGCCATGAAGTCGGTGAAACATATCATCGAACGTGTGGCGCCGACCAATGCCGTCGTCTTGATCCAAGGTGAGTCGGGCACGGGTAAGGAATTAGTCGCACGGCAATTGCATTTGCTTAGTGGACGTCAGGGACCTTTTGTCCCAGTTAACTGTGGCTCTATCGCTCCTGAACTGCTCGAAAGTGAATTGTTTGGCCATACCGCCGGTGCCTTTACGGGTGCGAAAGGCAATCGTGAAGGTTTATTCAGTTTTGCCTCGGGCGGGACGATTTTTCTCGATGAAATTGGCGAAATGCCACTGAAAATGCAAACGGCTTTACTCCGAGTATTAGAGCAAAAAGCGATTCGTCCTGTGGGCAGCGAGAAAGAAGTTAACATTGATGTGCGAGTGATCGCGGCCACTAACCGTACTCTGATTGATGAAGTGGATGCAGGGAATTTCCGTCGAGACTTATATTATCGGCTGAATGTGCTCGATATTTTAATCCCGCCATTACGTGATAGACCCGAAGATGTAGTGGAGTTAACCCATCATTTCACTCGCCAACTTGCCGCTGAATTAGGGGTAAGAGAAGTCGTATGGAGCCATGAAGATATGGTGAAACTACAGCAACACGAGTGGCCTGGTAACATTCGTGAACTGCGCAACATGATTGAGCGTTGTATTTTGCTGGGCAAACCGCCAGCGGAATATTGGAAGCAACAGCTGAAGAGTGAGTCTTTATCCACATCGGGTTATCCATTGGATTGGCCATTGAAAGACGTGGAAAAACACCATGTGACCAGTGTTGTGGACTTACATTCTGGCAATAAGTCTGCCGCGGCGAGGGATTTAGGCGTATCGCGCAAAACCTTAGATCGCAAGTATAAAGAGTGGTTTGATTTTAGTGGCGAACAGGAGTCATAGAGTGTCATTCTTCACTCACTTTTTTGGTGTCAGTTGGCAGCAAATGCAGGCCAAGGTGCGCTATCGCATATTAATCCTGACGTTACTGCCCATTCTACTGACACTGGTGAGTTTAGTGTTTATCACTATTTACTGGAACATCAGTTATACAGGTAAGCAGCTGTTTATGAAGGTTAAAGCTGACTTATCTGTTGCCGAAAACACTTTGCAGCAAGTGCAAGTACGCCAAGAAAAACAACTTGAACGTGTGGTGACGTCTTGGACTTTTCAAAATGACTTTAGGCCACTTTTCAGTGGTAAAGAATTAAGTGGCGAAGTCAGCTACCGAGCCAGTATTGATGCTTTTCTTCTTGAACAGAAAAAACAGCTAAATCTCGATTATTTGCGTTTAGTTAGTGTTGCCGAAGCGGCCGCAGACCCCGATTTACGACAAATCCTTCCTAAGTTAGACGGTTTATTACCTTACTCCGGCTTGATGGTGCTGCCGCCCGAGCGTTTAGCACGTATCGATCCCGAATTGGCTATCACTGCGAGCATTCCGATAGTTGCAACCTTGCGGGCGCAGAGCCCCGTTAAAACCGTTGAAGAACGTGGTTTATTGAGCCGTAGCCTATTGCCCGTCCCTGATATGGAAGGCAAAGTGGCTTGGTATCTCGATGGTGGGATCTTGTTTAATCGCGATACTCGAATTGTTGACCACATTCGTGATCTGGTATACGACAAAGGCACCTTGCCCGAGCGTTCCATCGGCACTGTGACCATCTTCTTAGATAACATCCGTATTTCCACCAACGTGCCGCTGCATTTTTATCCCACAGGCAATGAGACGCTGGGCCGCGCGCTTGGCAGTTTAGTGTCGGAGGAAGTGAAAGACAAAGTGTTAACTCAAGGCGAGCAGTGGGTCGATCGCGCTTTCGTATTTAACGATTGGTTTATTTCCGCTTATGCCCCCTTGGAAGATGTTCGCGGCCAACGTGTCGGTATGATCTATACCGGCTTTTCTGAATCGCCATTTATCCATAATTATTTACTCAATATCATAGAGCTAGGCACGATTCTAATGTTAGTGCTGTTGGTCTCTGGCCTGCTGGTTTATCGCGGTGCTTATAGTTTATTGCAGCCCATTGAACGTATTCACCATGTTGTACAAGCTGTGCAGTCGGGGCGCAATATTCGTATCGGCGCCTTAGGATTAGATAGGGATAATGAGTTATCGAACTTAGCCGAGCAATTTGACAGTATGCTTGACTTGCTACAGCGTCGAAATGCCCAAATTCAAGCGGCGGCAGAACAGCTTGAAATGAAGGTTGAAGAGCGTACTCGTAGCCTGCAGGATAAAACCTTAGAGCTGCAACGTAACGTGGCATTACTAAACGAAACGCGTCAACAGCTCGTCACTAACGAGAAGCTCACAGCTCTTGGCGAATTGACCGCAGGTATCGCCCATGAAATCAATAATCCGACGGCCGTTATCCTCGGCAATATGGAATTACTGCGCTACGAGCTTGGCGATAATGCAGAAGTAGTGAAAGAAGAAATTGATCTAGTCATTCAACAGGTTGGGCGGATCAGCACTATCATCCGTAGCCTGTTGCAATACAGCCGACCAGGCGAATTCAACGCACCACTAGAAATGCATCCGATGACTCCTATTATCGAAGAAATGTTGGTGTTGGTGCGACATTCGATTCAAAAACAAGAAGTCGTGTTGATCACTGAGTTAAACGCCAGTTGTCCAGTACAGGTTAATCGTCCGCAGTTGTTGCAAGTCTTGATTAATCTTGTAGTGAATGCGGCGCATGCGATGGACGGTAAAGGACGTATTTGGGTGCGAACCTATGACTGGGTGCAGCAGGATATGCCGATTGGCGTCAAAATCGAAGTGGAAGATGAAGGCTCAGGGATAGCGCCAGAGCAGCTTGGACGGATTTTCGACCCTTTTTATACCACACGTAAGGATGGCACTGGTTTAGGTCTTTCGCTCAGTTACGGCATTATCAAGCGGATTGGTGGCACGATAGAAGTGAGTTCAACTTTGGGTAAAGGGTCTTTATTTACCATAGGTTTGTATCATGAAGCGAAGGAAGATCAGCAAAATAATCCCTACGATGGCTTACACTTTGCGGGCAACTACAGCGATATGTCTGCAGATTAGTCTTATCCCGTTAGATAGGCAGTGTGTTGTATTTGGCTGATTAAGTTTGAATTAAAATATGTCGAGCGATTGCTGGCTTTGTATTATGTGGCTTTGCATTACTGATTTTTAGGCAAAAAAAAAGCCGGATGATGAGTCCGGCCACAAAGAGTGTGTGTGAGCAATGTCGTGCTTGCAAACTCAGGAGCTCCATAACAACGTCGATTACCAGTCATCGTTGTTAAAGATGAGTTTTGGAACGCACGTTAACGATAATCATTCTCAATTGTGTTTGCAAGCTATTTATTGCAAAAAGTGCACATCTTTACAAATATCGTTTTGCCCTCATCCATTAACGGTTTAGACCGACTTGCATAGATACAGTTTATGATCGACTAAGCTTTTAGGATCGGCTGTTAGTTCAGTAATTAAATATTGATTACTGATCAATAAATTAAGCATCGCAGGAAAACGATTCATCGTTTTCACCTGAATATGATTATAGCCATGGCGGCGTGCCCAAGTTTCTTGATATTCGAGTAGACTCTGCGCTAAGCCTAAACGTCTAAAGTCGGATGCAACGCCACCTAACCAGCTATAAAATATAGCCTCTTCTTGCTCATAACCCAGTTTAAACCCTGCCAATTCACCTTCTACATATGCGACTAAGATCAAACATGTCTTGCCCTGTAAGCGCTGGTCCAACACTTCGTTTGTGAGTGGGTGATCGAGCTCTGGGATTTGTTGGCTAAGTTGGATAAGCTGAACGGCTAACTCGGGAGTCAAACTTGACTCTGCTTTAATTTCAATAGAATACATAGTTTACTCTCATAAAAAATAAGCCCCACTCGCGCGTTAACAGGAGCAGGGCTGAGCTATTAACTGGTTAAATTATAACAGGTCTGGCCAGTTGGGTTAATCAGGAAATTGATTCTTGCGGATTGGCTCGCAAAATCTTGTCCTGTAAGACTTTTAGCAAAACACCGTATGCCGGTAGGAAAAGGCCTAAGCTCACGATTAGCTTAAAGCCGTAATCGACTGTAGCGATTTCGGGCCAATTGGCTGCCATAAAGCTATCGGAAGAGGCGTAAAAGGCGATACTGAAAAAGACTAAAGTATCGACCAGATTTCCGACTAAGGTTGAGGCGGCTGGGGCGACCCACCAAGAGCGACTGGCTCGAATACGGGCAAAAACCTTAATATCCATCAACTGACCAATCAAATAAGCCGCGAAGCTGGCAAAGGCAATTCGGAACACAAAGGTATTCCACTGTGCAAGTGAATCAGCACCTTGAAAGCTGCCTTGATGGAACATCACTCCCATCACGTAGGAAATCATCAAAGCGGGAATCATAGCTTTGAGTATGATGCTGCGTGCGGCTTGTTGGCCAAAAATACGGACAGTGAGATCTGTGGCTAAGTACACGAACGGAAAGCTGAATGCTCCCCAAGTTGTGTGGTAGCCAAACAGTTGAAATGGCAATTGTACTAAGTAGTTGCTGACGCAAATAATCAGTATGTGAAATCCTACTAATAGGAATAAAGCGCGGCGAAGCTGCGCTGTGGTTAACATTAACATATGTGGCCTTTTTAGTTGTGTAGGGCGGGGTGAGGGAACCCGCTAATATTCAATTTATTATGTTTACGACTTTATTGCCGGTGACAGCGTGCTGAAATCGGGTCGCCATTATAGTGGTCGAGTTTTAAGATGCAAGTCTGCTGTTTAAATGTGCACATAGAATGAAAACTCTTCTACACTTTGAATACGTCGAAGGAGGATAGCCATGAGACGATTTTTTGCTACTTTTTGCTTATTTTTAGCTGTGTTACCTGTGTCTGTTTCCGCCGCTCAGCCGATAGTGGTCGATGTAGCAACGTCAACTTGGGAGGGATTTGCCAATCGTGATAAAACGGGTTACTACTTCGAGTTACTTCAGCGGATTTTCCCTGAGCCAGAATGGCAACTCAATGTGCAGTTTATGCCTTTTGCCCGCAGTTTATATCTTGTTGAGCACAATCGTACCGATATCACGCTCAGCGTTTACAAGGGTGATATTAAAAAGGGGCTATTAACAGAGAATATGGTTGAAGTGGACTCTATCGATGTGGCTGTTACTCCCGAGGTGGCAGCAGGCTGGACCGGTATTGAAAGCCTATCCCACAAGAAGGTTCAGGCCATGCTGGCCTACAGATACAATATGCTGACACCTGTGCCTATGTATTACGAAGAAAGTAGCGATATGTTGACTATGCTCAATAGCTTAAATGCTGGACGTATAGATGCCGTGCTAGATTACAAACCTAATTTGCTTACGTTTGTTCCTAAATTAAAGGCGCCACAAAATTTTGTGATTATTCAAGGTGTACTCAAGGCCGAAACCTATTTTGTTTTCGCTAACACCGAGAAAGGCCAGATGTTGAAACAACATTTTGACCTTGCACATAAGCGCTTAATCGATTCGGGTGAACAGGACAGGCTTTACCTTGAAACGATTGAAAAACGAAGGGCTGATGGCGCTGAATAGTCTTAATGTTTACTAGGCTTATTACATTTCGAATAAAATCGACATTATGGTTGCGAGTTTATTTTCAAGCTCTTGCCACTCAGCTTCAGGCTCAGAACCTGCAATAATTCCCGCCCCCGCAAATAGATTAATCCGACCTGGTTCGATCAGCGCACTGCGGATCGCTACCGAAAACTCACTCTCATATTTATTGAAATAGCCGCAGGCACCGGCGTACCAACCGCGAATATAACCTTCACGTTGACGAATAAAGTTTAGCGCTGAATACCGCGGCAAGCCGCCAACTGCAGGAGTAGGATGCAGGGCTTGCAAAAGTTGGAAATCATTCACGCCCGGCTTCAATTCGGCTCGAATTGCACGGTGTAAATGTTGAATATGGTTCAGCTTAAAAATAGTCGCTAATTCATCGGCGCCAACATAATTGCTCAGCGGCGTGAGCATATTCACTATGTGACTGCGAACAAGTTGGTTTTCAACGCTATTTTTGTTGTCTTCTAATAAAGCGTTCGCCAGCGCAACATCTTCTTCTTGATTGAGACCGCGTACCGTTGTACCAGCAAGTGCCTCGGTAAATAGCTCCTGCTGACGGCGGCGGAATAAACGCTCTGGTGAGCAAGAGATAAAAGTGCGATCTGGACTAAATTGAAAGCCAAACTGGAAACTATTGGGATTACGGCCCTGCCAGCAAGCCAGCACCATCCAAGGATCGATAGGTTCATTGACTTCAAGTTGTGTTAAGCGGGATAACACGACTTTTGGGGTATCTTGATTGAACTTAGGATCCACCACTTGCTCGACTAATGTCTTCCAACGTTCAAAATCAGGTTTGTCACTGCGCCCAAGTGGAACGATCTTTTTAGGTGGCGAGAGTGGCTTCGCAGGCATGACGGCTTCGATAGCGCCGATGGCCTTATCTATCTCGCTATGGTGATCATTATCAGCAAAATTAAGATTCACTAATAGGCTAAATTTGTTCCCACTGCGTCTAAATTCAATGCGCGGCAGGATAAAGCGGCTATTACCGAACTCAGGCCAAGACTCTATAGTGCGATCAAAGGCAACACCGCCATAGTAGCGAATATTCTGATTCGTCGATAAGGCTCGCTGCTCTTGGTAGGCCATGGCCAGTTGCTGATCATTGATTCCGGTTTCAAATCTAAAGTCTTTGCACGCCCCTATCGCCGCGACTTCTTCGATTCTGTCGCGCCCATGCCAGTAGATCCTTGGGTATTGAGTCTGGGATGCCAGCCATGAAATTAAAGGCATAGCGACAGTGTTTAGTGACAACTGCACTATCGGTTCCGTCGGTGGAACTTGCTTTAATTGAATGAGTTTGTCGATGAGAGACTTAAGGTCTTCAGACAGGGCATGAACGGGCAAATAGAACTCCAAAGATAACGGATGAAGGCGAAAGCTGAAGGTCACTCTGTCAGCGTCAATAAATTCGAGTCAGGTTAATGTCCTCTTTTACAAGCCATTTACCTGTAGTGATTTTAGTCTGTAAATAAGAATCTTTCGCTCAAATTAAAGGCCACGGTCGAGTGTGTCAAGATGTAAGGCCCTATCGTGTGACTTTCGCCATAGTCTCATTTTACGCTGATAAAAAATGTGACTTGAGTGGGTCTTTTTGTCGGGCAAGCCACCCTCGGTGGACATTTTGTCTCTTAGTCGTTAAATGTACTTTCCCTTTGTCGTAATTAGTCGATCTAGGTTGGTTTTTAAACGTTTTTCGGTTGAGACAGAATAATCGCGGTCCACAATAGCTTGCACATCTTAAATTTTCTACGTGACAAGTTAGATGTCTATTAACGTATGACTCGCCGTGGGAATGAAAAGACGACTAGGGTGCAGCCTTGTCATAGGCTGTTCGTTAGATCTTTATAGGCAGATATAGTATGAAACTCTTAGATCTCGAAGGCGTTAGCTTCAACTATGGCAGCCAGTTACCGACGGTATTGCAGGAGGTAAACTTGGCGATTGGTACCGGCCAATGCCATTGCGTGAGCGGTCCTACGGGCTCAGGAAAATCGAGTCTGCTAAATCTACTGGCGGGCGTGTTAAATCGCCCGCATGAAGGTGACATCTGGCGTTATCCTCAATTGGTTACGGGTCTGGTAATGCAAGACCCACAAACTCAGCTACTAAGGCAAACCGTTGGTGCCGAGGTGGCTTTCGCCTTAGAAAACCTCGGTATTCCCGCCGAGCAAATGCTACCTAAAGTGCAATTAGCACTACGGCGCGTGGGCTTGTATCTGCGCCTCGATACCCAAGTCAGCACGCTTTCCCTCGGTCAAAAATATCGCTTAATGATCGCCGCTCAGTTAGTGTCAGAGCCGCATTTACTGCTGCTCGATGAACCTTGGGCACAACTCGATGATCACGGTGTGAGTGAGCTGCTGGTCGTGCTTCGCAATCTTATCCAAGATGGTATGGCGCTAGTATTAGTTGAGCATAACGCCTCGGCATTCGCCGAGATTATTCAGCATTATTGGCAGTTAGAGGCTGGTAAGTTGTCCGAAGGCATCTATACCGTGAGCGATGCGCCGCAAATTGAAGCGCCTGCGTGGCGAAATCAGGCTAAGTTTGAGCATTTAGGCAAAGTCTTGGTCAGTGCCGAAGCCTTTGATTTTGGGTTCGATGCTTGTCCCACGTTATTTGCGTGTCCACAAGGATTCCAATTGCAAGCGGGGGAGATAGTGACCTTAGTGGGCGATAACGGCTCTGGTAAAACGAGTCTATTGAAAACTATAGCGGGCGTGCACAGTTTAAGGCAGCGTCTTCCTCTTAAAGTGCTAGGGCGAAGGCCTAAATTGGGGATTTATGGTGCTGAATTGGGACTGTTGATGCAAAGGCCGAGTCGACAATTATTCGAGTCTAACGTGCTAGCCGAAATGCAGTTTAGCCTTAGGCGCTTTGAACTCCCCAAAGAGCGAGCGGTGCAAATGTTGGACGAGTTGGATTTATTTAGCTTAGCCCATCTGTCGCCCCACAAATTATCCTACGGCCAACAGCATTTGATTGCCTTAGCGTCACTCGCCTGTCTACGCCCTAAGGTGCTGCTTTTGGACGATCCATTGGCGGGGATGGATAAGCATTACTACGGCAAAGTGTGGTACTTGCTAAAGCAGTTAAGCTCCCAAGGTTGCGCTATTTTGCTCAGCACTCACAGAAGCATTGAACACAGTGCAGTGTCACGGCAACTGAGTTTACGTAATGGTTTATTGGTGGAAGAGTCAACTGAAATGGCTGAGCGTTATGTGGGGTAGTTGTGAGCTTTTCGCGCGTGAGGGTCGCTGGTTTTGAATGCCTAGCCCTTAGGCATTTTTTGAAATAATGAGAGATTGAAATGGGTCTAATCGACACCTTAAGCTCTGATTTCATCGTATCTTGTTTAAGCCCCTTTATTTACCAAGAAAGTCTATGGTGATTTTCTAATCCTCGTCTTAGAATGCCCCTCACGTCTGTTCTATAATAATCAAAAATAACAACAGAACATTTGAAGCAGTCGCTTTAATGTCGTATGGTTAAGTTGATATTTTATTCAGGCACATCATCCTTGGGGTTGTAGATATGAGTGAGTCGGCAGAATCAGTTGAACTTATCAAATTACCAGTGTCACAGCTGACATTGGGTATGTTTGTCAGTGCCATAGACAAAAATGATAAAGGTCAACTTGCTATTGCAAATGCTGGACAAATTAAGCACAAGGATGCGATTTTAAAACTGGCCAAAAGCGGTATTAAATTTGTTTGGGTAGACGCCGAGCGTTCGGCTGAACATTGTGGGTTAAAGAAAAAAATCACTAACGATAATCAAACTGACAATAAAAAAGCGCTCATTAGCCGCGATAAGCAACAAGCTCAAGCTAAAGTCATGCTTACCGAGGCGAAAGACCTCATTCGTAAAGTCTTATCTGAGACCTTCGAAGGTAAAGCCATCGAAGTTGCCCCCTTCGAAGCGTTAGCCGATACCATGATAGAGTCAGTGATGTTGGATGCTGATGCGCTTAAATGTATGTCTGCACTCCGTTCAAAAGATGCCTATCTACTTGAACATTCAGTGAATGTCGCCTTTCTACTGGTTACCTTTGGTAAATACTTAAAGCTAGATCGCGTCATGCTACGGGAAATGGCGGTCGGCGGGATTTTGCACGATATTGGCAAGATTAAAGTCGACAATAAAGTGCTGCACAAGCCGGGCAAACTGACGCCGGAAGAGTTCGAACATATGAAGCTGCATCAAGTGTATGCGCTTGAAATTATGAACGAAACTACTGGTCTGTCGCAGATCAGTAAAGATATCTGCTTAATGCACCATGAAAAATTAGATGGCAGAGGTTATCCAAGGGGTTTGAAGGGTGATGAAATCCCCCGCCATGGCCGTATGAGTTGTATAGTCGATATCTTCGATGCTTTAACAGCGACGCGATGTTATAAAGAGGCTATGAGCCCTGCCGCGGCCTTTAAAATTTTACTCAGTCTGACGCCATTCCATTTGGATCAAGAATTGGTCTATGAGTTTATTCGTTGTATTGGTGTTTACCCTGTGGGTTCCTTAGTTGAATTGTCGGATGGTCGTGTTGGTATTGTTTGGGCCTCGAAAGATAGGGATGCGCTACATCCAATCGTAAAGTGTTTTTATTCTTTAAAAGTAAAACGTTACACTGATGTCGCTATGGTGGATTTATTAAAATCTGAACTTTATATTGAACGCGGTGTGTCACCGAGTACATTAGATATCGATCCGACTCCTTTCTATTAATCCTCAAATCCTACCTTAAATGCCGGTCATCTGAGTCGATGGCTGGTGTGAATGATTGCAGAGCCTGAGCTAAAAACCGTAAACTGAAAGTATTTCTCTGGTCGAGCAATGCTATGAACAGTGCTATGAAATCTCTATTTCCTATTTTTATCATTATCTTATCCTTGGCTTTGTTAATCCCTGGGGTGACTCAACCTATTTTGAGTATCAGCGGCAGTATCGATAAGGCCAAGCTGGCGGAACAAGGCATAGAGCAAGTTGCCCAAAGCTTTGATGAGGACTCTGGGCGTGGCAGTGCCCGCGGTATGTTAAGCATGGTCAGTGGTTTGCTTGGGTTTAATAGCCTTAAAGGTGAAGTCCAAGTGTTGCAGAAGACTCGTAGTATTTGGGGAACAGTGACCGAGCTTTATCACTCTGGTAATGGACTCGTCGCGGGATTAGTCATGTTATTCAGCGTGGTGGTGCCAGCCTTGAAGTTGAGCTTAATGTTGGCACAGCAATGTGTTAGCTCGATTGGGCTGAAACTGCGGATTAATGCCCTCGTTAATGCGCTCGCCAAGTGGTCGATGGCCGATGTGTTTGTGGTGGCGCTGATCATTACGTTTATGGCGGGAAATGCTTCTGGCGGCATGGGGGAAATGTTAAAAACTCAGGCGCAATTTGAAAACGGTTTTTATTTCTTTACCGCTTACTGCATTTTATCGATCCTGAGTGGGTTTTTAGTGCGTCGCCCAACGCCAATTCTTTAGCTATTTTAAAGGCATACTGACTTTAGTGACAAAGTGAGTATGCCTTGCTCAGTGAGATCAACATCAATCTAGATTAAGACAGAGTACCATTTTGATAGATGGGCATAATCCAATAGCGACAGGGATTATGTTTGCAGACCAACGCCAGCGCCGCGAGCAGCGCCGCTTGTTGCGCAGCGGGGTGCATGATTTCGAATTTACAAAACTCCCGATAACCTTCCACTTGTTCCTTGATATTAAAATGGCTGTGTTCACGGCTAAAACCACAAATATTCCCTAGGCTAAAACCCGACAGAAACTCCAACTCTATCAAGGTATCGACTATGTCGTCCTTAATATCATTTTGGGCGATCAGTACTAACAGTTGTTCTGTGCTCATTTACGTTTCTCCAGCCAAAAATACAGAATTGGCAGTAAATACAGTGTGGTAATGGTTGAAGTGAGCAGACCGCCAATCACCACAATCGCTAAAGGTTTTTGAATTTCAGCCCCAGGGCCCGAGGCAAACACCAGTGGCATAAGACCAAACATCGCCGTAGTCGCCGTCATCAAAATAGGGCGTAAACGCCGCGCCGCACCTTGTTCTACCCGTTCGCGCAGGTTGCTGAACATGTGCTTGGTTTGTTCGTAATAGCTGACCATCACCACGCCATTGAGCACAGCGACGCCGAGTAGGGCGATAAAGCCAACCGAGGCGGGCACTGATAAATATTCTCCTGACAAATACAGGCTAACTATGCCGCCCATCATAGCGAAGGGAACGTTAGCGAGGATTAAGCCCGCTTTGGCAAGCGAGCCAAATGTCGTGAATAAAATCAAAGTGATCAGTGCGATAGCAATGGGTATCACTAGTAGTAAATTGCTGGTGGCTCGCTGTTGGTTTTCAAACTCGCCACCAAAACTCACGCTATAACCGCTCGGAAGTTTGATTTCCTGCGCAATTTTAGCGTTGAGCTCTTCTACAAAACTCACGATATCGCGACCCTGCACGTTGGTGGTTATCACTGAAAAGCGATTCCCTTGCTCACGCTCGATAAGGATGGGGCCTTGCTTATAGCTTAAGGTGGCGACATCACTTAGGCGTTTTAAGGAGTGATCTGGCATCACCAGTAACTGATTTTTAAGCTCATTAATGCTGCTTAAGTGGCTCTGATTGTTAGCAATCAGCACGGGTGTGCGCTTCTTACCTTGCAGCACTTCGGTCACGATCACGCCTTCGAGCTGGCTTTTCAGGTAGCGAGCAAACTCCATGGTGCTCATGCCAAAGCCTCGGGCGAGCTCGTTATCTAAGGTGAGGTTGATAAAAGGACTGCCTTCGATCATCGCCATTTTCACATCGACGCTGCCGCTGGTGGCATTAACCAGCTGTTGGATTTGGCTCGTGAGCTGACCTAAGGTGTCGATATCGTTACCAAAGACCTTGATCGCTACGTCGCCAATGCTGCCGGTGAGCATTTCTGATACGCGCATTTGTATCGGTTGAGTGAAGTTAAAATTAACGCCGGGATAGTCCAATAACACAGTGCGGATCGCATCGATAAGCGCTTCTTTATTGGCAAAGCGCCATTCGCTGCGGGGCAAAAGTTCTAAGAACACATCGGTTTCATTGAGTCCCATGGGATCTAAGCCGATTTCATCCGCGCCAGTACGCGCCACCATCTGTTTGATTTCAGGAACTTTAGCCAGCAAGGTTTGCTGAATTTGCTTGTCGATGGCAATCGAAGCCTCGAGTGAAATCGATGGAGACTTCTCCAGCTGCAGAATAATGTCGCCCTCATCTAAGGTCGGCATAAAGGTTTTTCCCACTAACCCGAACAAGCCTAAGCTGACGATAAGCAAGCTAAAGGCGATCACTATAAAGCGTTTTTGATGGATAAACGTGCCCTTGAGGCTGCCCAGATAAAGCTGTTTAAGCTTTTCAATCGCCTTAGGTTCCTTGGCGGCTTTTTCGTTGACGAGGTAAGAGGCGATAACCGGAATAACAGTTAAGGACAACACCAGCGCCGACAGCATGGCAAACACGATAGTGACCGCAACTGGGGTGAAGAGTTTGCCTTCAAGCCCGCTCAAGGTCAGCAAGGGCGAGAACACTATCATGACGATCACAGTGCCCGACACCACGGGAATGGCAACGTCCTTGGTCGCGCGAAAAATCAAATGCAGCCGCGGTAATCTCTGCTTAGTAGCGATAAGATTCACCATGTTTTCTACTATGACCACAGATGAATCCACTAACATGCCGATGGCGATAACTAGTCCGCCTAGGCTCATTAAGTTCGCAGAAAGATTGAAGTAATCCATCATCAAAAACGTCATCAACGCGGCAAGAGGCAGCGAGAGTGACACGACTAATGCGGCGCGCACGTTGCCTAAAAATAGCGCCAGCAAGATGATCACCAACACTACGGCTTCGAACAGGGCATTGGAGATGGTCTCAATCGCGGTATTGATCAGATTCGCGCGGTCGTAAAAGGTGTTGATCTGGCTACCTTCTGGCAAGGTTAGGCTGATTTGATCGAGTTTTTCTTTAATGTTTTTGACTACTTGTGCTGTATTGGCGTCTTTTAGGGCGATGATCAAGGCTTCGGCGGTTTCGTTGCCATCTTTAGTGACTGCGCCATAGCGGGCTAAGTGGCCAATTTGAATATCGGCTAAATCCTGCAGTCGATACACTCTGGCATCATCGGCTTTGATCACTAATTGTTTGAGCTCGTCGATATCATCGATGCGACCTTCGGCGCGCACTATGATGGTATCTGTACCAATGGTGAGCTTGCCCGCACCTTCGTTGTGATTATTCTCCACTATCGCCTGTTGTAGCGCCGCAAAACTTACGCCCGTGGCCGCCATAGCCGCAGGTTTGGGGGTCACACTAAAGCTTTTGGCATAGCCACCGAGGATATTCACATCGGCGACACCTGCAACGGTGCGTAGTAGCGGACGGATTTCCCATTCGAGCAACTGCCGTCTTTCCATCAGCGATAGATTGGGATTTTCGAGTGAAAACATAAATATTTCGCTGAGCGGCGTACTCATTGGCGCTACGCCGCCCGTTACACCTTCAGGGAAACTGTCCCACACGGCGGCGATGCGCTCACTCACCTGCTGGCGCGCCCAATAGATATCTGTACCTTCGTCGAAATCGAGGGTGATATCGCTGATGGCGTATTTAGTGGTCGAGCGCAGAATCGATTGATGGGGAATACCTAACAGTTCGGTTTCAATCGGCACGGTAATTTGCGCTTCGATTTCCTCCGGCGTCATGCCGGGCGCCTTGAGGATAATCTTCACTTGGGTGGGCGAAATATCGGGAAAGGCATCCAAAGGAATGGAAAACCAGGCTCGCGCTCCCGCTAACATGATGATCAGCGCCACAATCAGCACAAATAAGCGCTGCGTAAGCGAAAAGCGGATGACTGAGGTCAACATCTTATTCGCCTCCTAGGCCAAGCATTATGCCTTTGACTGCAGCAACTGACTGGGATAACACTTGGATTTGGCTGAGATCTTGATCGCTTTCAACGATATATTGCTCTGGGGTTGAACCGAGAATATCGATCGTAATCGAGGTGAGCGTGTCTGCGGTTTTAGTGAAGACTTGGCTGTCTTGCTCCCAACTGAATACGCTATTTTTAGGCAATAAATACACCGCCTTTTGATACTCGGGTATCACAGTGATCTGTTGTCCTAACAGTAAGTTACATTCCTGCGGCAAGGGTGATGACCAAGCGGTCACAAAGGCACCTTCGGCGATGGCCGACACGGACTCAATGGCGATATGGCACTGATTGATATTCACCGCCGAAAGTGAGTGCGACTGACTCATTGGCACACTGACCTTGACGCGAATGCTGTCGCTGGGCACCAGTGAGAATAGCTGTGAACCCGCCATATAAGGTCCATTCACTTGGTTGAGTTTAACGATCCCCGCCACTGGCGTGCCTACCACTAGGGAGTCTGTGGTGGCATCTGTGCTTTTGACTATCTCCATAAAATGCTGCATGTGCTCGTATTCGAGGTGAGTGCTGAAGTAGTCTTGGCTGATCTCTTGCCATTTTTCTGTGCTGATACTGCCATTGTTTAATAAGGGTTTATTGCGCTCATAACGGCTTTTGGCTAGTTGATACAAGCTGCTGGCGGCTTCGACTTGGGCGAGGTAGTGGAACACTTCTGGCCCAGTCAGTTTGACAATCGCTTGGCCTTTAGTGACGAGCTGGCCTTGGCCGACGAGAAAGCTGATCTGCTGGATATTCTCCGGCGTGCTGATCCAATAATCGTTACCGGGGAGGATTTCAACCTGCGCGGGCAACGGGCTGCCCTCATAACTGGCGACTTTCTGTGGTTGTACGTAGCTCAGGTCTAAATTACCGAGGGAGCTTATCGTTAAGGATTCAGCCTGCACTAAAGTGGCAACACTGGCGGATAAACAGAAAAGGCATGCGCCGTACTTGGCCATCATAATGAAATTCCTAAGGCTTGCAGTTGTTGGGAGTGCAGTTGTTGCTGCGCGACTTGGTTCAGTGCTAAGCGGGATTCGGTATCGAGGGCATCCATATAGCGGCGCAGCCAGACTTCGTAGCTAACTTGATTTTGGTCTTTGACCTTGGCCAGCTCTTCAGTGATGGTGCGGCTAAGGTGTAAGGCTTGGGTTAGCAATGTCTGTTGGTTGAGTAAGTTTTGTTGCTGTTGCTCTAGCTTTTTAAGCTGAGTTTTTAGCTCGATATAGGTACGGTCGAGGTTGAGCGTGTACTCGGTATGGGCTTGTTGCCATTGGGATAATTCGGTTTGTGATAGGGCAGAACCTAAGGTCAGTGGTACAGAAACGGCGATGCCAAGCTGTTGATCATCGACTTGATTATCGGCGGTATTTTTGGCCGTGAGTGAGACTGCCCAAGGATCGTTATTCCCCGCTTGCTGACTCTGGATGATCAACAGCTGTTGCTGCTTCTGCAGGCTCAATAGTTGCCATAATGGATGCTGCGCGAGCATGTCATTGGGTTGGTTGTTGGCAGAAAGTGGCCGCGCGGTTTCGGCTATGTTCTGCGGTATTTGCTCTTGTCCGGTGAGTTGTTGATAGAGGGCACGCGCCTCGGCCTGTTGCTGATTAAGATCGACCCGCTCCAGTGCAATATCCACCAGTTCGCGTTCTAACAAGAGAATGTGGGCAATCGGCAGTTCGCCCGCATCTGTGAGTTGCTTTTGCTGACTATGAAGCTTGTCGAGTAATTGGCTCTTGCGATCTAATTGGGCCAGTTTCACTGCAGCAAGACGATGTTCCCACAGGCTTTGTCGCAATAATCCCGATAAATACAGGCCTTGCAGCGCGGCTTGTTGCACCTGAATGCCTTGGGTGAGTTGTTTAATTTGCTTATCGCTGCTGTGCAAAGCAGGGGATTTTATTGGCAAATTGAGTGAGAGTTCCTGCTCGTAGCTGTTACCATTATCTAGGCTACCTAAGTGACTCAAGCTAATGCTCGGCAGGCCATTGAGCCAAGATGAGCTGCTTAAGCTTATTTGTGATTGCGGTAACTGGCCGCCCGATTGAGATAGAGAATGTAATCTTGCTTGGCTGGTGGTGAGTGCTTGAGATAGCTCGGAATGCGCGGCGTGGCACAGGAAACTGCTGCTGACTAAGGTCGCCAACAGACATAACTTGATACAAGACGTACTGACAGACATAGGACGATTCTATGGTAATAAAGTGTGCTGTCAGTGTAGGGATTGGTGGGCGAAAGT
Organism: Shewanella sp. SM74; assembly: GCF_025653725.1. NCBI lineage: Bacteria > Pseudomonadati > Pseudomonadota > Gammaproteobacteria > Alteromonadales > Shewanellaceae > Shewanella > Shewanella sp. SM74. The sequence continues at coordinate 5,483 of NZ_JAKKRZ010000024.1, read as the reverse complement.
CGTGGGGGACATGTATCATAAAACTGTCTATGGTACATATGTCCCATAAATTAATGGGTTGATTTTGCTTTTATTTAGGAGTTTTTCGATGAAGGATCTTGTCATTATTGGTCTGTTGGCCTTGATCATATGCTTTAAGCTTTTTGACATCACTTCCGACATTCAATTGGGCATTCCCCAATGGCATATTGCCCAGGAAGCCATGTTATTAGTGCTCACTGTGATTGGTGCCATGTACTTAAGTTATGACCTTATTCGTCGCTCCCGCGAGGTGAAAGCGTTAGCTAAACGGTTGGAGCATGCGGATAAAAAAATCGACAATATGTCGACGCAAATGCGCTCTGCCAGACAAGAATACAGCCAAGCGGTGTCGCAGCAATTCGAGACTTGGGGCTTTACTAAGAGTGAGCAGCAAGTGGCTTTTTTATTACTTAAGGGCCTAAGCTTTAAAGAAATTGCCGAAGTGCGCCAGACTAAAGAAAAAACCGTCAGACAACAGGCATCGACCATTTACGGTAAAGCGGCAGTCGATGGACGCCATACTTTTTGCGCTTGGTTTATGGAAGATTTTATTCAAGAACATAATCAAGATCTTGCTGCGAATGAAGCGGCATCAAGCCCTAAGGCGGCTTAATCAACGCTGGATTGGCTTAGTTGTTATAGCTATTTGTTATTGAAAATCGATATTTGCTGAGTTTTTAGTTCTAAACAATAATGAGCATCCCCTAAGTTTGCAGGAAGATGCAATTGAAAAACTGGCTGATTATCGTGTTTTGCCTGATTGCCTTGGTCGCTTCGACGCAAACCACAGGACTCGTGCGCTCACTTATCGAATTCTCCGCCTTTGTTGGCGTCCTCTACTGGGCTTGGCGAATGAAGCCGACGGCAGAGTAGGCAGGCTTTTTTTAGCTAAATCTTAGTTATTGAAAATAAAGAATATACACTAAAGACGTGATACCAATTGCTGCCCACAGCATCACCCCAAGCAACAAAGGTTTGGGGCCACTCGCCCGCATTTTCTGCACTGTAATTCCTGCACCAATCAAAAACAAACACAGAACTAATGCCCGTTTCGACACCATAAATAAGGTGTCATAAACAGCGTGGAATTGTGGTAACCAATGGGCCACGGCAATGGCTAAACAATAAAAACCGATAAAATACGGCAGGTTAAGCTTGCGCTTATCGCCACCAAACAACATAGCGCTGACCAATGCGATCGGGATAATCCACAGGGCGCGGGCGAGTTTTATAGTGGTTGCGGTTTTTAAGGCTTCATCGCCGTAGGCCGAAGCCGCGCCGACAACCGATGAAGTATCGTGGATGGCGATAGCACTCCACACGCCAAAATCGTATTGGCTCATATTGAGCAAGTGGCCGAGTGCAGGGAATAAAAATAGCGCGACTGAATTGAGCACAAATACGCAGGCTAATGCAGTGGCGGTTTGATCGTTACGCGCATTGATGGCCGGAGCGACTGCGGCAATGGCGCTGCCACCGCAAATAGCGGTACCAGAGGCGATTAAGTGGCCCGTGACATGATCAAATTTCAGGGCGCGGGTGAGCATAAACCCTAAGCTGAGGGTGAAAAAGATTGAGCCAACAATCAGGCCGAAGTTGTGGGTGCTCGCCTCGATCGCCGCGTTTAAGTTAATCCCAAACCCTAAGCCAATGATCGAATAAGACAGGAGTTTTTTGGTGAGTGCGGCGATATTCCATTGCACTGGCACCCAACCAAGGCTGGCTAAGGTAAAACCGAGCACTAGCGCCATGGGCGATGAGATAAAAGGCGCGAGGCATAACAAACCCGCACAGATGAAAACGATGCGATGAGTCTTATTATTTTGCTGTGATGTCGATGAAGAATTCATAACGCCTTAGGCTCGAGCGATTCGGTTTATCGTTCCAACCACAGATCTTCACATTAAGCGACGGATACAAAATGGCGATCAATTGGATTGATCATGGAGACAGATGAAAGAGGGCATTATAGCTGGGTGTATGAGCCTCAATAAAATCAATTAAACTTATCTAGTCAGTCAGTTTTATTGACTATCAGAGGATTGTGCAAAGCAGGAGGGTAAATTGAAGAAGATGAACTGAGCTCAGTTCATCTTCTTAGCTAGATAATAAATAGCGAGGTTACAAAACGTGAAATTATAAATTTACGATACTTTTCAAGTTGTAATCGCTGCCATCCTTTGCGGTAAACAACTTATCTTGGGTGTCGTTGGCGCTGGACATACCCGCATGTAATAGGCTGAGCCAATGGCGCGATGCGGCAGAACGTGACTCTGGTGTTCCGACTACCATGTTTAATGACGTTCCGATTTGGATATCTTCCAGATTGGCAACGTCTCTCGCACCTATCATGCCACTGCGGTCGAAACTGAGTTCAACGTGGCAACCTAGGTCCTGTAACACTATGGCGCAAGGCGCATCTTTAGTGCCGTTAAAGGCCACAAACTGTTTTGGCTGACGTAAACCACTGTGGCTGCCGTCGGCAAAAAAGGCCAACAGGTGTTGGTAGTAAACCACATAGCTGCTCACATCTTGGTGTGAACCAGAGTTAAGTGGAAAGAGGCGGTCGAGGAATTGTTTCGCATTAGCGATCTTCTCGTGCTCGGCGACATTCACTTGGGCCACGGCTAGCACTTCTTCTGCGATGAGGCTGTTTAGATTCGGTTGGATCTGGTTGCTCTTGATTATTGACATATTCATCGCTTGTTCCTCTCACTCTTTCAATTTAAAAAAATTCAGGGTTTTGATTTAACTTTTGGCTTATCAAAGTTTGTCTTCAATTTGGTTTGTCCGCTTTGAGTGCTTAGCCACTTTTAGTGGGAGTGGTTAAGCATTTCTTGTACTGGAATGGCTTAGCTTGTTCGCATTAGCCTTTCCTTGATTGCTTGATTTGTAGTCTAGTCTTTTTTTGACTACAATTTCACAATAAAAATTTTACACTGTGAATTTTACAAAATGCGCAATGACCAGAGCTTGATGAGAAAATCACATTTCCTAGGCACAAAAATACGTAACCTACGGAAACGTAATAATTTAACTATGGAAGATTTGTCGGCACGATGCATTCGAGTCGACGCGGGAAGTGCGCCTTCTGTGTCATATTTGTCGATGATCGAACGTGGCAAGCGTGTGCCGAGTGCCGGAATGCTGGCAGTCATCGCCGCGGTTTTTCAAAAAGACGCCGAATGGTTCTTAGACGATGTGCCCGAAGAAAACGCCATTACGCCAGACAAGGGCCGACGTGGTGGCATAAGTGGTATGGCACTCGAACCCAGCTTTTTGTTTTCCAATGATATTTTACAAATAGCGATACCTGAGATGCTGTCGCAGACAGGGATCTCAGGTCGGCAGTTTGCCCATTTATTGATCCGCGCCCATCAAGAACACCATCAAAATCATTTCCCCGATCTTGAACGTGCCGCCGAAGAAGTCGGCCTCAAACGTATGCCCCTATCTCTGGACGATATGCTGGATATCGCTAAGGGAATGGGATTAAAAATCAAGTGGATAGATAGTACGCCGCAGGAAGTTATCGATGAAATGGGCGTGAGTTCGCGCCAGTTGGTCACCTCATTTATTGAGCCGCCGAGCACGATTTATGTAAATAAAATCCTCAAAAATCGCCCCAACAGACTCAAATATGATTTAGCTGTGCACATAGGTCATTGCGTGTTGCACAACAAGGACGGCCTCAAGAGTGTGATGATCTCAGGCCGCAAATTAGAAGTGGATGAAGAGGCGGGTATGCAGTCCAATACCTTGAACGCGCAGGATATCTTGCATGCGTGGCGCGATTTTGAATCGAGCTTCTTCGCCGGTGCGCTGCTGTGCCCTAAAGTGCCTTATCGCCAATTACTCGACCGCCATGGCTATGAGATTGAAGTACACAAGCAACTGCAAGTGTCAGCCTCAGTCGCCATGCGGCGTATGACTGTCGTCTCTCCTTATCCCCATTGGCATTATTTCGACGCTTACGCACCAGGCAAACTCAAAGCCGTTTACCGTGGTAACGGTATTCCACTACCTTGGGGCAATATGCGGTTAGTGGAAGACCCTTGTCAGCATTGGGCCGTCTTTAGAATGATCAGCGAGCCGACGGTCGGCACTTCGGCACAGATTTCGATTTTAAACGTCGGTAACGAACCCCGCATTTACTGCTGCGAGTCAATTAAGGTCGAAGATTCGGCAGGCAATCCCCATGTCCTCTGTGCCGGTATTGATTTGAATCCGGCGATTGAAGCCCAAGGCAAAGATGCTCTCTCAATCGCCCACGATTTGAAAGATGCCTGTGTCGCCAGTGGCGGTTCAGTCACTATTCCAAAACACATTAAAAGCGATCTGGTGAGCGTTGCAAAAATCCTCAATATCAACTGGATAGAACGCGGGATCAAAAACGACGCCCGCCTTATTTGCTCCCGCGGCGCCGTATGCCCACGTCAACCCAGTTGCTATCAAGCAGGTAAATCACAGTGTGATGGTACTGAATAAAGTATCGCAGATGGGATTGATGTTAAGCACTCTCACTCCAGTGACTCGCCATAAACTCATCCCTGAGGGCTCGACGGCGGCATCCATGCCGCCAACGGTCACTTCCATGAGAGTGCTTAATTTAGCCAGCATCCCTTCCTATACATAGCAGCCTGTAATGATAATGTTGAGCATAATAAAGACGTTTAAAGTAATAGTTGTTTAAAAAATAACTACTTAACTGACTCAAATTCTTATAGCATAAAATGATAAATTGTAGGGATGTGGCCACAGTTATACTTAAAGATCAGTCAACACTTTCTTTGTATTTTGTGCACAGCGTAATCTATAAACTCTAGAGCTAACATGTTGCTTTAGCATGTTATTTATTTTTCAGATTGTTTCTTAACAAAATTTTTAGTTGGCATAATGGATATAAATCAAAGGAAAGAATTGTTAAGTAGAGCGTATGTTAGTGCGATTGCTGCTCAAATTGGTTTTAGATCAGCAATTCCTGATGTTGATGATGATAGTGTTGATTTAATTCTAAAAGGAAGAGGTTTTGCCTCTACTATTCGTAATCCTCAGCTAGAGATTCAATTAAAGTGCACAGCCTGTAATGACGGTTGCGAAGAATATTTTTCTTACAAACTTCCAATAAAAAACTATAACGATCTACGCGGGGATAATCTCTTGTGTCCTAGGCTTTTATTTGTTCTAGTTGTGCCGAATGAGACAGATGCATGGCTCTGAAGGATCCCCTCATAAATCAGCCATAGCATAGCCATATTTGAGCAACTGATTGGCGAATAATACCCAGGCCGCCAGCAATTCTTTCTCCGTGATTTGATAATCAGGCCGCCTGAGTACCTCCAATCCCAAGCGAATCGTTGAGAGTACCGTTCGATGCCCAATGGTATTGGCCTGAAAATGCTTATCCCAGCCCTGTTGCTGTGCGTGTAAACCAACTAGCCACAACAGGCATTGAACCATCA
>NZ_JAKKRZ010000023.1:0-68398 GCF_025653725.1 Shewanella sp. SM74 | reverse complement strand
GATAGGTATCAACAGGCAACGTCTCGAATTAATTCGTTAAACACGCAACTCGCGGAGCAGACTGACAAGAACGCCTTACTTATCATTGAAGTACAATCGTTGAAATCGACTGCCAATGCACAAAAAGACATTATGGACAGATGGTTCATTGAATTGAAGGGGGCCGATAGTCAGAATCGTTCAATATCTAAAGATAACAACTAATTAGGTCTGATTTGGCGGAATATTCCAGAATCCCGGCGGACCCTCAACTTCTCTTACTGAATAGGCGCTAAATTCAGTCTAAGTTAGACTTCGTAAGTGTTAACAATATCAATGCGTTTTGCTGCATCCAAATCGATACGACCACTATTGGCGATATCAAGAAAATCGAATGCAGGTAGATTGGCTTCAGCAACATCACCACGCATAGGCGCATCTGGGTCACGTGTTAGAGACACAAAGTCGAATTGCTCACGGTCAACACCCTGTGATGGTGCGGTGTTTTGCATGGCGGTGAATATTGTTTCAATGCGTCCTGGGTATTGTTTATCCCATTGATTTAGCATGTCTTTGACAGCGGCGCGCTTTAAGTTTTCCTGTGAGCCACACAAGTTGCATGGAATGATTGGAAATTCTTTTAAGCTGGCATATTCTTCGAGATCTTTCTCGCGACAATAGGCTAGGGGACGTATAACGATATTGGCGCCATCATCCGACAGCAGCTTTGGCGGCATTGCTTTCATCTTACCGCCAAAGAACATATTTAAGAACAAGGTCTCGATAATGTCATCCCTGTGATGGCCTAGGGCGATTTTAGTGGCGCCGATACGCTGAGCAAAGCCATAAAGCGTGCCGCGGCGCAGGCGAGAGCACAAGGAGCAGGTGGTTTTACCTTCAGGAATTTTGTCTTTCACTATCGAGTAAGTATCTTTCTCGAGGATGTGATAAGGCACATTGAGCTTATCGAGATAGGCGGGTAATACATGCTCAGGGAAGCCCGGTTGCTTCTGATCTAAATTAACCGCAATGATTTCAAACTGAATGGGCGCGCGTTGCTGCAGATTCATCAAAATATCGAGCATGGCGTAGCTGTCTTTACCGCCACTGAGGCAGCACATGATCTTATCACCATCTTCAATCATATTGTAATCGGCAATCGCGCTGCCCACTTCACGACGAAGCCGCTTCTGTAATTTATTCAGACGGGTAGTTTGTTTTTTTGATAATTCTTCCGGCATAGGATTTACCGTAACTTCAGATATAGCTTCAAGCATAAAAAAGCGCCCAGTAACACAGTTTCAGGGCGCGTATTATTCCAGCTATCTTTGGCGGGGTAAAGAGCCGCGTATTGCTTAGGCTTCTTCTAACGGTGATTTATAACCGTCGGGCTTTATAGCCAATAAATCGCAGTTGATGCTATCGATAACATGTTCAGCGGTATTGCCTATCAATGCTGCTGAAAATCCGGTACGACCAACAGTCCCTAAGATCACCAATTCAGCATCAAGTTTTTCAGCAAGCTCAGGGATCACATCCTCTGGTAAACCTTCTTTTACATGGCAATGACTTGGATTAATATCATAAGCGCCCGCAAGATAACTCACGCGCTGCTCATGCTGCATGCGAATGGTTTCGTTGTATGACTGGGCATCAAAGTCAGGAAGCTCGATGGCTAAGTTAACTGGCGTGCCGGGATAACCATTAACTAAATGTACTTCAGCAGAGAACTTTTTCGCCAAATCTTTTGCATGCTCAATAATTTTACCGTTAAGCATTTGATGATCGGTATCTTCGGTTGCCACATTCACAGCACAGAGGATTTTGCCCGCGGCTGGCCAGTCATGGGCTTTCACCATCAACACTGGCACAGGGGCTTTACGCATTAAATGCCAATCAGTTGGAGTGAAGATCACCGCCTTGAGTTTGTCGTGGGCATGGGTGCCTTTAACAATCAAATCATATTGCCCTGAAATAGCATGATTAATAATGCTTTCAAAGGGGCGGTTATGCCAAATGACTTGAGTATCGATATTGAGTTGCAGATGAGTATAAGCGGCGAGTAAGTCTTGGATCCAGGCGAGCCGTTGATCTATGACACCTTGACGCATGGCTTCGCGTTCTTGATTCGACAGAATCGAAGTCATTTCGTAAGAGAAGTCGAAGATAGAAAGAAACACAGTGACTTGAGCGTTGCATTTACTGGCCAAGGCGACCGCTCGTGCAAGGGCAACTTGATTCTCAGTGGTAGGGTCAACTACAACCAGTATTTTTTGATAATCCTTCATGGGAGGTTCCTTTAGTCATAGGCTCAATATCATCATGAGCCTTTGGCAGTGAGCTGTATTGTTCTAGATCAAACTCATTTGAAATTGATTAAAACTCGCTTAAAAATCATGCCTTAATCTGCATGACATGTCTAGCAAGCACAGCTTTTACCATTAAACTGTTATGCTATTAGCGACAATTATTTAGGTTTGACCTCTCACAGTTAATGCTCTCGCGATTGACTATCTCGCGATGCGAGAATTACCCGCTAACAGATTCAGCTCTTGCGAGTCGAGGATAGTGATGTACTTACCCTTAACCTCAATCAAGCCTGACTTTTGGAAGCGTCCAAGTAAGCGGCTGATGGTTTCAACGGTTAAACCGAGATAATTGCCAATGTCACCGCGGGTCATGGTTAAACGAAATTCTTTAGGTGAGAAACCACGACTGCCGAAACGATTTGCTAAATTGCTGATAAACGCTGCTAGACGTTCTTCGGCATTTTTCTTACTGAGCAGCAGGATCATTTCTTGATCGCTCATGATCTCATTACTCATTAGACGCATGATCTGCTGACGTAACTTAGGCATAGTGCCCGAAAGTTCATCGAGGATATTAAAGGGGATTTCACAGACCATAGAAGTTTCGAGGGCCTGTGCAAAACTTTGGTGCAACTGAGCGTGAATACCATCAAAACCAATCACATCACCCGCGAGATGGAAGCCCGTTATCTGCTCATCACCTTGCTCGGTAATAGTGTAACTTTTGATGGTGCCAGAGCGGATCGCAAACAGGGATTTCAACGCGTCACCTGACTTAAAAATTTGCTCGCCTTTCTGGATTGGCTTTTTACGCTCAATAATATCATCGAGCTGATCTAGCTCACTTGCATTGAGGGTAAAAGGAATACAAAGGGTACCCATACTGCAATCGTGACAATGGATTGTGCATCCGCTAGCGGCAGGACGACGATTCTTATTTTGTTCAATTGTCATGTTGATTCTCAAGTTTATCCACTGCAACCATGTTAAACCAATTCACTCACTTGGGCTAGTTTAGCTGCGCGAGTGCGATATATAAAGTTTGACCACCAAAGGCAATTAACAGTAAGCCGCTCAATAGTCTAACGGTTTTCTTTTGTACCCATGCAGCAAGGCGTTTTGCCGCCATGCCAGCGCTTAATAGGGCGGGTAAAGTACCCAAGCCAAAGGCTAACATAATCAAGGCGCCTTGGCTGGCAGAGCCAGATGCAACCGACCAAGTTAAGGTGCTATAGACGAGGCCGCAGGGGAGCCAGCCCCAAATGAATCCCGCCATGACTGCTTGGCTCGGATTCTTGATTGGAACAAGACGCTGCGCTAGCGGTTTTAAATATTGCCATAGCCATTGACCTACACGCTCAATTTGCACTATTCCAACCCAAATTTTAGCGATGTAAAGTCCTGTTGCGATCATCATCAGTCCGGCAATCATGCGCAGGACAATCAGATAAATATCCAGCTCAAATAAGTGACCAAGACCTGCCGACGATGCGCCCACTAAGCCGCCTGCTAAGGTGTAACTTAAAATACGGCCTAAATTGTAACTCAGTAAATATTTAAGCTGATGGGCCAGCTGGTTACCTATTTTAGGATGAGGGATTTGGGCGGAAAACGCGCCCACTAAACCGCCACACATACCAAAACAATGTGCCGCTCCCATCAAGCCGACAAGAAAGGCACCGGTGACATTGTACTCAATCACAAAGGCATGCCTTTTTGCTGATTTTTTATCGCTTGCTGCGCTGCGATGTCATCATGTTCTGCTGTTGACTGAATGGCAGAGGTGGGCAGATGGCCAGGTTTATCAGTATTTTCATCAAACAATATAGAAACACTTTGACGGTCAAGATCATCAAATTGCTCAGATTTCACTGCCCAAAAAAATACCATTACCGCGATGGCGACGAAGATCATGGCAATGGGGATAAGCACATAAATAATTTCCATAATGACCTCTTACTATCTGGTTAAACGTTTTATTATGATCACACTTTTACCCGTAATAATCTCAGGCTATTACCGACCACAATCAAAGAACTCGCCGACATGCCAATCGCGGCAATATAAGGTGCCACATGACCAGTGACAGCCAAAGGCAAGATAAGGGCGTTGTAACCCAGCGCCCAAGCTAAATTTTGTTTAATAATTTGCGTGGTCAGTTTAGCGACCGCGACAGCTTGAGTGAAACGGGATAGATGATCGCCCAGTAAAATCAAATCGGCACTGTTTTTGGCAATCGCACTGCCACTGCCCATGGCGACCGACAAATCAGCCCCCGCAAGTACAGGCGCATCATTGATGCCATCGCCAAACATCGCCACGCGAGTATGCTGTTGTAATTTCGTTACTAGGGCAAGTTTACCCGCGGGCGTTAATCCGCTGTGCACATCTTCAATTCCCAGCTCTTTGGCCAGTTGATGCACATGTCCCGAGCTATCGCCGCTGGCGATACTAATGCGGCAACCTTGTTGCTGTAATATCTCAATCGTGGCCTTACTGTCTTGACGAATATTGTCTTGGATCTCAAAGCTGGCCAGCACTTCAAGCTGCTCATTGGCTGAGCGTGCTAACCAAATCTTTTGGGTTGGGTCCTGAGTATCGATACGTGCGCCAGTAAATACAGCATTACCAATTAAATAGTCCGTCCCCTCGATACGGCCTCGAACACCAAAGCCGACTTCATGGTGAACTTGTTCTGCGACCAAGGTATTATCGGCAAATAGGGCAAATGCAGCCGCAATCGGATGACGAGAGCCTGTTTCCAGCGCTGCGGCAATAGCTAAGGCCTGCGTCTTTGTTAAATCGGCCATGCACTGCGTTTGCCCGATAGAGAGCGTACCACAGGTAAGGGTGCCAGTTTTATCAAAGACCACATGTTTAATCTGCGGCAGTTTTTCAAAGACACCGGCTTTGCGGGTAATGATCCCAAGACGGGTAAAAATGGCGGTTGCACAGGTGACGGCGGTCGGTGTCGCTAGCGCTAAGGCACAAGGACAAGTGGCGACCAGAACCGATAACGTTACCCAAAAGGCATCCTCTGGGGAAATCTGTTGCCAAACCAAATAAGTCATCGTCGCGATTGTTAGAATCGTACCCGAGAAATAGCGGGATAATTTATCGGCTAATAGGGCTATCGCAGGTTTTGTATTGGATGCCAGCTCCTGCAGTCGAATAATTTCCGCCACGAGTTGGTCTTGCCCTAACGCGGTAACTTTAACTTTTATCGGTTGATCGACGTTGATAGTGCCAGCGTACACTTGCTGATCTTGCTGCTTTTCAATGGGCATTTGCTCACCAGTGAGCATAGCTTCATTGATGTTTGTGTGGCCTTCAATCACCACACCATCGGCCGCAACCATTTCCCCTGGTTTTACAAGGATCACATCATTGAGGCGTAACTTTTTGGCCGGAATTTCTTCTTGACCATTTTCGGTGACTAAGTGTGCAGTGAGCGGCACCAATTTATGTAAATTACTGGAGCTGACCGAGGCCTTTTGTCTTGCCTTTTGCTCGAAGTAACGGCCGAGTAACAAAAAGAATGTAAACATGGATACGGATTCAAAATACACTTCGCCTGTGCCATTCACTGTGGCAAAACAGCTTGCGGTATAGGCACCACCAATGGCAATCGAAACAGACACATCCATATTGAGTTTGCCGCTGAGCAGGGTACGAATGGCGCTAAAATAGAAGGGTTGCGCTGAATAAAGCACCACAGGAGTGGCAAAAATCATGCTAACCCAGCGGAAATAGTCCCGATACTGCACGTCTAAATCGGTGAAGTAGCCAGTATAAAGGGCGAGGGCGAACATCATAACTTGCATAGTCGCAAAGCCAGCTAAGCCTAAACGCAGTAAAAATTTGCGACTATTGAGTTTATTGTTGAGCTCTTGTTCGTCAACTTGGTATGGCGCGGCTTGATAGCCGATACGACTAATTTGTCCGAGAATATCGCTAAGTTTTACCTTGCGTTTATCCCAACTGATCATAGCGCGTTGGGTGGTTGAGTTTACTAGCACTTGGCTCACGCCCGCGAGTTGTTTGACTTTGTGTTCAATTAACCAAGCACAGGCGGCACAGGTGATACCATCGATGGAGAGTGACACTGATTCGACATTGTCCTCAGAATGCACAAAGTCTTGCTGCACTTCGGGCAAGTCATAGGCGCTAAATTGCGTTAATGCTTCGGGGACCAGGGCATTCTGTTTACTGCCAGGCTCAGTGCGGAACTTGTAATAACTGAGTAATCCCGCATCGACAATCGCTTGAGAAACCGCCTGACAGCCAGGGCAACACATCAGTTCATCACGGTCATTAATGCGAGTCACAAACTGCTGGCCCGTCAGAACGGGCTCTTGGCAGTGAAAACAACTTGGATACGTCATAGCGCTACTTATTTAACCACAATCAATTCAGCCAAAGTTGGACGTGATCTTTTAATTCAACGCGTTGGTGAATTCGCCATTTACCGTCGTAACTTTCGAGGCGTACTTCCCAAGGGCCGGTTAGGGTAGAAGGGATGGTAATGCGATACACATTACTGGCATCGGCCGTCGCAGTGAGTTTCATATCTCTGTCGGCAATGGTTGGATGATAGAACTCAACTTTCAAGGCGGCTTGATATGCAGGTCCCCCTTGCTGCGTCAGTAAAATCTCATTATTGGCTTGATCGAGTGAAAAATTCATGCCTATTTGTTTGGCATACTTCACTTTACTTAAGTCCATATTAATGGCTTTGCCATCTTTGTAGTAATCCTCGGCGACTAAAGAGTCCGAGTTCGTAAGGGCAATTTTTAGTGTGGTAAAACTTGCGACGACGGCACATAAAGGAAGAATAATTAGAAACCAAGGCCAGAACTGCTTATACCAGGCTTGTTGTTCGCTCATGTCAGATACCCATTCAAAAAATTTGCGCCATTTTACCGTTAAAAGACGGTTTTAGCACTTTAAAAAAAAGGCCTCGAAGTCTTCGAGGCCTTAGTGTTACTTATACCTAATTACTTGTTTGACAAGCTATAAACATAAGCTGTAATGACGTGAACTTTCTCTTCACCGAGAACGTCTTTCCATGCTGGCATCACACCTGCGCGACCATGTTTAATGGTCTCTTCGATCATGCCACGGCTACCGCCATATAACCAAACATCGTCAGTTAAGTTAGGAGCACCCATAAACTTGTTGCCTTTAGCGTCCATACCATGACACGCAAAACAACCTTTCATGAATGAGCCTTGACCTTGGGCTGCGAGTTTCTCGTCATGCTCACGACCAGACAATTTAACAACGTATTCAGCTAAACCAGCAATCTCGCTATCTTCGATTGGCAAACCACCTTTGGGTGGCATCATGCCATGACGACCTGCCATGATAGTGGTCTTAATCGTGGCTAATTCACCACCATATAACCAGTCACCATCGGTAAGATTAGGGAAGCCTTTGCTACCACGTGCATCAGAACCATGGCACTGAGCACAGTTTTGCAGGAACAAACGGCCACCCACTTTCAACGCTTCTTGGTTTTTCACTAATTCTTCTAGTGGTGTTGCCAAGTAAGCTGCGAAGATTGGGCCATATTTTTCATCAGCGTGTTTTACTTCTTGATCATACTGAACATAAAGACCTTCTTTTGCTGCTAGCTCAATCGCTGCGGCAGAATCGGCTTTAATGCCATGCTCTGTACCGATACTCTGGTTAGAACTCGTCCAGCCTAATAAGCCTTTGTAGTTACCTAAACCAGGAAATAGTGCCAAATAGATCAAGCCAAACACGATAGTGATATAGAACATATAACTCCACCATTTTGGCAGTGGGTTATTGAGTTCTTCAATACCGTCGAAACTGTGACCCATGGATTCGCCTTCTTTTACGTCAGTGGTGTTCTTAGAACACACACGCAGTAATAGAAAACAACCCGCGATCACGACTAACGAGAGTACAGTAATCCAAACACTCCAGAAGCTACTCATCACTTATTCTCTCCTGAGTCCTTCGATACCTTGTTGACTTCCTCATCGGAAAACACAAGGTTAGCTGCTTCATCAAATGATTTTTGACGACGCGAGCTATATGCCCAAGCAAATATACCGACGAAGGTCAGCATCACAATGATGGTCAAAATGCCTTGTAATGTGCCGTAATCCATATATTGCCTCCTTATTTGAGTGCGTGACCCAAAGACTGAAGATATGCAATCAAGGCGTCCATTTCTGTCTTACCTACAACAGCTTGCTGTGCGCCTGCGATTTCTTCATCGGTATAAAGATCATTACCTTTGTAACCGCCTTTATGCAGGTTACGTAGAATAGTCATCTTGTCACCCGTTAGTTTGCCGTCTAACTTGTTTTCGGCTAACCATGGGAACCCTGGCATATTCGATTGAGGAACTACAGCACGAGGATCGATTAAGTGAACTTCATGCCATTTATCGCTATAACGACCGCCAACACGTGCAAGATCAGGACCCGTACGCTTAGAACCCCATTGGAATGGATGATCCCAAACTGATTCGCCCGCGACAGAGTAGTGACCATAACGCTCAGTTTCTGCACGTAAAGGACGGATCATCTGGCTGTGACAGTTATAACAACCTTCACGAACATAAATGTCACGACCTTCAATTTGCAGGGCAGTGTATGGCTTTAAACCTTCAACTGGCTCAGTCGTATCTTTTTGAAAAATCAACGGTGTGATTTCAACGAGACTACCGAAGCTGATAGCGATAACGGTAAAAATCGCTAACAAACCGATGTTTTTTTCAACTATCTCATGATTAAATTTCATCGAGTTTGCTCCTTTAAGCCGCTGTTGGTTCAGCCAATGCTGGCAATGAATCTTTAGAGGCTTTCACAGTACGGATCACGTTATATGCCATGATCAGCATACCGGTCAGGAAGAAACAACCGCCAAGGAAACGTACAAAGTAGAAAGGATAAGAAGCTTCCAGACTTTCAACAAAGCTATAAGTCAAAGTACCGTCAGCATTCACTGCGCGCCACATCAGACCTTGCATTACACCTGAAATCCACATAGAGACGATGTAAAGTACAGTACCAATAGTCGCTAACCAGAAATGGACGTTAATTAACTTGATACTGTACATACGGCCGTGACCGAACAATACAGGGATCAAGTGATACAGAGAACCGATTGACACCATTGCAACCCAGCCTAGCGCGCCAGAGTGAACGTGACCGATAGTCCAGTCTGTATAGTGTGATAATGCGTTAACTGTCTTAATTGCCATCATAGGGCCTTCGAAGGTAGACATACCGTAGAAAGACAGAGAAACAACTAAGAAACGTAACACAGGGTCAGTACGCAGTTTATGCCAAGCACCAGACAAGGTCATGATACCGTTAAT
This sequence comes from Shewanella sp. SM74, assembly GCF_025653725.1. Taxonomy (NCBI): domain Bacteria; kingdom Pseudomonadati; phylum Pseudomonadota; class Gammaproteobacteria; order Alteromonadales; family Shewanellaceae; genus Shewanella; species Shewanella sp. SM74. The sequence continues at coordinate 58,750 of NZ_JAKKRZ010000023.1, read as the reverse complement.
CATACCGCCCCAAGAAGGTGCGAATAGGATAAGTGACATCACCATACCTAAAGACTGAGTCCAATCAGGTAAAGCTGTGTAATGTAAGTGGTGAGGACCAGCCCAGATATACAGTGCGATCAGTGCCCAAAAGTGGACAATAGAAAGACGGTAAGAGTACACAGGACGACCTGCTTGCTTAGGTACGAAGTAATACATCATCCCCAAGAAGCCTGCGGTTAATAAGAAACCTACAGCGTTGTGACCATACCACCACTGCACCATAGCATCGACAGCGCCGCTATACAGAGAGTATGACTTGAACAGACTGACTGGTACTGCCATAGAGTTAACTATGTGTAGTACGGCAACGGTAATAATAAAGGCACCAAAGAACCAGTTCGCCACATAAATATGCGAAGTTGTTCGTTTGATAATAGTACCGAAGAACACGATAGCGTAGGACACCCAAACGATAGTAATTGCGATATCGATAGGCCATTCTAATTCAGCGTATTCTTTTCCTTGGGTGAAACCCATTGGTAAAGAGATAGCTGCTGACAGAATGATGGCTTGCCATCCCCAAAACGTAAATGCGGCTAACTTAGGTGCAAATAGTCGGGTTTGACAGGTGCGTTGTACGACATAATAGGATGTTGCAAAAAGGGCTGATGTACCGAACGCGAAGATCACCGCATTGGTGTGTAATGGTCGCAAGCGACTATACGTTAACCAAGGAGTGTCAAAGTTCAGCTGAGGCCAGATTAACTGAGCCGCAATTAATACGCCGACTGACATACCAACAATACCCCACAAAACTGTGGTTAAGGCAAATTGGCGGACAATGGCGTAATTGTAATCAGCGCCTGTTGGCTGGGAATGGTTCATCATAATGCTTCCACTGCTTATTACTTTTACTTTTAGTAAAGACAAGCTTTACCTGTTATAAATGACATAAAACTCAGCTTCCCTATTAAGGTTGCTGAGTGATGTCAATGCGTTACCCTGCATATTTTTGCTCAAATATGAGGTTTCGCAATGATACTTGAGCCATATCAAAAAAGATACCAAAGAAGGGGTGTGGAAAGTTGATCTAGATCAACCTACGCCATAGAATGTTAACATATTGCATCATAAGGTTAATCTTTGTGCTAACTCGTCTGAGTCCCTATTTATTTATTGCATTATTTAGCTTCAATCTCACAGCTTGTAAGGAAGATGCAAAGCAAGTCACACTTAAAAGCAGTCTTGATCCTTCACTTTGCCAATTTTCTAAGGGGGATTGTGTTAAAAAAGTTGGGGATGTTGAGCTCACTTTTCGCTTGTCACCAGGGAGTGCACCAAGCGAAAAGCCATTGACATTACAGTTGTTATCTTCCATGGCAATTTCTAATGTGCAAATCCGCTTAGAAGGAAGAGACATGTTTATGGGCGTTATTCCTGTAAATGTGAAGCAAACTGACGAAATGACTTATATCGGTCAGTTAGTCTATGGTTCTTGTAGTAGTGGCTACATGGTTTGGCGTGGCTTTGTGAGTTTTAGCGTTAATGGTGAAACTAAAACGGCTGTTTTCGATTTTCTCGCAGATGACAATGGTTAGATATATCTTTGAAAGTGCCTGATATGGATTTCTAAACATCAAGACAATCAACTATACAGATTAGTGATCCTTCCAGTTTTCTTTTACTTTGACAAAAATATCTACATTTTCAATAAAGAGCTGTAATAAGTGAGGATCAAAGTGTGTTGCCGCCCCTTTACGCATTTCAGCTAAAACCTCTTCTAAAGGCCAAGCTGTTTTATAGCAGCGGGCATGGGAAAGGGCATCAAACACATCTGCGATTGCTACAATCCGCGAGAAAATGTGAATTTCGTCTTGTTTTAGATTTGCAGGATAACCAGAACCATCATATTTTTCATGATGTTGCAGTGCAATAATTGATGCGGCCTTTAGTATTGGTCGCTCAGAATTTGCAAGAATTTGATGGCCAATCATAGGGTGATGACGCATAACTTTCCATTCTTCGTCATCTAATTTGCCGGGTTTAAGTAGGACAGCATCGGGGATCGCAATTTTGCCTATGTCATGCATTGGTGAGGCACGGCGCAGTAAATCGGCTTCGTATTCACTTAAACCGGCGAGTAATGCTAATTGAGAACAATACTCCGCCATACGTTTCACATGATTGGCAGCTTCTTTCGAGCGGCTTTCAACAACATCACCTAAACGTAAAATAAGCTCTGATTGTGTATCTTCCACCTCTTGATTGAGCAGCAAATTTTCAAAGGCTATGCCCACGTTGATGGCAAAAATATCAATGAGTTTCTTATCAAGATCATCAATTCTATCAATACCATCCATATAAAGTAGATTGATTAAACCGCCTTTGGTGGGAAAGTAACCGATAAAACAATTGTCTTCATAAAGGCACCGCTGTTGGGTGAGCGCACTGCGCAGTAGACGATCAATATGTTCAGGTAGTTGCGTAATGTGGGATTTATTCGCAAATTGGCCAGTACCAGCAAGGATTTCTATATTGACAGGTTCAACATGACCACTAATCGCATCAATTGCATTACAAGTCAGCAGTAGCGTTTCTGAATCGAGATTAAGTAGAGTGGCCACTTGAGTCAGTAGCCCATCGGCGAATTTATGCAGGGTGCGCAGTTCAAATAATCCTGAGGTGGCTTCTAGTACTCTTTCTAAGCCCTTACGGTGATTTATTTGGGTGCGCCTTGCTTGCTCGATTTCCATGATATCGCGATAAGAGCGAAGGGCTGAGTAGACGCTGGTCATCAGCTTACGGGAATCGAGTTCAGCTTTTGCTTTGTAATCATTAATATCGTAATTGACGATAACGTCTTCTTCTGGTGCTTGCCCTGGCTGGCCTGTACGTAAGATCAATCGAGTGGTTTTATTCAGTAATTCTTCACGGATCCACTTTACTAGTTCTAACCCTGCATGGTCACTTTCCATGACAACATCAATAAAGGCAATGGCGATGTCATGTTCTTGATTGAGTAATTCTTTTGCTTGTTCGGCACTATAAGCATTGATAAAGGTGAGGGCACGGCCATCAAGTTTAAAGCGGGAGAGGGCAAGCTTAGTGACGGTATGAACATCAGGTTCATCATCGACCACTAATACCTTCCAAGGAATACCAGACTCTGTTGTCTCGGTAGACTTTTTACCGGAAAAAAGAGGGTTTTTCTTTGCAAGATCAATCAGCATCCGATACCTCATTCAAGTAAAAATAATGATCACATAATCAGTGTAGTAGACACATTTCAAAGCGGTGCAAAATCTTGCATAAAATAGCGAGATGAGTGGCAATCCTTAAATTACGTTGTTGATAACGATTCTCATTTGTGTATTCTATTACTATCAAATAATGATAGGGAGGGAAAGGGCATGACTAATCGAATTAACTTATCAATTTCAGCGCATAAATTGGCACAGCTGATACATGATGGACACATCTGCGCATCTGACTTCACGTGCTTAGATAGCCAATCGAAACAGCAAGTGTGGCAGCTATGCTTGATCTGTTGCAAAAAGCGTATTACTTGTCAGCAATGTTCATTTTCAAGTTGCGCTAAAAATCTGACATATCTTGATGCCGATAAATAACATTATCGGCATTTGCGTTTAAGTATTATCATACAAGAAACTCTTATAATTCAGATGTAATATGCAACTTCCTCCAGTAATCCCGTTATTTGACTCATTTGAATTCATACAAGTTGGCAATAGTATTGTTAACCAATATATCACCCAAATTAGCATGAAAAAGGTGGTTGATGCGGGCTTAGTCATCGAGCATGCCAGTGATTGGCTATTTGAGCAAAAGCATAACGAAAACAACTATAAAGCTTATCGCAGTGAACTCACTACGTTTCTGCATTGGTGTTTTGATGTAGTTTCAATGTCTCCCATTCAAGTTACGCGCAAAGACATGAGCCGTTACGTTGATTATTGCCAAGCACCGCCGATAGCACTGATCGGTTATTTTAATGTGCCACAGTTTAAGTACGATAAACTGCATGATGAACGGGTTCCAAACTCGCAATGGCGACCATTTGTCGGCAAAAAACAACTCGGGCAAATCCAGCCTTATGTGTTAAGCGATAATGCGTTAAAAACAAAAATGGCCATTTTGTCTTCGTTTTATTCGTATCTGACAAGTGAAGAATATTGTGAGCGGAATCCTGCTCAAATCTGGCTTAATCACAGTCGATTTGCAGCAAACAGGCAATATCAGCGTCAAAGTCATGAAGATGAAAATAGTCTCGCATTTACTGAATTACAGTGGTCATATATTATGGCGACCGTTACTGGACTAGCAGAAGAATTTCCTGAGTTACATCAAAGAAGTTTATTCCTCGTTATATTGATTTATTGCTGTTATTTACGCATTTCAGATGTGTCTGCACGTGCGGGTTATTCGCCGGTGATGAACCAGTTTAAACGTAATCAGCAAACGGGCATCTGGAGTTTTCATATTCCGTTGAGTAAAGGTGGTAAAAGACGCAGTGTTGCGATTTCAAAAGCTTTGCTCGATGCATTAGTCAAATATCGTCAGTTTTTAGGATTAACGGATTATCCAGGACCAAACGAAAATCATCCTTTGTTTGTACGGCATAAAGCTGCTGGACGCGGCCGAGATGTTGGTATCCTCAATGCCAATCTAGGCATTCGTCATGTTCGCGACGAAATTCAAAAAATAATTAATCTGGCTGCAGAACGTATAGAAATCGATGGCTTTACACAAGATGCGGCGCAGATGCGCAAACTTACTGCCCACAATATTCGTCACACCGGCATTACGCACGATATCAATATCAACCGCAGACCGTTATCCCATGTACAAGCCGACGCTGGCCACGAAAGTATCGACACTACATCGCAATATTTGCACACAAGCCAAATTGAACGTCATGAGAGTGCGTTCAACAAACCAATCGACCATTTGAAAGGCATAGAGTGATTAGATACAGAGCTGCGCACAATGTATATTATGTTAAATGTGCTCTATATGGTTCCCATCGCCGCTCTGTTTGTGGCTTGTCATTCCAAATGAATTTTGTGTCATTTCGTGAGTCTGACTTTTGTTATTATATATCAAGGCTATAATTCACTCCGCCAATAGCTTTGCTCCATTATGGTGCAAAGCTGTTCTTTGTGTTTGCTGCTTTTTGACAAAGTGCACCTCACACGCAGCTATGCGAACTCTTTTGAAGTATAGATGACGTGTTAGAAATGAATTTTATGAAACAATGCCCGAATCAAATCATGTCGCTCCATTAGAATGATTGCTTACAATAATTCATCGGTTTACCAAGCTTAATTGAAATTGGTTCGTAGCTATATTTCCACTGCTTAATCTTACCTATTAATTTGTTGTAATGTTGATGACGTGATTTATCAACATCAGAGTCGCTCGAACACATCACCAGTTTCACCTGACGGTATCTAAAACAATTTAATCGTCGCTACGTGAATACTTTGGTATATTGGACTCGCAAACTAGCCAGAAACACCTAGCAACGCGCTTATGCTTGTCCCAAAAGTCACAATAAAATACTAAGATGTTGCCGATTTTGAGCCGCCATGGACATAAATATGTCATTTTCAGGAGTTTTTATAGATATCGAGTGAAGCGCCCTAACCTTCTTTTGGACATATCCTTGTTAGATTCGTAGCTCAAATTTGAGATTTTCGGATAAAAATTTCTATGGCTTAACGCCCGCCACACGTGCGTTGTGCTGGCGTTTTTTTGAGCTCATAGCTTGATGACTGCCAACATATCTTCACCATCTTCATCCAAACCCACTTCCTGAAAGCCAAAACTTGAATAAAAATCTTTGGCTACTGGGTTTTCAGGGTCATAGCAAATTTCTATTTCTTTTACTTTGTTACTGGCTTTAATTTCATTGAGCGCCAAATTTAGCGCAGCTCTTCCAATACCAGTTTTTTGAAAACGTTGATCCACCATAAAGCGCCAGATAGAGACTTTTTCAGGCGTTTCAGATACCCACATGAAAAAACCGACAGGTTTATCGTTTTGATAGATCGCTCTGCAGGTATGCCCTTGGCAGTAATGTGACTCAACCAAAGACCACATATTGCTCGTGACATATTCCTGCTGCTCATCCGTGACATCTAAGTCACATACGGCTTCATAATTTGAACTTGTTACTTCTTCCAGTGTAATACTCATCGCGTCCTGCATATTTTATTTATTTGTAATCACAAATTCATGAAAACCTTCAGTTTCAGGTGGTTCAACTTTCAAAACATCCACAATGGGTAATTTAGCAAAAAGTCTATCCCAAAACTTTAATGCTTCGCGGTCATTTTCATAAACGGCCACATGCCAATTTAATGAGTTATTTAACATTAACTGGTGGACAGTACGCAAAGCGATACCTTTCGAACGATACTTAGGTAAGATAAAAATATCCGACAACTCAGGCATGTCTCGTTCTAATATTTCTGTTGGTTCCACAGTCACGAAGCCCGCGATATGACCGTCAACAACAATTAAGTAAGCATCACAGTCTTCTTCACCCACAGCAACATCACTAAGGTATTCTTCATCAATATCAAACCTGCCCGTACTGGCGATATCTTGGTTATCAAAAGCACTTTGGTGGTATTGATAGAATTGCCAAAGCATAGAAAAAGCGGGTAAATCTGTTGTAGTTAATTTCCGGAGTACTATGTTCATTTTAATCTCTAACGTCTTAGTATTTATGCGCTGCGCTGTTTGCGGGGCATAAATCGCTTGTTGGACTTGGCCGCTGCCACATCCGTGTAAATGGGTATGAATAATGCTATTGGAATTTGCTTTTTTGCGGTAGCGATTTTTTATACAGTTTGATGGGTAATCACTTGATATCGTTTTAGCTTTCTCATTCTTTTACGCTCACTTTCGATTGATTTTTGACCTTGGTTGACAGTATTTTGGCTCCAGATTCAGGCTGACACTCACACCCTATCCCCTCATCGGCTTAATCCCATAAGGCTTGCTGCTTTTGCTATCGGTCATTACGCTACGTCTGAAGGGAATGGTAATCCAGATATGTGAAAGATTGGACGGGCATGACTTCTAGGTTAAAAGTAACCTCATCACATTAGCTTTTCTTTAGACATAGCTTTATTCGCCCTACTTGCATTTTTAACTTTGAAACACACTTTGGGGCATTAACGTGCCAGAACTGATCGGCCTGACACGAGTTTGGACATAAATGAGTCAGTGGCTTTGCTTGATTAGTGTTTGACGGATTACTTTATATATGGCAAAACGTCTAACCTAGTGGCCAAATTCACTATGCCACTACACTAGTCTGCTTTACAACTGGAAGGAAAAACACGAAGCCTTGCAGCAAGGCCTTACCTTGAATAGTCTGAATGTAATGAGTTGAATAAATTTCGTATACAAAACAAACAATTACGCATGGTGAAAGAAATTATAAAAATATCCAAGGGGCACACCGAGGCCAGCGCCTTCTTTGCGAGAGAAATGAAGTAAAATTTAGTTTCATCAAACAGCAATCTAACCTGTTTCCCATAACACTGTTATCCATCGATTCACACTGATTCTACTGACCAGCATACTTGCGAGAGCGGTACGAGAATGACCTTCGCTGAAATGAAGTAAGCCTAAATAGCGCCTACGTTTGCGTGCATTTTTCTCCGATTTACTAAGGCTGCGATGTTAGGCCACATAATTAATGTAAATTGTATTGCTGGCGTTGGCTTTATACCTGGGCTGAAAAACAAAAAATGAGTATCGCGCTTAGCGTAATTTTATTGAACATTCATCATATAGGTCATCCTCTGGAGCTGGTTTTGGTTAGTATTGGTTCTTCTTGTACAGAACTTGATGATTGTGCTTTTTGGGCTTCTTCGATGCGTAAGTCAATAGTGGCAACTAACTTGGAAAACGCCGCCATCGAAGAAGCTCACGAGTTAGTCACCGTGGCGGACGATGGCGTGACGAGGCGGGTGTGTCACTCCCAAATCGAGGTGTTCTATGTGGAACTTGTGAACGTTCTTTCGCTGCGGCGGTTGGCTCAGCCAAATCCGCAAGGATCGGGCAATCCGGGCGGCCATCGCCATGGCAATTTTCGGCTAGCTGCTCGAGCGTTTGCACCATAGCTTGTAGTTCAACGATCTTCGCCTTCAGTCCGTCGGCATGGGAGAGCGCCAACGCCTTAACGTCGGCGCTCGCGCGATCTCGATTGCACCACAAGAGCAGGAGCTCCGAGATTTGTTCGACAGAAAAGCCAAGGTCGCGTGCGCGACGGATGAAGCGAAAGCTTTGCGCGTCCGCCGAGCTGTAATTTCGGTAGCCAGCATCAGAACGATTAGCTTTGGGTATCAAGCCAATCTGTTCGTAGTAGCGAATCATCTTCGCCGAGATGCCGGACAACTTGGCTGCTTGACCAATATTCATCATTCTCTCCTTCTAGTAAATTAATCAAATACGCCCAAAAACTGAGGTTTACCTACGCACAGATATTTCTCTGGGCGTAAAGAACACGTCGGCATACAGGTATTCAGATTGCATTCATGTTGTCTATATTCCATCTGAAGATTGCTCAGAGCTAATGTGGTGGTCAAATGGATATCATGGTCGTAGTCCCGCAACACCTCAGGTGTGACGACTCTTGCAATGGCAAAGAGATGTTCTCGGGCGTCGCTATAATCGTACTTGAGGTGCTCCAAGGGCATATTTGGTGAAAACATGTTGTGTTACTCCTTCAACAATATTCGTCTACCAAGCGTGACTTTTGTGCTACCACCCCAAAAGCCAATGACTTGGTGTGGGTTTAAACCATCATCGGAGCCCTGAAGCGCTTGAGTCGGAGCGCGTTGCCGAGCACAAATATACTGGAAAGTGCCATTGCGGCCGCTGCGAAAATTGGCGAAAGCAAGGTGCCATTCAACGGGTAGAGCGCACCCGCCGCAACCGGGATAAGCACGGCGTTGTAGGCGAAGGCCCAGAAAAGGTTCTGCTTAATGTTACGGATCGTGGCCTGACTAAGCGCGATCGCATTCGTCACGCCACGCAAGTCGCCCGACATTAGCACCACGTCAGCAGCTTCTATCGCTACATCGGTTCCCGTGCCGATAGCGAGCCCAACATCAGCTTCGGCGAGTGCTGGCGCGTCGTTGATACCGTCTCCCACGAAGGCGACTCGCGCGCCATTGTTCCGGAACTTCTTCAGCGCCTCGACTTTACCATCGGGGAGGACCTCGGCTAATACTTCATCGATGCCAAGCTGCTCGGCGATCGCCGCAGCGGTCGCCGCATTGTCGCCAGTGATCATCGCGACTTTCAGTCCGAGCGCGTGCAGCGCCTTGATTGCTTCAGGCGTTGTTTCTTTAATTGGATCTGCGACTGCAATCACCGCTGCCAAGCGGCCGTCGATCGCGGCATAAAGTGGGCTCTTGCCTTGCTCGCCAAGACGCAGGGCGGTGGACTGCAAGCTCGACACATCCAGACCGAGCTGCGTCATAAACCGATCCGCACCGACGGCGACGGTACGACCTGCGACCTTGGCCGACACGCCGAAGCCCGGTGTTGCGTCGAAGCTCTCAATAGGTGCAAGGGTGAGGTTCAACTGCTTTGCGGCTGTGACGATCGATTCGGCAATCGGGTGCTCGGAGCGGGTCTCGACGGCCGCAACAAGAGCAAGAACTTCGTTGTATTCAAATCCCTCGGCAGGCACGAGATCGGTCAGCTCGGGGCGTCCTTTGGTCAGCGTGCCGGTTTTGTCGAGCGCGATAACGCTCACATCGCGCAACGCCTGCAAGGCTTCGCCCTTACGAAAGAGTACGCCGAGCTCGGCCGCACGGCCGGTGCCAACCATGATTGAGGTCGGCGTTGCCAGTCCCATAGCGCACGGACAAGCGATAATAAGAACCGCGACCGCATTAACGAGCGCAAAGGTCAGCGCTGGGGACGGGCCGAAGATTAGCCAGACTAGGAAGGTCATCGTGGCAGCTGCCATCACCGCTGGGACGAACCACATGGTCACTTTGTCGACCAGCGCCTGGATCGGCAGCTTTGACCCCTGCGCTTGCTCGACCAGACGAATGATCTGCGCGAGCACCGTATTCGCGCCGACCTTGGTGACGCAAAAACTGAAAGTGCCCGTCTTGTTGATAGTGCCGCCGACAACTTCGGCTCCCACCCCTTTAGATACGGGCACCGGCTCGCCGGTGATCATGCTCTCGTCAACATAAGAGGCACCTTCGACGACTTCGCCGTCGACCGGAATCTTCTCGCCCGGACGAACGAACACTATGTCACCAGTCATCACCTGATCGAGCGGTATTTCAAACGTTTCGCCGTTGTGCTGGACGCGTGCGGTATTAGCCTGAAGTCCGACGAGCCGCTTGATCGCTTGCGAGGTTCGCCCCTTGGCGCGCGCCTCCAGCATGCGTCCGAGCAGGATCAAGGTAACGATGACCGCAGCAGCTTCAAAATAGACGTTAGCAGTGCCTTGCGGCAGCGCTTCAGGGGCAAAGGTTGCGACGATCGAATAACCATAAGCCGCCGCGGTGCCGACCGAGACCAGTGAGTTCATGTCAGGAGCACCGCGCAGCAACGCCGGCACCCCTTTTAGGAAGAAGCGCTGACCCGGACCGAACAGGACCAGGGTGGCGAGCACGAACTGCACATACCAGTTGGTCTGTTGCCCCAGAGCCCCCATCACCCAATGATGCATGGCGGGAATAAGGTGAGAGCCCATCTCAAGGATGAATACGGGCAAGGTGAGGATGGCTGCAGTGATGAAAGAACGTCGCAGTGCCCGCGCCTCGCTCTCACGACGCTCAGAGTCCTGATCGCCAGCATTCGCCGTTTCGGCGGACAAGCGACGGGGCTTGTAACCCGCCTGTTCGACAGCGGCGTCAAGATCTGCCGTGGAGACGCACCCTGCAAAATGGCGCACCCTCGCGCGCTCGGTCGCCAGATTTACAGTGGCTTCGAGCACGCCCGGAATTTTTACGAGCGCTTTCTCTACCCGGCCCACACACGATGCGCAGGTCATGTCCTCGATCGCCAACTCGATGGTCTCTTCGCGAATGGTGTAGCCAGCGCTCTGAATGGCGTGGACAGCCACCTGCGGATTGGCTACGCCGGTGAAAGTCATGTCGGCGCGTTCAGTGGCGAGATTGACCACGGTTGTCTGCACTCCGGGGACCGCTTTCAACGCTCGCTCGACACGGCCGACACATGATGCACACGTCATGCCTTCGACAGGCAGGCTCAGACGAGTGCCTGCGGACACGGATTGATTGGCGTTTTGTGGCAAGGAAACAGAAGCCATTGAACTACTCCTTAAATGTTGAGTTAAAAAAAGCTTAATGCTTCCAACCATGGGAAGGTCAAGTCCTATGTGTGATTTATTTCACGACGCGTCCGTTCGAAATGCCGTCGGCGCCACTGCAGTCCTGCTCCGCCTGCGCGCAGATCTCCCAGCCGCCACCCAGCGCCTTGTAGATGCTGACAACGGCAAGCTGTTGGTGGGTGCGAGCGATTGCCAGCGCACGCCGGCTTGCAAAGTCGGACCGTTCGGCTTCGAGCACATCAAGGTAGATGCCTTCACCTGCTGAGAACCGCACACGGGCAAGACGAGCCGCCTCGCGATTTGCAGCTGACTCAAGCAGACGCAGCTCAAGCGTGCTACCCGCGGCGCCATAGGCTTTGAAGGCATCATCGGTTTCCTGCAGTGCGCGCAACACGGTCTGGTCGTAGACGATCAACGCCTCTTGGGTACGTGCCTCGCTGGCGGCGATGCGGGCACGCACGCGCCCAGTATCGAAAAGAGACCAGCGAATGACCGGGCCGAGGAAGCTGGACAACACTCCGGAGCCATTTACTTCATCGAGACTTCCAGCAACAAGCCCGATTGAACCATGCACTTGGATCTCGGGGTAGAAACCAGCCGTCTCGACCCCAATCCGAGCGGTCGCCGCAGCGAGAGTCCGTTCAGCCGCCGCAATATCAGCACGCCGAGAAAGGAGTGCTGCGGGATCGCCCACGGCGATTGTTCGAACTGCAAGCGCTTCACGCGCAGGCGTTACAGCGGGTGGTCTAAACGTCAGGGGCGTTTCGCCAAGAAGGATGGCCAGTGCATTGCTGGAGGCCGCACGGTGGCGCTCCAGTTCGGGCACGGCCACCTCGACATGGTGCAACAAGGCCTCGGCACGGAGCTGGTCGAATTCGCTGGCAGAACCGGCGTGCACGAGACGTTCGACCAGGCTCAGGCTTTCGCGCTGGCTTTGGCTGATGTCGGCGGCTACAGCTAGTTCGGCCTCGATACCGCGTAGCTCGAACCAAGTGGCAGCCACCGCAGCAGCGACCCCCGCCTGCACACCACGCAGCAGAGCCTCGCGGGAGCCTGCTTGCGCCTGAGCGGCCTCCACCGATCGCCGCACACGGCCAAAAAGATCGATTTCCCAGGAAGCGTCTACCGCGCCGCGATAGGTTTCTATCTGACGCGACTGACTATGGGGCGTCTCGACCTCACTCCGGCGACGGTTCTCATAACCAAGCTCAGCGCCACCGCTCGGCAGGAAGCCCTGACGGCTCTCACCCAACATGGCCTTTGCCTCTTCGAGCCGAACGACAGCGATACCTATGTCATGGTTCGCCGCGAGCGCCAGCTGGATCATGATGTTCAGAGCTGGATCGTCGAAGGTGCCCCACCACTTCACCTCAACGGCCCCTGTTCCAAGACCGGCGGGAGGCTCACTGAAACTGGCCGGAAACTGCGATGAAGGTAGTGAGTAGTTTGGGCCCACCGCCGCGCATCCAGTCAAGATTAGCGCACTCAGGGGTAACAGAACTGCTTGGTATGGACTTCTCATGACATGCTCTCCTCAATGTGCGGCTTAGCACTTGAACTGTGCCGCTCGAAGTGAGCCTCCAAGCCACGTATCACTACATAAAAAACCGGCGTCAAGAATAATCCGAACAATGTCACGCCGAGCATACCTGCGAAGACCGCAATCCCCATAGCCTGACGCATTTCGGCCCCAGCACCGCTTGCCAATATCAACGGTACGACGCCAGCAATAAATGCCAATGAGGTCATCACAATAGGCCGCAACCGCAATCGACAAGCCTCAACGACCGCCTCCAGCGCACTTGTTCCTGCAGCTTCGAGGCTGCGTGCAAACTCGACGATCAATATTGCGTTTTTGGCCGCCAAACCGACGAGCACGATAAGCCCAATCTGCACAAAGACGTTGTTGTCGCCCCCAGCCAGCCAGACACCAGTAATCGCGCTCAAAAGACACATCGGCACGATCAGCAGAACCGCCAGAGGCAGCAGCCAGCTGTTGTATTGCGCGGCGAGGATGAGATAAGCGAGCAGCACGCACAATGGGAAAATGAACAGCGCAGAATCGCCAGCCAGTTTTTGCTGGTAGGTAAGATCAGTCCATTCGAAGCTCATGCCTTCAGGCAAAACCTCCTTGGCTAATCGTTCCATGACCGCAACAGCCTGCCCCGAGCTGACGCCAGCCATCGCACCGCCCGAGATGTCGGCCGTAGGGTAACCATTGTAGTGCATTACGCGTTCTGGGCCGGCACTTGGCGTCACAGTGACAAGGAGGACAACGGCAGCATATCTCCGGCCGCGTTGCGCACCTGCAGGCGGCCGATAGATTCGGCTTGCATGCGGTGGTCTGCATCGGCTTGGGCCGTCACCTTATAGGTTCGACCGAAGCGGTTGAAGTCGTTGATATATAGAGATCCGAGATAGACCTGAAGCGACTCGAACACATCCGCCAGACGAACCCCCTGGCTCATAACCTGAGTGCGATCGATGGTGACATCTAACTGCGGCGCATTGATGTCAAGACTGGTCATAAGTCCAGCCACCTCACCTGACTCGGTAGCTTTTGTCATCAGGATCTGGGTCTGCTGCACCAGAGCTGCGAGCCCGGCACCGCTGCGGTCCTCGACCTGCATCTTAAATCCACCCGTCGCGCCAAGGCCAGGCACCGGTGGTGGCGGGAACACGCCGAGGAAACCATCGGGGATGCTGGCAAATTGGGCTTGCAAGCGCCCCGCAATCGCCATCGCGCTGAGATCGGGTGTCGTGCGATCTTTAAACGGGTCGAGCATGATGAATATTACCGCGGCATTTGGCACGTTGACGAAACCATTGATAGAAAGGCCGGGAAACGCAACGACACTTTCGACACCTGATTCGGTCAGCGCGATCTTCGACATCTGTTTGACGACTGCGTCGGTGCGGTCCAGTGACGAGGCGTTTGGCAGCTGGGCGATTGCGACAAGATAATATTTGTCCTGCATGGGCACGAAGCCGGGCGGGACGGCCTTGAATCCGAAGAAGGTTAATGCAAGGAGTCCGGCGTAAACCAGAAGCGCCACGCCGCTAATCCGCACGACCTTGCGCACCGTGTTGCCATAAGCGTCAGGTGCATGCTGGAACGGCTGGCCTAGTGTCCGAAACAACTGTTCGGCGCGGCCACGCAGACTGCGCGGAACTCGCACTATTGCCGCTTGGCGCGGGCGCAACAAGAGTCCTGCGAGCGCAGGGCTGAGCGTGAGTGAATTAACTGCCGACAGAATGGTTGAAATCGCAATCGTGAGCGCAAACTGTCGATAGAACTCACCCTGTAAGCCGCTTAGAAAAGCGGTCGGAATGAAAACGGTGGCAAGTACCGAGGTGATCGCGATAATAGGACCGGTGACTTCGTCCATGGCAAGCCGCGCGGCCTGCATGGGTTCCTCACCATTTTCGATGTGACGTTCGACATTCTCAACCACTACGATCGCGTCATCGACGACGATCCCGATTGAAAGCACCAGGCCAAACAACGACAACGTGTTCAGTGAGAAGCCCATCAGATGCATGACGGCAAAGGTGCCGATCAGCGACACCGGCACCGCTATAAGGGGTATGAGCGAAGCACGCCAGTTGCGCAGGAACAGCACCACCACGATAACGACAAGAAGAATCGCCTCCAACAAGGTGGTTACCACCGACTCCAGCGAGGCACGAACAAACACCGTCGGGTCATACGCGATGCGCGAGCTGAGTCCTTCCGGAAAGTTGCCTTCAAGCCGCTGCATGGTTGTACGCACCGCCTGCGCAACGTCAAGTGCGTTGGCGCCCGGACTCTGGATGATTTGCAGCGCGACGGCAGGTTCACCGTCAAGCAGGCTGCGCAATGCGTAGGTATCGGCCCCCATCTCAATGCGGGCAACATCGCGCAAGCGCGTCACCTGGCCGTCGCCGCCCGTACGAATGATGATGTCGCCGAACTGCTCCTCATCGGTTAACCGCCCGAGCGTGTTCACTGTCACTTGGAACGCAGCACTGGAATTGGGAGCCTGACCGACGGAGCCAGCCGCCACCTGTACGTTCTGCTCGCGCACAGCGGCAATCACATCGCCCGCTGTCAGCCCTCGTGCGGCGATCAGGCTCGGATCGAGCCAGAGCCGCATACTATATTCACCAGCTCCCCAAACCAGAACGTCGCTGATTCCCGGGATACGGGACAGATCATCGCGCACCTGGAGGTAAGCGTAGTTCGAAATATAGAGAGGGTCGTAGCGTTTGTCTGGCGATAACAGGTGAACCACCATCAGGATGTCCGGCGAGGTCTTCTGCGTGATGACGCCTTGGCGCTGCACCTCCTCCGGCAAACGCGGCAGAGCGCGCGAGACGCGGTTTTGTACCTGGATCTGTGCCATATCGGCATTCGTCCCTTGCGCAAACGTGACGGTCAGGATCATTCGGCCGTCAGTGGCTGATTGTGACGACATGTATAGCATGCCCTCGACCCCGGTGATCGCCTGCTCGAGTGGCGCGGCTACCGTTTCAGCAATCACCTTGGGATTGGCGCCCGGGTAGGAAGCGGTCACCTGAACCGTCGGCGGCGTTACGGTCGGATACTCGCTGAGCGGCAATTGGAAGAAAGCAACGATGCCAGCGAGCACCATCAAAACTGAAAGGACGATGGCAAAAATCGGGCGATCGATGAAAATACGTGGGAATGTCATTGTACGGCTCCCGAGGTTTGTGACACCGCAATAGGTGTACCGTCAATCGCAGCAGACTGTGGCGTGACCTGCATGCCCGGGCCTACCAGCCCCTTGACAACGATGTGCTCGCCGGGCTGTAGACCTTGTTCGATCACGCGCAACCCCTCGACCACAGGACCCAACTCGACGGGCCGGTATTCCGTCTTGTCGTCTTTGCCGACAACGAGCACATAGTGGCTACCTTGATCGGTACCAATCGAATGATCGGAAACTAGAACCCTAGCTTGCGGCGCTCCGGTCTCTAGTTTGACCTTGGCAAAAAGACCGGGCGTCAAATACCCATCGGGGTTGTTGACAACGGCGCGGATACGCACTGTTCCCGTCCCACGATCGCTGGTGTTGGAGAGGAAGTCGACACGGCCTGGCCTCGAATACGTCTTGTCGGTGAGCAGTGCCACCATGACCTTTTCCGCCTGTGGACCATGCGTGGTAGTGTGGTCTCGGCCTGCGGCGAGCGATCGCAAATAAGTGCGTTCGTCTACATCGAAATAGACGTGGATGGGATCGATAGAAACAATAGTCGTGAGTGGCGTCTCGCCGCTGAAGACGTAGTTGCCTTCTGTAACGAGGGCTTGGCCGACACGTCCACTGATCGGCGCCGTGACACGTGCGAAACTCAGATCCAATTGTGCGGCATCCACCGCTGCCTTTGCGGCGTCGACCTGTGCTTTGCTTGCATTCATAGAGGCGGTTGCGATGTCGAAGCGATCACGAGCAACGATCTTTTGGGCAAATAGCTGTTCGGCTCGTGCATATTCCGTTTGGGCAAGTATCGATGCCGCTTCAGCCTGGCGCAGGTGCGCCGTCGCGGCGTTCAGTGCGGCTTGGAACACCCGAGGATCAATGAGAAAGAGCTCGCTGCCCTTTTCGACGAAGCGTCCCTCGGGCAGGCTTACGTTCTGTATATAGCCAGCAACCCTCGGGCGCAGCTCAACCCGCTTGACCGCGGTCAGCGAACCTGTGAGTTCGACAAATGGCGTCACCGGACGAACGATCACTTCGGCCACCGGAACGCTTGGTGGCTTTGCGGGACGGGCAGAGGGAATAGCCTCCTTGCATCCTGTGATAGCGAGTGCAACGCTTAGCGCCACAGTGGTTATGGTTATGCGTTTGACCTTCATCATTTTTTCCTTTCTCGATAGCAGTCGACAGTTAGTTTTGCTGAGCCGAGGTAGCTCCTACTGTATTTATCCGGCTTACTACGCTTAGAAGGTCAAGTGTTTTTTTTGATTAATAAGGGGGGCCTTGCGAGACGCAGCGAAGTCTAACTCTGATGACGAAAAAATCATGATCAGCGACGAAAATCGCTAAGTATTAAGGCATGCACATAGAAGAAAACTTCCTCGACAAAAAAGCCAGACATACGACCTTGGCAGCTACGACCACTGCACTTACAAACGAGAGCGATTGGAAGTGTTGTTACTGCTTGTAGCTTTAGCCGACGGGTTGCATTCATGTTAGGGCTGACAGCAGAAATGGCCTGAATGCAGTTCCAAACAAACAGCATTAAACACTGGCGAGTTTTACTGTTCGACTACTTGGGTATGAGACAATGTAAACTCGCAAATTTAGAGCTTAGAACTAAGCAGATACAGGCTGAAATCAGGAAATGATGTTCTGGTCTTAAGTGTCAGACTGAGCAGTAATCAAAATGAAGAGGAGCTGATACTATGATTAAATTCGTGGTGATCACTCAGGTGTTTGATCAGGGCTAGCGCATGAGTGCCATTGCCTTAATTGCATTAGATTTACTTCTGTCTGTGAGCGTTCAGTGTACTGTTCAACCCATATTAGACAATTTTAATTGAGAATTTTCGAACTCTACAGTTGACAGTTCACCATTAGCAAAATGACGTC
Organism: Shewanella sp. SM74; assembly: GCF_025653725.1. Taxonomy (NCBI): domain Bacteria; kingdom Pseudomonadati; phylum Pseudomonadota; class Gammaproteobacteria; order Alteromonadales; family Shewanellaceae; genus Shewanella; species Shewanella sp. SM74. Next base: position 40,810 of record NZ_JAKKRZ010000023.1, on the reverse strand, counting down.
ACTCCAAGTTCTAATATTTCATTTAAGCAGTCACATCTAGCTTCAAAAACTCTCTTGTTGATTGAGCAATATTAAAAATCCAATCGTGTTTTAAACTACCAAAGAAACGCTCAATGAAGGCATTATCCCAACACACACCTACCCATACTGCCTCAAAATTAAGTGCTGAGATAAAATTAGACCGGAGCAGGTGCAATGGTATAGAGAGTCAGACCATTATATTGGCGGTGATATTACATTTTTGGAAACAAATTCAATTACTCTGTCCTTAAATTATACCATTTATAACTCGTTTGGGTCGGATAAACAGCACCTCTGTTACTTAGGTGCTGCTCTCCTAAGAACCGTACATGCAACTTTCACTGCACACAGCTCAAGCCTCCACTAAGGTGCACTGTCAATTGGCGGTATTTTGCGACTTGCAGCTTCTATCTGCACTGCAACAGGTTTACTCAGGTTTGGCCGGATATCCAATTTCCTCTAGGGCGTCGAGTATTTCGTCTTGCGATTGGCTGCTTTGTACATTGATACTACGGCTGGAGAGATCTGCTGTTATAACTGCATCGGCGTCCAGTTCCTTTATTGCACGGTTGATCAAGCCAAAGCAGTGGTTGCAGGTCATATCAGTAATTTTTAACGTTAACATCGTAAATCTCCTTTGCTAAAGTGGGCAGCTAAAATTCTGCACCTTGCTACAGGGAGAAGGTCAAGGCTTATTTTCTGTGATGTTACCCAGTACCAGTTGCGCCCAAATGGCACAATGTGAGCATTGGTATTGATGTTGAATCGAAAGCGATCAATGACTGCTATTTATCGATCAGTAAAAGTAGGCCAACAGGCTCTTCACAGTTATTTCCTGCTTATTGCCTGTAACTAATAAAGGGGCATAAATTGCGTTTTGGACTTGCCAGTAGCTACATCCGTGTCAATTGGTATAAATGACGCTAAAGGAATTGGCTTTGTTGCGGTAGCAGTTTTTTATTCAGTTTGGCGGGTAACCCAAAGTTCATCCAAATTGGAACCGACCATAAGGCGTCACTCTTGATTTTTATCCCAGATGGACCGGTGACAAGCTATGGTCAATGGCAATAGCTGCAGTAAGAGTATCCTGTTCATTGATATCATCATTGCACGGGGTTTGTATCTGTTTTGGGTTGTGCAGCGCGGTAAGCGTCCATGATTGGAGCCCAGGCCATGCCTCTGGGTGTAGGGTACTGTTGATAGGCATCACGATATGCTTTATCAAAATCGTCGAACCACACTTTGTAGACTTTGGTGATGGGATTTTCCTTGTCTTGCGAGGTTTGAATTTCCTTAGCAATCCCCCTAGCCAGCAGGATATCAGGCTTCACTTTGGCATTGGTTATAAACGCCTCGACATAACCTCCGGTCGCCATACCCAGCCCAATATTCCTACGATGCTCTTCACGCCACACATCCCTCACTTTGAAGCGATAAGGTTGCGCAATTATGCTTTCTAACTCTGCTGGCAACGCCAAACTTATGCGATAGCGCTTCTTGTCGTGAAATGAAATCCACTCTAGCTCCACCTGGTCCGGAATCGGCCGTGTGGTGTGACTTCCTTTAGAAATACTCCAGCGATAGTCTTTTTCTTTTAACCCTTCAGCCCCGAAAAATCCGGCAGAACCATTGGTTGAGGCATCCACCAACTTACCCTGACGATAAAAGAGTACCTCGGTTACCCAAAGTTCATCTGAGTTGGAACCCACCATATGGCGCCACTCTAGATTTTTTGGCTCAGTTGGAACAGTCTGACAAGCTGTGGTCAATGGCAACAGCAGCAATAATAGTATCCAGCGCATTAATAACCTCCCTTTTGGTTACCCGTCATCTTGCTAACCTCTTTTTCACCCATTCTATTGTGGATACTGACTAGCCCGGTATCCGCGCTGTAGCGCAAGTGTACTGAGATCACTAAATTAATACGCTTTGCCCCGTTTCATTTCATCTGCATCCTAGGGCCCTATATGCGGTGCGATTCTGCTATTTCTCTGCCCCATTTACGCACCTGTTCATAATCCGGCGCGGTGTCCGGATTTTCCCAATATACGAAAACCAAAACTCGATCTGGTAGATTTAAGTTGCCTGATTCGTACCACTCAATTTGAAGATTGTTAAATCCCCCATCGATCATGCCTCGTCGCATAGACTCAAAGTCATCTTCATTTAATGACTGAATAGAAGAGTCTCCTTCTCTCCATGTAACGATAATGTGGTACGTATTTCGATTCATATTTTCAGACACCTAACATTTTATTAGTGCAATGCTTCAGCCAGAGCGTTTCGACTTGTTAAGCGTTAGTGGTACGAGCCAGCCACTCGCTCATTGAATTTGATACCTTTTTAACATCACTACCATCATGATGGAATATCCATACTGAGAAGTTGTCTTCTGGGTCTAAGTACAATAGATCACCGTTTTCTTCTGCAACAACAAACCCATTGGCTACTCTGTTTATAGGGAGCTTACCCTCTGATGAATGAACAAACTCACTGTTCGAGAACTCTTGGTAGCATTTTAAATATAGTTCCAATTGTCGATGTGCTGGAGCGTTGCCTACTCCTGACATTTCAATGTTTTCACAAAGTAACTCTTCGTCAAAAAACGCCCAGCACCTTCCCTCGAAATCTGGGTACTCATCTGGGAATTCGTTAAAGCAGTAATCTTCGCCAGCGTCGATACCTGCGACAAACTCAAGATAATCGCTTGGCAATTCTATGCCTCGTTCTTTTTGTAATTCCGAGATTTTCACTATTCTTCCTTTTCGCTTAACGTCTTCGTTTTTATGCGCTGCGCGTTAACCTCATTAGACCAGTGAAAACGCGCACAGTTAACTATCTGTATGAAAAGAACTTATCATCTTTTTATCAAATGCACCATCCGAAACAACGCGCAAAATGGCAGGATTCTATGTGTGAACCAGAGGAGGCAAGTCTGATTCACTAGCTAACTTTGGGACAAAACCTTGTTAGATAATTGGCTATTCTTAGCCAGATTCGGATTAGCTATTCTTTAGTAACGTCTTACCGATTTTCAAGTAATCCAATGGCATGGTTTGTAACAAAGATAAGGTTGTTTGCCCAGTACCAAAGTCATCGATAGCCATTAAAATCCCCAACTGGCGTAAGCTTTCAATGCGCTGGCGCCACGTTGAACGCAATCCTAAAGCCCGAGTCAACCTTCATATCAGTAAAATCTTTTAATGCTCGCTCAAAAATATAGTTAGTTAATGGAACAATTAATTTGTCCTCTTCGGCAATGGGAATAAACAAATCAGGTCGCACTAGCCCATTTGCGGGGGTTGCCAACGTACTAATGCCTCGACTCCCTTAGCTTTACCGTTCTTGGCACATCACTGGCTGATAAACTAAGAAAAACTCTTCTTTCTCTATTCCACTGCGAATGTCATCGGTGAGGGAATGGCGAGTAACTCTTGAATCGAGTACAAATAGGATAGAACCCGTAAGTAAGACGATGCTAGCTGGCAATGAAATGGCCAGAAATATCCAAAAGAAATGCCAGAAAAATGCGGGGACATTTCTAATAACACTGAAAAATTGTGCTCTTCAGAATCTAGTGTTATCACCTTATTTTTTATAAACTCGAGTGATTCAGGGATCGTGTTGCCAGTTATGGACAAAGCAACATTGATAACAGCGCTGGGAAACACATTCGGCTGTACAAAGGAGTCTAATAAATATCTCCCTTCTTTAATGAAGGTGGCGCCGCGCTTAGAGATAGGATCCTAGTTTAATGATACTACTGCTGGCACTGACATATTGACGAAGGTTAACAAATAATGAATTACTATAAATTAGGTATAAATTCGGAAAGTAAAAAATGGATGACTTATATAAATCTTAGTTCATTTTTTATAGATAGCGAAGGAAATGAATTAAGTGATGTGAAACTATCTTCGATTCAATCTGGATTCAAAGGTATTTTATATTTCAATACCTTAAAAGAAGGTAAATCACCTCCGGTGGCCTCGGTTGGAACCAGGTTGTTGGCGTTTAATGAGGATGTCTTTTTTGCGGACAATATTAATGTTAGTGGTGTCCAATTAATACCATTTATAAATAGGCATAACAATTTAAAGTATGTGTTGATGCATGTATTTAATTACATTGACTGTGTTGATTGGGAATGTTCTAAAATTGAACGCTGGCCTCTGGGTTACATTCCAGAAGTTTGGGAATCAAAGCGTGGGCGATTTTTTATTGAACCAGTTGTCTATAAGGACAAAATACCTGAAAACTTAGACGCCTTTCGTTTGTATGAGTGGGGTGGTGCATTTAATATAATAATATCCGAAGCTTTCAAAGATAAATTGTTGTCTGTGGAGTTTGATAGTTCCCTTCTTGATTTTAAACCACTATCTCTTAAATAATAAATGCCGAAGAGGTTATTAAACATCCTCGGCATAATTTTGTTTGTATATCCATCCCTCAACTTTGTAGGCGCATATTGATGCGGGACACATATTGGGCAAGGTTCTTGGTGTGCGTGTCAATACCCACAGATTATTGACCATTACAATTCTGATGACTTGGTAATATCATAGCAACTGTCTAGAACCACGGTGAACAGCTCCTAGACAGCCAGCCCCCGCAGTGCTTTTAGATTCTTTCACGTACGTAATCTCCTAATTCTATGATGTTTCCAAATTCAAGATATTTACCTTTCCCATCTAGAAGCCTATATGACTTAAAATCTCTACGAAAGAACACAACAGCATCTAATGTCTTTAATTGATAAATGAGCCACCAATTCTGCCCTTCCTTTTTTGGGTAGCTCTGACGACATGATTTTAGGTACTCTTTTATAGACAAACCACGAATTTTTCTTCTATCTAAATCTGCCTCCTTCATTACATCCGGAGGATAAACATATGCACTAAGTTTTGCAGCAGAGATACCTAAGAATTCCGCCTGTCTTTCTAATTCACTTGAAGGATTAATTATTTCTTCCAGTTCTGACTGTGTGAGATTGCTATAAATGTTATTTTTACCACATATTCCGCAATGAAATGAAAGATTAATTTCATTGCTGGTCATAAAGTCATCAAAAAAACACGCGTCGACTTCATTATATTTTCCACAATACTTACACTTTAATGATGCTGTTGTTGACATTGTCATCCCTACAAAAAGCTAACGTCTTAGTATTTATGCGCTGTGCTGTTTTCAGGGCATAAATCGCTTGCCGGACTTGGCCGCTGCCACACCCGTGTCAATTGGTATAAATGATGCTATAGGAATTTGCTTTTTTGCGGTAGCGTTTTTTATACCGTTTGAAGAGTAATTAGTTGATATCTATGACTGGATGTTACCCTATGAGCCAGACTAGGAAAGTCTGATTCACTAGCTAATTTTTTTGGCATAAGTCAGCTATAAATAAATTCTAATATGGCTTATATCGGATATGAAAATATATTAAAAACTTCTAAAGATATGGCCAACATTTATTGGCCACAACACACCTGAGAGAAATAGTTATGAACTCACAATAAACGGAATTCATAGGGTGGAGTAGATCATATTTCTGCACTAATGACGACAACTGAGCGTTCTCTCGAGTATTCAAAAGAAATAGTTGATGAATATATAAGAAATGATCTTCATGCTGTTTTTCTACGCACTCTAAGCCCATTAGGCTTCGCTATATCCCTTTCCAATCTTCAGAGAGTGTTAAAGCTTAAGCAAGTCAGCAGCGAAATAAGTGGGTAATTGGCCGGTCCAGTGCATATCAGTGGTGACTGAAATAGCCCTTGGCGCTGACAATATGGGTAACAGCATTAGACGCTGATTGGTCTTCAAACTTGCTGGCAATCTAAACCGCATATAAAAGAAGTTGTTGCATAAAAAATTTTTTCATCGAGACGGAGTAAAAAGTACCATTTTTTGTCACCTTGCCAACGCCAGCATTGTAACCAAGGCAGAGTGAGCCAATGATATTTATACCAAAAACGCCTAAGTTCGTTCAGATCCCGCGTACAAAACATGCCAGCGGTTAACACACGACTTTGGGATAGCAGCCAAAATTGCCTAAGCAAAAAAAACAACATCGCCGCTTTGCCAGAGTGATAGCGCATTATCCACCAGCCTGATTAATTATTTCGGACTAATGGCATGTGGCATGGCTAGGTTTTAGAACATCATCGTTAAAAATCCCGAACCGCGCAAATAGTTACCTTGGAGCTGTATCGTCAAACACCTTGACGTTAACTCTCGGCATTTAGCAGACTAAGATGAACAAAGGTATAGAATATAAAGCACAGGTGTTAGAGAAGGCGCAGGTATTGGTCGTAAACATGAGCAACCGGCACCATCTGATTGCAAATTGATGAATTAACTGGTTATGCACATGATATGCAAATCTAAAACTATAATCCCCGAGATTTTTCTCACCTTAATGCAATAAAGTGAATAGTTAATCATAAAAAAGAGGTTAGCTGTATTCAACAGCTAACCTCTTCTCTTTAAATCAGGCGATAAATCAGATGTTCTATCATACAACTAGAGCCATGACTTCAAAACGACTCTTACAAAAGCTAACTCATACCAGAGCTAATTTTTTACGGGTACGAAAATAGCAAGTTGAGTCTAGTCACTGTAAATCACGAATGTAAAACTAACGCCTGTGAAAAACCATACCCACTCAATTCGGCAGACATGGGATTAGCCGCGTTTAGTGCCCCACGGATCGTTGTCATCCGTCGATGGGCTTGGTCCGGAACGCTCAGCCATTCTTGAATCGTTTCTTGGCTCGTTTCGGAGTTCGCTGCGACGCTGTGAGTTGCTATTCGATGAACCATATCCAGAGCCGGTGCCACGTCCACCCGTAGGTTTTTTGCCAGAGCTTTTACCTGAACCACTACCAAAGCTCTTACCTGAGCCATAACCAGAGTTAGGACGTTTATTACCCGCTTCGTACTCGGCGCTGGCTTGTGCCTGCATTTTAGCGATAGATTCTATGGTGAGTTCCATCGGTTTACGCGGCGCGATACCTGAGGCAAAACCTCGTTCGCGTGGCTTAAGATCAAACTGCTCACCGACGGCTTTAGGCATACGTTTGAATCGATACAGGTAAAAGTTTTCCACTTTCTCCCGCGCCCACTCAGTCTTCTTGAGGAAAATAATACAGGCTTCAATGGTCGGGTTGGTGTTAAAGCAACCTAGCTTTAATGCCGCGTATAAAATTTTCCAGCCATAAAAATCGACTAACTCAGTGATCATTGTCTCGAGTTTGAGGCCGTGTAATGGGTTGTTCTGTTGCTCTTCAATCATGGGAATTCCAAGTTCAGCCCGATTGGCTGAGTTTACTGTATTAGTTTACGGTTTTGAGTTGTTAAACGAGTGACTAAATTCGCTACTAAAATTCGCGATTAGAGAAATCACTTAAGTTATGAAGTCATAAGCCACTGACGTTGCTACAGCAATAGCATAGGGCGTTAAGCCTTATTGCTCGTGATGCTTAGATCTTAAATCCTAAGGACCTAAAGCCTCCAAACTGAGCCATTAAATATTAGCCGTAAAATCTGCTGCTCGACAAAACTGCGGGAATAATAACGGTAAATAAGCTAAACGCCTTCTTTTATTTGCGCTAGCGAGGTTTGGTATCGGTTTTAGGGCAAAGAAAATACGCCGTAGCTGACAGTTTTAATCTGCATATCTGCGATATCACGCTAACAGGTATGAACTCAGCATCAAGCTCAAACCCGTTTCTAAATTTTACCTATGATCCGCTGATGCCTTGGGTCAACCTCAAAATAGACGCAACTGAAACGGCTCAATTTATAGCTACGCATCACATCCTTGCTCGCATCTTTCGCCCTTAGTCTGTATACTCCGCGACCTTATTATCCCAACTTTAATGTTTTGGCTTAGAGTGGGTGAAGCGCATGTTTCATTTTGAGGCTTGTTTGTCACAATCCCCGTTAGCAAATACCTAGGAAAGCTCCTTTGATCTCTACCGCGAACATCACGATGCAGTTTGGCCCTGAGCCATTGTTTGAAAACATTTCAGCGAAATTTGGCAATGGTCACCGCTATGGTTTGATCGGCGCGAATGGCTGTGGCAAATCGACCTTTATGAAGATCCTCAGCGGAGCGTTAGCGCCAACCTCTGGCAATGTGTCCATCACGCCCGGCTTAAAAGTCGGTACCCTAAGCCAAGATCAGTTCGCGTTTGAACAATACAGTGTGATCGATGCGGTGATCATGGGTGATGTTGCCCTGTGGAAAGTCAAACAAGAACGCGATGCAATCTACGCCAATCCAAATATGACCGAAGAAGATGGCATGCGCGTTGGCGATCTTGAAAGTGAATTTGCCGAAATGGATGGCTACAGCGCCGAAAGCCGCGCCGGTGAAATTCTGCTCGAAGCGGGTATTGAAGAATCTTTCCATTACGGACTAATGCAACAAGTCGCACCGGGTTGGAAACTGCGGGTATTGTTGGCACAAGCACTATTTGCCAACCCAGATATTTTGCTGCTCGACGAACCAACCAACAACTTGGACATACATACCATTAGCTGGTTAGAAGCCGAGTTGAACAAACGCAAATGCACCATGATCATTATTTCCCATGATAGGCATTTCTTGAATGCCGTATGTACCCACATGGCCGATATCGATTACGGCGAACTGCGCATTTACCCTGGTAACTACGAATACTTCCTTGCACAATCGTCTTTGATCCGTGAACAATTATTATCGGGTAACGCCAAGAAGAGTGCTGAAATCGAAGAACTGCAAGACTTCGTCAACCGCTTCGGTGCCAACGCATCTAAGGCAAAACAAGCCAGCTCGCGCGCGAAAAAAATGGACAAGATCAAGCTTGATGAAGTGAAATCATCAAGCCGTATTCACCCTTCTATTCGTTTCGATGCCGGCAAGAAAATGCATCGCCAAGCACTGATCCTCGAAGATTTGGCCCACGGGTTTGATGGTGAGCTGCTATTCGAAGGCGGCGACTTAATCCTCGAAGCCGGTGCAAAATTAGCGATTATCGGCGAAAACGGCGTGGGAAAAACCACTTTCCTACGCTGCTTAGTCAATGATTTAGAACATAATAAAGGCGTGATCAAGTGGTCAGAAAACGCATCAATCGGCTACTGTCCACAAGACAGCAGTGACGAATTTGATAATGACTACACATTAATGGATTGGATGTCACAGTGGCGCCAACCTAAGCACAACGATCTTATGGTACGCGCCATGTTAGGCCGTCTGTTGTTCACTGAAGATGACGCGAACAAGAAAGCCCGTAACTGTTCAGGCGGAGAGAAAAACCGCTTGTTATTCGGTAAGTTAATGATGCAAGACATCAATGTGCTGATCATGGACGAACCGACTAACCACATGGACATGGAAGCCATCGAAGCACTCAATAATGCGTTGAAAGATTTTGAAGGCACTTTGATATTCGTCAGTCATGACCGTGAGTTTGTATCGTCACTCGCAACACGTATCATTGATATTAAAGATAAAAAAGTGATTAACTTCCAAGGCACTTTCGATGAGTACCTTTCAAGTCAAGCTGAAATGGAAGCGAGAAAAAGCGCGTAATGTTATTAGACTAACTTACGCCGATTAACCGAGCGTTATCGCATTAAAGAGTCGTCATTGGTTATCCTGTGACGACTTTTTGTTGGGCTAAATCTGACTAGTTACTCATTAGCTTATTAATTTTTTTAACCAATATCTCACGATTTTTAGCCAGTTTAAAAATTGTCGGCAAATGTCGAATGACTATCGGCTCTGACTCGAATACCGCATTGCGATCTTTGACCTGAATATAATCACGGATCTGAAGCATCATCTGTTTATTAAATGCCCAAAGTGAATGACCTTTAAACTCAAGGGAATAAAATGCATCATTGGGCCATTCAAGTTGATGTTTCTGTTTTGCCATACATCGATAACAACAAATAAGACCAAGATCTGTACCATCTGTAAAAGCACTGTTTGCCCTATGTTCCCAAGTCGAAGTACCTTGGTATTTTTCTGGCAATTTTTCCCGCCAAGATGCATCCAATAGCGGAGGGAAAAACAGCACACCAGTCCATTTATGAGCAAATCTTTGATTAAACTGCTTGATCTCAAACTGCCTACCCTCAAATAAATGCGCATCTTTTTTCTCTAAACGAAAAACATGGGCAAAGGTAAAAGTGGCGCTGCCAGCACAATGGGGGCAAGTAACCTCAACTCCGTTTGGCAGGCTAAAAAACTCATAAAATCCTGTCATTGATACGATATTCCAAATGATTTAGAGACTAATTTGGAGCTCATCAATTTTCCAACCACCTTCATTTATCATGCTAATTCTTTGTTTTTCATTCGCCTCCGATGCATTACCACAGAGATCTTTTTGTGCATATTCAAGGACGGCCGTATCCCCTTCTATCACCTGCGACACTAAGGTGAGTGCTTTGCACTTGGCAGCGGCTTTTGAAAATGAAAGATAAGATGCGATCACTTCATCGCGGGACAGCTTCATCTGCTGCATATACTGTGGGAACTTAGACTCGACATCCGCTTGCTTACGTTGGGTATAGTAAGCCTTGTCCTCTTGATAACTCATCCCCTGCTGTACCTTAGCATTGTACTCGTCATAGACTTCGCTCGGCGATTTAGGCGTTGTACAACCTATCAGCACAAGCACAGATATGGGCAGTAAGAAAATCGATTTCATCATCTAACCTCCAAAACTAGACATGTATTATCAATAAATTCCATGGTGCATTCATCTGCTTGTTGTCACTGAACGAGTGCGCCATATATGTCCACCAAATACTCCTTATTTTCTTTGAAATCAATTACCTTATCAGGAAGTAAACCTTTAATATCAACAGGTAACAAAATCAATGAAGATAAAATGTAATGCCACCAAGATAACATATAAATAGTTCATCGATTACTTTAGCTTGGCAGCGTTGCTCATTCAATTGCAGCACAGTTGCTTTAAGGTCACTCGACCTTGACGAGTGCTAAAAATAAGTGCCATAAAACTGTGAGCATGCTCTAAATTGCTGTACTTGATAAGTCATTATCTATCGCGTTAAAAGGCACAAAGGTCTTTTTATCGAGCCAGAGAGGCGAGCGATTTTGTCCTGCTAGCTGATAAGCCCAAGTCGTAATGGCTTCAGAGCGATCACTCTCACAGACAAAATATCGACTGAGTTCAGAGTGTAACGTTTGGCCATGCTGGATAATATTTTGCTCATACCAGTTATCTTTATGGTGCTGAGCGGCAAGGTGATCGCGTTTTTGATTATTACAACTGCTATGTGCGAGGACAAAATTATGGCCTAAATCATTAGGATATCGTGCCCAAGGGATAAAATGATCCACTTCGCCTGTTTCTTTTAATGATTTTTGGCAATAGAAGCATTGGCCTTTTTGGATATCAAGCAGTACAGGTCTAGCATAGGTGATCGTCTGTCTGTCGCTACCAAACAGAAACTCACTTAAATTGCCTTTACTGCCTATAATGACCTGATTTGCGGGAAACTCGGCGATTTTTTGTACCCATTGAGTACGAGCCAATGACACCACTAAATCGTGAAATCGCCTGAAGCAAAATGCGATACCCGGATTCAACTCGATGTAATTTTTAGTTTTATCATGGGGATAAAGAAAACATTCTTCATTACGTGACAAGTTTTGTAAGCGCCATAAGGGGCCATCTTTAAACGTACCGCGCGTTTTACGCAATAAAGCTGGATAACTAAGATGCGCTTTTAACTGGGATAGACTGTTAACACCTTGATGGCGTAGTTCAATCAAACTGTTGATCAAGGCTGATTGCTTTCCACTATTTTGGATCAGGACAAAATACCCATCATTGGCACCAAAAGGCAAAGAGTGTTGCCAGTAAAGTTCAATAAACTTCTCTACCAAATCATCAATACTGATCGCGGTTTTCAGCGCAGGATCGGCATTGAGTATTAATGGCCGTTCGATACAGATATCGGCGATCGCATGTAGTAAGGCAAATTTGTAAGTTGCAACGAAATCCCCTTCAACTAACAGACGTTGTAAATAGCTAATAAATTCAACTTGTCTTCTCGCATCAATCGGCATTCAGTCGCTCCTGAATAATAACGCTTGCTTCAGGTGCATTTACGTTTGGCATCAGTTTGGATGTAAAAACTAGCGTCTGCCAATGCACTTGTGAGCGACCGAGTTTATCGGTTTCATCTTGGCTCAAATCTAAAAGTTGTAGCTGACAATCTGCAGCCAGTGTGAGCAGCTCATCGACACTGACTGGGTGCATAACGCGCGCATCGGGGCTTGGGCCATGGCGCAAACTGATGACTAAAAGTCCAGTCGAATTGAGTAAGCGTGAGAGTGTTACTAGTGCAAGTGGGCGCTCTGAGGAAGATAAATGCATCCACACAGCGCTGAGTAAAATCAGATCAAACTGTTGCGCTAGGCCAACCACTTTTTGCAACTGAGGTAAACCATCCTCAATCCAACGCACGGGTAGATCCCGAGTTAACACCTGCCCCATTTTTGCTAAAACAACCGCAGGTTCGACTGCAATAGTTTGTGTCTTTTTGCCCTGTGCTTTTTCGGCTAAATAATACACATCCCGGCCAGAACCTGCTCCCACATCCAATATCGACAATGTATTTTTGGTGAGTAGAGGCAAAAGATGATGCAACCAACTCGAATGCACTTCTTCAAAGGTTTTAGACAAATACTGTGCCGCGAGTATTTCGGCGTGGTCATTATAAAACACAGTGCTCACTGACAACGATCCTTTTGCAACAAGTGATTGTTTTTACAGACGCTAACTTATCACAGTCGTATTTGATAAAAAATACATGTCATCATTATCATGCTGTTTTGCATAAAATATTTAGCATTATGTTGTTCGCGATCACTGTGCTGATTTCGGCTATTCGACCCAAAATTCTTATCAATACCTATGCAATCTCAGCATTTCCCCGTCGTTTTTGTCGCAGTGGTTTACACTCTATGAGTGAGTGTAAAGATAAGTGCAATTGATTGAATCTGTTACATGCTTCTCCAGAGCAGTTTCCATTTCAGTGTTGGAGTGAACGGGTTTTAACGTCTTGGCGTAGCGTCTACATAGAGATTAAGACCTAGGGCTCAATTATTTAGGATATCTATTGCCTATGAGTTTTGAAGATTCGTTAGAGCAACTTAAACGACAGTTTTTACATGCACTGCCGGATAAAAAGAAACAAATCATTACTTTGTGGATTTCATTGCGTAAAAATTGGGACGCACACATGCTGTCTGCCGTGTACCGAGAGGTGCATAACTTAAAAGGGTCAAGCGAGACCTTTGGGTTGTCAGATACCAAACACATAGTCGATAAACTGGAGTTGCTGCTTAAGGGGCTGCTCAATGCGCCAGCCCCCGAACTGCCTACTATCAAAGGCTTAGATACTCTCTTCCACCAGTTGTTACAAAACAATATGCGCGGCCAACCGTCGGCGCCGGTAGTAGAGGCGCAAATGCAGCAAAGCCCCTATAAACCATCAAAGGCGCGCCATGAGCACCATATTGCCATCATAGAAGACGATGGTAATGTCGGCGCTATGATCACAAAGCAGCTGCGAGAGTTCGGTTTTAGTGTGCAGCATTTTTTGAATTTCACGAGCTTTCTGGTAGTGCAAAATAAAACGCCCTTCGATCTGATTTTATTAGATTTAATTCTACCCGATTGGACTGAAGAGGCCTTGTTCGAAGCCGCCACTGAGTTTGAGAAGAACAATACCCGAGTGTTTGTTTTATCCTCGCGGGGAGATTTTGACATGCGGCTATTGGCCATTCGCGCCAACGTCAGCGAATATTTTGTTAAACCTGCGGAAACCACTTTATTGGTGCGCAAAATCCATCAATCTCTCAAGATGTCAGAGAAACAGCCGCTTAAGGTGTTACTGGTGGATGATCAACAATCTATGGTGGATTATTTTTCAAGCTTGTTACGCAGCCATGGTTTGATGGTAAAAGGGTTATCCAGTGCCGAGCAAGTCTTGCCTGCCCTTGAGCAATTTGAGCCTGATTTGTTTATCTTCGATTTGTACATGCCCGAAGTGAACGGGCTTGAGCTGGCAAAGATGATCCGTCAATTGGACAAATACACCTCGAGCCCAATTCTCGTGTTGAGCTCTGATGATACGATGCAGAATAAAGTCAGCATCATACAAGCGGGATCAGACGACTTAATTTCAAAGCAAACCGCGCCGAGTTTATTCGTCGCGCAGGTGATTTCCCGTGCTCAGCGGGGTCATGATATTCGCAGTTCGGCTAGTCGCGACAGCTTAACTGGGCTGCTAAATCATACCCAAATTCTGGTGGCTGCGAGACGCTGTTTTAACGTAGCGAAACGGATTAACTCTCAAGTTTGTATCGCTATGTTCGATTTAGATCACTTCAAAAAGGTCAACGATACTTATGGTCATTCCGGTGGTGATAAGGTGTTGTTGGCATTTGCCCATCTGTTACAACAATCCTTACGTCAAACTGACTTTACCGGCCGCTACGGTGGTGAAGAATTTATGTTAGTGCTGCCAGATATGCAAAAACCACTGGCGATTGCCAAGTTGAATGCGATCCGTGAAAGCTTTAGCCATATCGTATTTGTTGAAGATGGCGTCGAATTTAAGGTGACGCTCAGCGGCGGTTTAGCCTTTTCGGATCAATGTGAGGAATTTCAAGATTGCCTGTTACTGGCAGATAAAAACCTTTACGAAGCTAAGCGTTTAGGTAGAAATCAGCTCGTGGTTTCTACGACTGACTAACCCTAAACAGAATGAGCCACTGCAGCGCACAAATCAGTTCGGCGTAATGCTCTTCCTGCGAGACTCACGCTCTATTCGTTACTTTTTAATCCCACTCAGCGTGGGCGGTCACAGTGAGCTTAAATGGTTAATGAGCTTGCTCGGCATCTGCGATAACTCCACCACATAATCTACTACACGGCACTTTATTGCTTCTCGTGGCATGCCAAATACCACACAACTTTGTTCATCTTGGGCAAATGTAGTGACGCCTTTTTGGTGTAGCGCCACCATGCCTTCGGCGCCATCTTTGCCCATACCGGTTAAAATCATCGCGCTGATATTGGGCGCGGCACATTGGGCCAAGGCCGTAAACATCACATCGACCGAAGGTCTGTGGCCACTGACCTTTTCATCTTGGGTTAATTTGACTTTATAACTACCACCCACTTTGATGATCTCAAGGTGATGATCCCCTGGTGCAACATAGGCATAACTAGGTAAGAGTCGTTCCCCATGCTCAGCTTCTTTGACAGTGATCCGTGACTGTCGATTTAAACGTTCAGCAAAAGTGCGGGTAAACCCCGCTGGCATATGTTGGGTGATCACTATCGGCGGCATAGCCGCGGGTAAATGTTGTAATACATAAAGAATGGCTTCAGTACCGCCAGTAGATGCGCCTATCGCGACTAAATGCTGAGTCAGGGTTGTATTGGCCAATACTGGTCGCTTACTTGAAACAGGGCGTACTGGCTCAACAAATTTCTGCGGCTTGATGATTTTGGCTTTCGCGGCAGATTTGATCTTATCTAAAATCAAATCCTGATAATCATGGATACCTTGGGGCGAGTCTAATTTCGGTTTAGGGATAAAATCCACCGCGCCTAAGGCCAAGGCATTAAAGGTCGCATCCGCGCCCTGCTCGGTTAACGATGAAATCATCACTACCGCAGTGGGTCTGGCTTTCATCAAGCGGTCCAAAAATGTTAAACCATCTACTTTAGGCATTTCGATGTCTAAGGTAATCACATCGGGGCGAAATTGATTCACCAGATCCTTGGCCTCGTAGGCATCAGCAGCGAGCCCAACCAGAGACAGTTCAGAGTCTGCCTCAATCATTTTACCGAGCAAGCTGCGCATCAGCGCAGAATCGTCAACAACTAACACTTTGATCGTCATAACTTAATCACCAAATAGTTCAACGTCGCCGCCCGAAGGTAAATTACGAACCCGTAAACGGTACTCACTTTCCCTGTCAAGAATTGTGCTGTTATGCATGGATTTAATTTTGCGGACTTTCACTTTTCCCGAATGGGGAAAAAAATACACTTTGCGCGGATACACATCGAGTAAATCGGCAGCAACGATAGGGATATTTTCAAGATTGAGGTATTCAATCACAAACTCAGCATTACGCTCACCAATGTTGTGCACAGTAAAACTGCGTAACATATTGCCGCCCCCAAACACCTTAGCTTCGAGTGAGTTGCGCTGTGCGCCAAGCTTGAGCAAGTCGTTGATTAACAACTCCATGGCATACACGCCGTAACGGGCAGAATCGGCGAGCACCCCAGTACAATTGCTATTGTCACTTGGCAATAAAAAGTGATTCATTCCGCCAATTTTGAGCTTAGGATCATACAAGCACACTGAGACGCAGGAGCCTAACACTGTCACTATCATGGTATCTTCACGGGTTGCAAAATACTCACCGGGTAATATTTTTACCGCATCGCAACCAAAATGATGATCGTGATAGCGATTCGGCTCTGCAATGGCATATTCGATATTAGGTTTTAGCACTCATGAGCCCCTTCACTGGCCGATAGGTTGTTTGACCAACGGCAGTGATGATTTGCGGGAACATATTAAAATTTTCCGAATGTCCCGCAATATAAAGCCCATCCTCGCTAAGGGAGTTCATCATGTGTTTTAATATGACTTCCTGCGTTTCTTTATCGAAATAAATCATTACATTACGGCAAAAAATCACATCGATTGGCGTTTTTAGCGGCCAAAAAGAATCGAGTAAATTAATGCGGGTAAACTTGAGCATCTGCTTTAATTCGGGCACAACGCGCACATTGCCCAACTGTGAACCCCTTCCACGGTGAAAAAACCGTTTCTTGCGAATATCGCTGACAGTATCGATACGCTCTAAAGGATAAATGCCCATTTCAGCCTTTTTAAGCACGCCGCTGTCGATATCGGAAGCAATGATCTCGATAGGCGTTTTAAAACTGTTGAAATGTTCAGCGACGACAATCGCAATCGAGTAAGGTTCTTCCCCTGTGCTACTGGCCGCACACCAGATCCTGCGGGTATCTGGGTTATCGATTAAATATTGCTTTAACACTTCAAAGTGATGCGGTTCCCTGAAAAATGCCGTTTGATTAGTGGTTAACGCATTGATAAATTCTTGGTGTTCATTTTCATGGCTTAACAGATACTCAAAATAAGCCGAAAATCCGGCTAATTTCAATGTTCTGATCCGCCGCACTAAACGGCTATACACCATAGCATCCTTGCTATCAGCGAGTTTGATCCCCGCTAAGCGGTACAGCGTCGTCCTCGCGGTATTAAAGTGCACCGAGGTATAGGCAAACTCTCGTTCCAATGGTTTGTTTTCACTCAATTAAAATTCTTCCCATTCATCTTGATCTTGCTTAATGGGCTTCATCGCATTGGTTTTAGGTTTCTCTGTCACTCTGGCTCTTGCCATAGGTTGAAGCTGCTGTTTGATGGGCTTCATCGCCTTCGCTTTGGGCGCCGCTAATCTCGCGTTGCTGCGTCTTGGGGCTTCATCTTCGTCTTCCACGCGAAAACTGGCGACACTGTCTGAGAGTTGCTGCGCTTGGGATTGCATGCTTTCAGCTGCGGCGGCCGCTTCTTCAACCAATGCTGCATTCTGCTGTGTCATTTCATCCATTTGCACCACAGCTTTGCTGATCTCATCAATACCGATTGCCTGCTCATTAGACGCTGAGGCGATTTCCGCCATGATGTCGTTCACCCGTTTAATGGCGATGACGATTTCCTTCATGGTATCGCCGGACTTACCGACAAGGCTGTTGCCACTCTCGATTTTAGACACCGAATCCGAAATCAATGCCTTGATATCTTTAGCGGCATTGGCCGAGCGTTGGGCTAAACTGCGCACTTCTGATGCGACTACAGCAAAGCCACGGCCTTGCTCACCCGCCCGCGCAGCTTCAACGGCGGCATTAAGCGCTAAGATATTGGTTTGGAAAGCAATACCATCGATAACACCAATAATGTCGGCAATCTTACGCGCCGATTCATTAATCGATGCCATGGTCTGGACAACTTGCTGAATAAGCTCACCACCGTCCACAGCGACTTCAGCCGCTTTAGAGGCTAAGGCATTGGCTTGACTGGCATTATCCGCATTGAGTTTCACTGTACCTGTGAGTTCCTCCATGCTGGCCGAGGTTTGCTCTAGGCTCGAAGCTTGTTCTTCGGTGCGGCTGGATAAATCAGCGTTGCCTTGAGCTATTTCTGCCGAAGCGGTATTGATGGTATCCGCGGCTCGTTGAATATCTTGGATCATGAAGGATAACTTTTCAGCAGTTTGATTTGAGTAATTTTTCAAATCATCAAAGGTGCCTTCATAGTCGTTATAAATGCGAGTGGTCAAATCGCCATCGGCCAGCGCCATCAGCACCCGCGCCACATCTTGCAATCCACGTTCCGAGGTTTCAATTAACGAATTTAAATTGTTCGCCAGCATTAAAAAGAAACCTTGCTTGCCATCTGTTTCCGCCCTTAGGGAGAAATCACCCGCCGCTGCGGCTGTGACTATGCGGGAAATTTCCTGCTCGGTTTGGACTTCAATGGTGCGATCGAGCCATTCAACCACAGTGCCTAAGCGCTCACCTTCTTTAGACACTATGGGGCTGGCGGTTAAGCGAAAATGGCAACTCGCGACCTTAATAAGCGATTCATATTTACGGTCTAATTTATCGAGTAAACTTGCTTGGTGGGCAGGATTGCGGTGGAAGATATCCATAGAGCTGCCGAGGATTTTATCCACGGAAAAATGCGGTAAGGCTTGTCTGATCTCACTTTCAGAATGGCGCAACATAGTTTCGACCGAGCGATTCATATAAATGATCGTACGGTTAGCATCGGCTATCATGACATTGGTACTGGTATTATTGAGCGCTTCGAGGATGCGCTGGGTTGCTCGCTCGGCTTCGATACTTTCGGTGCGATCTATCCACTCAACACCTGTACCTAAATGTTTATTTTCAGCCGTGATAATCGGCGTCAGAATCAACCTAAAGGTACGTTTGCCTATGGTGATTTGCGCGGTATGGGATTGGGTTAGGCGTTCTAATAAATTGCGCTGATGTGCAGGATTTTTATGGAAAATGTCGATATTACTGCCGATCAGTTTGGCAACCGAGAACTGAGGTAACTCTTTACGAATATCGTCCTCTGCCTCTTGCAGTAAACGGACGACGGCTTTATTCGCATAAATAATATTGCGCTGACTGTCAGCGATCATAAAGCTGTTGCCACTGTTATCAAGTAGCTGAAAATAGCGCTGACGCTCTTCATCCCTTTGCTCCCGCGCCTCATCATTGCCAAAAAAATTGAAGATACTCATTATTGTTACTCCTGATCAGTCAGACTATTTGCATCAATTAGACCCAGCTCATCACTGCTGATCAGAGCCTGAATATTTACTAAAATGATCATCTTATCCTCGACCGTGGCTAAGCCTTTGAGGTAGCGGCTATCGAATGCCACCCCAAATTCTGGGGCGGGTAAGATTTCCTCCGCCGACAGCTTAATCACATCGGAGACGGCATCGACCACTATGCCGACTATACGTTCAAACACATTGAGCATAATAACGATAGTGAACTCGTTATAAGTGGCGGTTCCAACAGCAAATTTCATCCGCAAATCCACTATGGGCACTATGTCGCCGCGCAAATTAATCACGCCTTTTATAAAGCTGGGGGCGTTGGCGATTTTAGTGACCGACTCATAACCGCGAATTTCTTTGACGGACATAATATCGAGGGCATAGTGCTCTTCGCCTAACATAAAGCTTAAAAACTCCACCTCATCATGGGCGTTGTATTCCACTTTGGCGGTCATAGTTGATCGACTCTCCATGGCTATTTCCTTAATTTTTAATGTGCAGAGCGAGCGATTCGACATCGAGGATCAACGCGACGCTGCCATCGCCCATGATGGTGGCGCCGGAAACACCGGGGATCCTGCGATAATGTTTTTCAAGACTTTTAATCACCACTTGCTGCTGGCCAACTAAGGCATCAACGCACAGGCCAAAGCGCTTGTGGTTGCTTTCGAGCAATACGACTATGCCCTCTTCTGGGCAGCGGGCATTGGGCTCAATTTCCATCAGCTGATAAAGATTGAGCAGAGGTAAGTACTCTTCACGTACTTTTAAGAGTCTTTCTTTGGCGAGAAATTTAAGTTGTTCCGTTTGCGGCTGAATAGATTCTATGATGTGCACTAAGGGCAGAATGTAGATCTGATTTCCCACAGAAACCGTCATACCATCGACAATGGCGAGCGTGAGTGGCAACTGGATTTCAAAGGTTGAGCCTTGGCCCTCAGTGGATTCAATATCAATGCGTCCACCTAAGGCTTCAATATTACGGCGCACCACATCCATACCGACACCGCGGCCTGACACATCTGTGACTTCCTCCGCAGTTGAAAATCCTGCGGCAAAAATCAATTGCCAAATTTGCTTGTCGCTACTGTTATCTGCCACTTGCAAACCATTTTCCCGCGCCTTTTGAATAATGCGTTCACGATTTAAGCCTGCGCCGTTATCGCGCACAGCGATAACGATATTGCCGCCCCTTTGACTGGCTTTAAGGGATAACACACCTACTTCGGATTTACCCGCTGCGAGCCGTTTTTCAGGTTTTTCGATACCGTGATCTAAACTATTGCGCACTAAGTGAGTCAGCGGATCGACGAGCTTTTCAATCATGCCCTTGTCTATTTCTGTGTTGCCACCTTCAATCACGAGATTGACGTTTTTACCCAGTTGCTCAGAAAGATCCCTCACCAAACGGTTAAAACGGTTAAACACAAAAGATACCGGCAGCATACGCACCGACATCACAGCTTCTTGCATCTCACGGGTATTACGTTCCAATTCATTGAGTGCGGTCTTGAGTCGCTCGCCTAAATCGCCCGTCATTTCATTGCCGATAAGCGTTAGCATGGACTGAGTGATCACCAGCTCGCCCGCGAGATTAACCAGGGTATCTATTTTGGAGGTTTCGACCCTTAAGGTGGCATCCTGAGCCGACACGGCTGGTTTTTTTGTCGCTGTTTTCACCTCTGTGGTATTGGGCTTTGGGGCAACGGATGAGTTTGATGTTGCGTTTGAACTCAGTATTGCAGGCGAGCTTGCTTTCACAGAAGGACTCGTGGGCACGGTTGAATCAGGTGCGGCGGGCTCAGTCGCTTTGGCTTTAAATAAGATGTTTTTGGATTGGCTACTTCCAGTTTCCTTGGCTTGATGTGCTCGAGTGGTCGCTGGCTTATAAACCTTCTGCACTAGCGGTTTCGAACTTAATAACTCGATTTCATTGGCGAAGGATTCTGGCGTTAATGCTTCAAAGAAACCAAAGCCTAACTCATCATCGTCAATTGTCACATCACACAGATCAGCATTACACTCTTTATTATTTGCCACACTGTCAGCGCTGATGTCTTCCGCTTGATAAGCCTCATCAAAAAATCCAAAGTCTTCACCTTCGATGGCAATATCACGTGCTATTTCATCTTCAAAAAATCCAAAACCCAGATCTTCTGCCTCCACTGGTTCGGTGGGTGTTGCATTTATGATGGGAGTGCTAGCGGCGTCTGTACCATTACGTATCGCAACTGATGAACTAAAAGGCTCACCATTTAACGCCGCAACCAACTGACTTTTACTGTATTCGACCTCCTGCCAATCAATCTGCTCTTCTTCGCGGTACAAGCTCAAGATATGGGATAACGTGTCCACAGTACTCAGCAGTAAATCGATAATAGATGACGTTAATTGGAAGTTACCCTTACGCGTTTTATCCAGCAGGTTTTCCATCACATGGGTGACACTGGTTAATGCGGTAAAACCAAAAATACCACTGCCGCCTTTTATAGAATGTGCAGCACGGAAAATGGTGTTCAGTTCTTCAGGATCGGGAGAAGCAAGGTCCAATGCCAATAGCAATTGTTCCATATTTTCAAGATGTTCATGACTTTCTTCAAAAAAGACCTGATGGAACTCGGCCATATTGATGGACATAGCGCACCCCGTTGCAGTTAACCCAGCACTTTAGCCGTAATAGCCAACAACTTTTGAGGATCAAAGGGTTTTACCATCCATCCCGTCGCACCCGCGGCTTTCCCTTGGGCTTTCATGTCATCGCCCGCTTCCGTGGTGAGCATAATGATCGGCGTACGCATAAATGCCGACATAGCACGTAAGGATTTAATTAAGGTCAGCCCATCCATTCGAGGCATGTTTTGGTCTGTCAGAATGAAGTCAAATCTCTGCCCATTACAGATATCGAGTGCTTCTCGACCATCTTTGGCCAGTACCACTTGATAATTAGCCGATTTAAGGGTCGCTTCGACCATTTGTCGAATCGCTGCGGAATCATCAACAATTAATATTCTTTTACTCATGCACTATTCCATTATGACTTTAGTTATATTCCCTGGCGGTACTAATTCGTAGGTCTTAGATAATGTTTTCACCAGTAAGAGACCGCGCCCAGACAACTGAGGAATGTCCGCCATCAAATTTTCATCACCCTCAAAGCCTTTGCCACTGTCAGCCACGCTAATATGTAATTCATCCTGCGATGAACGCCAGATGATGCTCACTTTTACCCAATCATTTTCCGTGAGCCTATCTGTAAAACTGTCCCTAATACTATGGTACAGTTCGAAGCCTTCTGGATCATTTTTTAGTCGAGAATCTAATTTTAGTACACCATGATCAATAGCGTTGCTAAATAACTCGGCGACAACAGTAAAAACCCGTTGACAGAAATTAGTCGCAAATCCCAATATGCTGAGAAACTGATTCAATGAACTTAAATAATCAGCGCTGAGTAGCATAGGCCCTGTAATACTGACATCCCAGCAGAACTCACCATCCATAATGGCTTTAATACGACTAACATCACGATCTTGATGCCAAGTGTTTAATCGTTCAAAATCTAAGGTACAAATAGTGATGTCATCGGCAATATTTTCAGCAGAACAGTACTCATGCATATTGCTCTCTAAATATTTAACTAGACCACCTGACAAATGAATAAATAGATCTTTTAATTTATCAATGCCAAATGGATTGCCGTCATGGGTATATTGCTCAATTAAACCATCACTAAAAAGGCAAGCATGCCCATGGGATGGTAAATCAACCGTAACAATATCTGCTATAAAAGTATGCGGAGGTAAAATACCAAGGGCCATATTTGTCGATTTAAATTTATCGATGGATTGATTACTGACTGAACGAGAAAGGTCAGTTTCTTTAATATTGTGGTTTGTTAAACAGTCAATTCCCCCCGTTTGAATATACACGGGTGGCATACCACCATTCCAAATGTGTAATTTATTACGATTAAAATCGGCTTCTAAAATAATACATGCAACAAATCTGTCTTCAGGGTTTTCTCGGTGGAGCTTAGCATTCAGTTCATAAATAAACGTAACTAAAGAAAATCCCTTTGAAACCATGGCCCTAAATGTACTGGCAACACGCATGATGGGCATGGCTGCACTCAGGCCATGACCCGTTGAATCGGCAAGAATTAAGAAGAAATTGCCATTAGGCGCTATGCCATTGAGGATAATATCACCGCTAAAATTGGCACTGGCTTGGCAATAAGTATGTACAAAATCAAAGTCAGTATTATCAATATTGACCAAGTGCTCAAATAAATGCCGGGCCATGTGTTCTTCTCGGGCCTTTTCATAAAGCATTTTTTCAAGTTCAATTCTTTGATGCTCTACTTTATGCTGAAGTTGCACCCGGGTAAGTAAACATTCAACCTTGTACCAAAATATTTCAACATTTATCGGTTTAACAACAAAATCCAAAACCCCCATTCTAAAACAGGCTAACACGGATTGATTTTCTTTTGTCTCGCTCATGACGATAACAGGTGTTTCTTTTTTATCCTTATTCAACTTGTCCAGTAACGCCAGTGCGGTACCATCCTTTAACCAATAGTTAATCAGAATTAAATCAACCGTATTTTGCGTTATTTCAAATAAACCTTCTTCTAGATCACTACAGACAATGACGTTGTAACCTTTGCTATGAATAAAGTCACTGATCCTTTGACTCGCAATAGCGTCATCATCGATAACTAAAATAAAATGTTCCGGCTGAGTAAGCGATACCATAATGAGTGTTACTCTATGATGTAGATTTTCTGCATATTGGCAATACTAAGAATTTCATTCGCCTGACCATGTGCACCTTTTACAGACGTAGAAATATGTAACTCCTGCGCCTTACGATGCAGCAATACCATCATGCCTAAAGCAGAACTATCGAGGTAAAGCACTCGACTAAAATCTAAAATAATATGGTTAACCTCTGGATGCGTTAAAATATCTTGATAATCACTGGTGAATTTCTTGTGGTAATAAAAGTCAAAGCGCTCTGGTAATGAAATAACTTTAATATTTGACATTGTGTTATCCCTAATTAAAAGAGTTCAATTTCACCACAGGTAATTTGATCCCTTGAAACGGGATTATGAGTCTCCTGACGTCGGCGACTCATTTGTATTGTGATGTCATCCCCCTTAATGCCAAACTCCTGTTGTGACATAGTGGTGACGTGATTGAGCGATTCTTTTAAATGGTTTAGGGACTGATTTGTGTAAATCAGGCTTTGGGAAGTAATATCACTGAACTGCAATCCCCGAATAGTATCCGAGATGGCTTGTTCTAGTTCATGTGCCGATGAATCGATACGTTCAATCACTTGAGAATCCTTCTCTGCTTTAACGATAATCTGCCTTAGTGCAGTATCTATATCCTTTTTTGCATCAATAATATAAGTCATATCTTGAGCGGCGACTTTACTCACGTGTACGGTTAATTGCTCAATCTGAATTTGAATTGATTTAAGCTGTTTTTGTATGCTTTCACTAAAACCTGCGCTACGAGTGGATAAAGCGCGCACTTCATCTGCCACAACGGCAAAGCCTCTACCCGCATCACCCGCCCGCGCCGCTTCAATTGCCGCATTTAAAGCGAGCAAATTAGTCTGGGACGAGATTTGATCTATGTCTTGCAAGGCTTTCATTGCTTGAGGCATAGACTCGTAGATGAGATTCACTTTTTCCAACAATTCCATAGTTGATGCCGACATTTCTATGGTGGATTGAATAAAGCGCTCTAAGGTCATTGAGGTATTATTGGCAAATTGCTTCATTTGATCTGAATGGAATAACTCCGCATCATCAGTACTCTTAACGAGATCTGAAATAAATCCTGTCTGCTCCGTCATTAACCGCCCTAAACCATCGAATGACTCACCGAGCAAATTGACTGCGTCACCTTGCACCGCTAGCACACTGTCAATGTTAGCCTCGCAGCCGTTAAGCGTCGTGATTGACTCTTGATACAGACTGACATGGGCTTGCCAGTCCGCGGCAAGTTGGTTGTTGAAGGACTTATCATCATGCTGTTGAACTGACTGCATTTGCTTATGCTGATAAAATTGCCACAGCAACATAATCAACACAGAAATAACCGGACCGATAACCCACAATGTCATCAAACTCAGCGAATATCCAACGCCTGCCGCGAGCACCGCAACGACCCCATCCTTGTATGTCATATGGACTTCACAATAATTGTACAGTGATTAAAAAGTAGTTTCATATTGGGTGATTTTCAAACACGAAAGTGAAATTATTCACATTGTTACGTGTCGCAATGCGGAAAATGCAGTTATCGCGATATAAATCCTCAGCATTGAGCGCTAATTCTCAGTAAATTGCCGTAAATTCATGATTTGCTAATAAACTTGTCTTAATGGAACCCGAAACTTAACTGTGCAGTCCTCATACCCTAGGTTACACTGGAAGCGTCATGGATTGGGATGGGATCGCTTATGAGTCAACGTACATTAAACTCCTTATTTAAACCGACTTCCGTTGCTATTATCGGCGCTTCGAATACCGAAAAACGCGCGGGTAATGTGCTGATGAAAAACCTACTATCGAGTGGTTTTTCGGGGCCTATCATGCCAGTCACCCCTAAGTATCGGGCAGTGATGGGTGTGCTCGCCTATCCCAATATTGAAGCCTTACCCATCAAACCCGATTTAGCGGTTATTTGTACCCGCGCTTGCCGTGTGCCCGCCATCGTTGAAACCCTTGCGCAATTTGGCTGTAAGGTGGCCATTATTATGGCAGCGGGAATGGCACAGGAATTTAACGAAGATGGCGTGAGCCTGCTCGACCTTGCCATGCAAAATGCTAAGCGTTACGGGATGCGCATTCTGGGGCCAAATAGCTTAGGAATGCTATTACCCCCATTGGGATTAAACGCCAGCTTAGCACACGCCAGCGCCCTACCGGGCAAAATTGCCTTTGTGTCTCAATCTGCCGCCATTTGTACAACGGTACTCGATTGGGCCAATAACAAAGGTATTGGCTTTTCCTCCTTTATCTCCCTCGGTGATGCCACCGACATTAACTTTGACGAACTGCTCGATTACCTCGGCCGCGATAGCCGCACCAGCGCCATCATGCTTTATATCGACTCGGTGAATGAGAAGCGCCATTTCCTCTCGGCCGCTCGAGCCGCTTCACGCAATAAACCAATTCTAGTGATTAAATCGGGCCGTAGCGCCGAAGGTGCCCGCGCCGCAAAATTGCATACGGGCGGTGTTGGCGGTAACGATGCCGTGTATGAAGCGGCGTTTCGCCGTGCAGGTATGTTGCGGGTTAACGATTTAATTGAACTGTTTGCCGCGGTTGAAAGTTTAGCGCATTCCAATCCGCTGCAAGGTGAGCGCTTAGGGATTATCAGTAATGGTGGCGGTCCTGCCGTATTAGCGGTAGATGAACTCATTATGCGCGGCGGTAAACTGGCGGAGTTATCAGAAGACACCATAGCCAAATTAGAAGCCGTGTTACCGAATACTTGGTCAAGGCAAAACCCCATCGATATCATTGGTGATGCGAACGCATCACGATATGCTAAAGCTTTGACTATCTTGATGGATTCCAATGAACTTGACGCTATTTTGGTCTTGCACTCCCCTTCAGCACTCGGTGAAAGTGTTGAGATAGCTGATGCTTTGGTGAGTGTGATCCACGCGCATCCCAAAAAGAATCGCCTCAATATTTTGACGAACTGGAGCGGTGAAGACTCGGCTTATCAGGCACGAAAACGCTTCACTAAGGGCGGTATATCAACCTACCGTACACCCGAAGGTGCTGTGGGTGCCTTTATGCACATGGTTGAATACCGTCGTAACCAAAAACTGCTGCAAGAAGTGCCGCAATCGATCCCCGATAATATTCCGACAGATAGCCTCACGGCGCGCAAATTACTACAAGCGGCTCAAGCTAAAGGAAAATCGGTACTGGAAACCCATGAGGCCAGCCCTATTTTGCGTGCTTATGGGCTTAACACCATAGACACTTGGTTTGTGAAAGATGCCGATGAAGCGGTGGCCATTGCGAATGAAGCGGGCTATCCCTTAGCGTTAAAAGTGCAATCCCCTAACATCTTGCATAAGTCCGATGTGCACGGAGTAATGCTCAATTTAACCTCGGCTGAAGATATCCGCCACGCCGCGAATGCGATTACCCAGAGGGTGCATCAGGCCAATCCCGAAGCGATCATTGAAGGCATGATAGTGCAGAAAATGGCGTTGACCGCTGGCGCACAGGAAATCCGCGTGGCCGTGATAAGCGATCCCGTCTTTGGTCCGGCGATTTGCCTTGGCGAAGGTGGCTCAGAATGGGACCCCACCAATGATGCTGCCGTTGCCCTGCCTCCCCTGAATATGGCACTGGCGCGTTATATGGTGATCCAAGCGTTAAAGACCCATAAGTTAAAAGACAGACATTTACCACTGGGCCTAGACATGAATGCCCTGTGCGTGATGTTAACGCAAATATCCCATATTATTATCGATTGCCCTGAAATCGCCTCGTTAGATTTAAACCCAGTACTGGCCGCGGGTGAAAACATCACTCTGCTCGATGTGAATATCCGTTTGCATGATGCCAATGCCGACAGTTCATCGCGGATGGCCATCATGCCCTATCCGAAGGAATTAGAAGAATTCGCCGAGCTAAAAAATGGCCTTAAGGTAATGCTAAGGCCGATTTTGCCCGAAGATGAACCTAAACATTTGGCCTTCGATAATTCGCTATCCGATGAAGACAGATACAAACGCTATTTTGGGGTGCGCTCGAAAATGACCCATGAAGAAATGGCGGTATTAACTCAAATCGATTACGCCCGTGAGATGGCCTTTATCGCCACGGCGAAGGGACCCGATGGCGATGACATCACCTTAGGTGCCGTGCGTGCATCTATTGACCCTGATAATACCGAGGCCGAGTTTGCCATGGCGGTGCGTGGCGATCATCAAGGTATAGGGTTAGGCAAGTTGTTACTCGAAAAATTAATCAAATATTATCAGGCCAACGACACGCCCGTGCTCACCGGCTTTACCATGTTTGAGAATCGCAATATGGCCAGTCTTGCCAAGAGTCTCGGTTTTAAAGTGACCTTCGATATGGAGGAGCATTTGATCAAAATGCACATGGATTTAAAACCGCCCAGTGATCAATAGCACCTATCCAGACGAACAAAAACGCCGCAAATCATTGCGGCATTTTGTTATCCTAAGTAAATGATTATTTAACGAAATAGCGACCGAGCTAATACTTAACGCCTTGAAACATCGACACTCGCATCACATTCTCAGCCTCTAACACAGTTACGGCCTTCGGACTTAGCTTGGTACAGTGCTTTATCGGCGCGACTAAACAGCGTTTCAGCATCATCCCCCTGTTGCAATGAGGCCATCCCAATCGAGACAGTAATCGCGCCAAGGGAAAGCTTTTTGTCTTTCCCTACCGTTAAGCGCCGCTCAGAAATACGTTCACGCAGATTTTCAGCCACTTGCAATGCGTCGTGAAAATGGGTGTTAGGTAGCACCACCACAAATTCTTCGCCGCCATAACGCGCAACAAAGTCATCCCCACGCACACATTGCTTTAAGGCTAATGCGACATAGGCCAATACTTTATCGCCGGTCAAATGGCCATAGGTGTCGTTAAAGGCTTTAAAGTTATCGATATCAATCAGTAAGAGACTACAGCGGGTCTGGTGATCTTGTGAACGGTAGATTTGATCCTGAATACTCAATTCATAGGCGCGGCGATTATGCAGAGACGTTAATTGGTCTGTCATCGCTGCGAGGCTAAGATTTTCCATTTCAGATTTAAGATTTTGCACTTCTTGACCCATGGTACACAGACTTTGCTCCATCTCACGGTTGTTGATAAGTAGCATCTGCATCTCATCGACCACACCATCAACCAGCTCGTTTAAGGTATTGATATCGGGATTAGTTTGTAATCGCAAACCAAACTCGGCTAATGAGCCAGAAAATGCCGCGGTTCCTTGACTCAACTGGCTGATTTTATTCAACAGGCTATTGATCAAGATTTGTGTTTCAATCTGAACATTTTCAATTACTTCTGGTGACTGTTCTTGGATAAAGGTTTTATAAAGACTGGTATTAACTTCCTTGGTAAAAGAGACCGAATTCGCCAAAAAACCATCAATCGCGCGATTTAAATCGAGATTTGTACCTGCAAAATATTCATACCAAACAGTGTAATTTTCAGGAGTAACAGGAATATCGAGGGCAGACATTTGCGGCACGGCCAAACGCAAAATTTGCGCGGCAGAATCAAGTTCTCTATTTTCTGCAGTAGAAGACATAAATCGCGAACCATAGATTTGTTATGTTTTTGTATGCATTAAGTTAACTCAACTGATTCGATTTGGATATGGGAGAAATCAATTATTATGACAGGGAGCAAAAGAAAAGAGGATGTTGCCATCCTCTTCCTCATCATGGTGTCGAACCAACTAGAACGAACTAAACCTCGCGACAATTAAGTCCACAATTAACCGCGGCAGCGAGCAAAGATATCTAATTCAGGCTGATATACCTCAGTTTTGATATTCATTAGTCCCAATAGACTATCGAATAAATTGTCATGGGAGAAACCACCTTTCGCCGCATGCTCAGCCAAACAATCCATATCCAATTGATTATCTTTGCTAAAATCTTTTGACACCCAAGCAAGCATAGGAATGCTCGTCTGCTCAATCGGTGCGATACTGTAAGGCGCGCCATGTAAATACATGCCTTTTTCGCCTAATGACTCACCATGATCGCTCAGATACAACATGGCTGGATCAAATTTATCTTGTTGGTTTTCTAACTTTTTAACCACTTCGCTAATAATATAGTCAGTGTACAAAATACTATTGTCATAGGTATTCATCAGCTCATCTTCACTGCAGTTTTGTATATCACTGCGCTGACAATCCGGTGTGAACTTACGGTGTTCTGCTGGATAACGTAAGAAATAAGTCGGGCCATGACTACCAATGACATGCAATACAATCACAGTATCTTTGCGTTCTGCGTTGGCTAAGGCTTCATCTAATTTGTTCAGTAATACTTGGTCGAAACAATATTGGCCAGTGCACAACTTAGGATCACTGTTCAAATCAATAGTTATGTTTTCAACTTGGTCACACACCCCTTTACAGCCAGAATCATTGTCAAACCACTGCACTTTAATACCGCCATGATCCAACACATCAACGGCGGTGTCTTGAGCATAGGCACGGCGTGAATCGTAATCTTCCCGTCCCATGCGAGAAAACATGCAAGGCAAAGATACCGCCGTTGCCGTGCCACATGAATGGGTATCTTTAAAGACTATTAATCCTTGGTCTTGGGTATGGGAGTTGGTTGGCTTGTCGTAGCCATAATACTGATAACTCATTGAACGCGCGGTTTCCCCCACGACTAGAACTAATAAATTCGGTTTACCATTTGAGTTGGCACTGACATTTTTTGCATCGAGGCCAAGTTGCTGATATTCCATTGGCGTTTGCAAGTACTGCACATTGATGTACTTAGAGACAGCGCCGATAAAATATGTCGGCACGATGTAACGTTTTAGCTCGTCGTTGTTACGGCCAAAGGCCGCGTAATCTTGAAAATAGAAGAAAGCAATAATGCCCAGTCCTGCCAACATCGCTAGCATAAAAAGCACTTTATGCAGTAGTTCTTTTAGGAAAGGTTTGTACTGAATATCCGCTTTATAGATAAGGTACGCGGGTAAAATCCTTGTCAGTAACATATTCATTATCGAAGCAAAATTCACATACATGAACGCTTCGGCATGATTGGTTTGGAAAGTGTTTTCTATCATGCCGTAATCGAAGACGACATTGTATTGATAGGCAGCGAAGAACACACTCGATGATAACAAGGTGAGTAAGATGAAAAACGGTTTAACGAGATACTTTACCGTAAATAAGGAAAATACAAAACTGAGTGCAAAGGTTAAAAACAACGGCACAGTAGCGATGAAGATAGGATCGACATCAGGTTGTTTTTCAATGCCTTTCTTAATGATGCCAAACAATGGGATATTGAAAATACAGACGTAAAATAACGCTGTGATAAAAGTGAATCGATTCACCGATAGAGTCTTAAATCTTGCTAACACTGATAGCTCTCACTCAAATTAGTTGTTTGTCGAGAATAACTTAGTATTCTTAAGGTAGTCTTAGGCCTTTGACAGTGAAATTTTTCGCAATAGTAGCAAGCTCTTGGCAATGGCTCAAATTATCTGTGGGTATTGTTAACATTAAATAATAAACTTAAAAAAACGGCCGAACCTCAATAAGTTCGACCGTTTTCTGCTCCCCAACCTATTAGGGTCTTGCTCGGTTTTACCAGTGAAGAGTTAACAATTCATGCTAACCCAGCGGTAATTATCTTAATTGCTGTAATAAGTAGGCAAACGCCATTGAATTAAGTTCCGCGGCTTGATTATTATCTGCAGCGCCGGCGTGGCCACCTTCGATATTTTCGTAGTACAAGACATCAATTCCCATGTCTTTCATCTTAGCAACCATCTTACGGGCGTGACCTGGGTGAACCCTATCATCACGGGTCGATGTGGTGAAAAAGACCTTTGGATAATGCACGTCTTTATGCAGATTATGGTACGGAGAATAAGTTTTAATGTAAGCCCATTCCTCAGGAATATCCGGATTACCGTATTCGCCCATCCAGCTGGCACCGGCGAGTAACTTATTGAATCTAAACATGTCAAGCAGAGGCACTTGACACACTACAGCGTTATACAGATCAGGCCTGCGGGTAAACGCCGCCCCCATTAACAGGCCACCGTTACTGCCACCTTGGATGCCTAAATGTTTGCTTGACGTGATTTTACGGGCAATCAAATCTTCCGCTATTGCCTCGAAATCCTCATAGGCTTTATGTCGATTTTGCTTTAACGCCGCTTGATGCCAAGCTGGGCCATATTCGCCACCGCCACGAATGTTAGATAACACATATACGCCGCCCTGCTCTAACCAGTTCTTACCAATGGTGGCCGAATAGGATGGACGCAGTGAGACTTCAAACCCACCATAGCCATAAAGTAGCGTAGGATTAGTGCCATCTAACTTAAGATCCTTAGCCATCACCACAAAGTACGGTACTTTAGTGCCATCTTTAGACGTCGCAAAGTATTGCTCAGTTTTAAACTTATCCGCAGCAAACTGTTGCGGCATACCTTTAATTTTCTTCGGATTTAAGGTTTTTGCATTAACCGTATAGAGGCTTGAAGGCTCAAGAAAACTAGTGTAATTCACGAAAAAATCATCACTGTCTTGCTCAACGTCCATTACCGTCAGGGCGCCATTCGCTTCGAATGGGACTTGGGTGCTTTGCCAAGCGCCCTTTTCGTCTTGCTCATACCGCACTAATTTGCTTTTCACGTTATCGAGCCAATTCACGAAAATCGCACTCTTACTAAAACTAAGCTGCGCTATCGATGCGGTCTGAGTCGGGCTCACAAATAAACTGAATTTGGCATTTTGGGCGATAAGATCCGCCACATCGGCATACACGACCGCACCTTGCTTAAAGTTACCGTCTTTATTGGTTAAATCGCTCTTTAACTCAATAAATAACTTACCTTTAAAATAACCTTTAATCTCAGCATCTTGAGGTAATGGTAACCCTATGAGTTTGCCATCTTGATAGACATATTGGCTGGCGGTATAAAAAGTATGTGCCTCGGTGACTAAACTCAGCGGCGTTTTATCATCGAATAAAACCCAGCCTGATACTGCGACTGAGGTTTTGTCACCAGTGAAAATCGGTTTCGCTTGCTCGAGTGCTGTACCACGTTGCCAGAGTTTCACTTCCCGTGGATAACCTGAGTCAGTCATGCTTTGACCATCACCAAAATCAGTGCCAACAAAGGCGTGGTCTTTATCTATCCAGCTCAGACTTGATTTGGCTTCTTTCAAAAAGAATGGCTTATCTTTGGTGGCAACAAAGGATTTAGTGTTTAAATTAAATTCTCGCACTTCCACCGCATCGGCACCGCCGCGAGACAGTGAGACAAAACAGCGCTCATTTTCGGGATACTGACAGCTAATATCCTTAAATACCCAATTGACGGATTCAGCTTTACCTAGGGCATCGATATCAAGCACGGTTTCCCATTTGGGATCGGGTTTAGCATATTCTTCCATGGTAGTACGGCGGTAAATACCGCGCACATGGGTGTCATCCTTCCAAAAGTTGTATAACTTGTCGCCAATGTGGGTCGCGTAGGGAATGCGTTCTTTATCGTTCAGGATGGCGAGACTGTTCGCCACTAAGGTATCAAAACCTTTAAACGCTTTAATTTCGGCGGCAGATGCAGCATTTTGGGTTTTCACCCATTCCATCGGCTTTGCGCCTTCAACATCTTCTAACCAAATGTATTTATCTTCTTCTGCGTGAAGTTGACCGCTCATACCGAGCACTCCTGCAATGCACAAAGGCAGTAATTTATTATTCATTCTATTCCTTTTAAACAAAGTCCATCTTGAGATCTGCCCTTACATTACCTTAATTAATATCCAGTTCAACTATTAATCCAACAAGAATGTAACAAAAGGTAAGATACTGTAATAGCTGATGATTAATCTAGAATGAATCGCGTTTTTAAAAATGTCATGCTATAAAAAAACGTCCACGAGGGACGCTTTTTAGTGGATGAAATAGGGTAAATTAAAACTCGTTATTCATACGAGACAACAAATTAAGCAGTACGATTCGTTCCTCACTGCTCATTTTAGCGGTGAGATCTGTAGTGAGTTGTAGATGTAATGCATCATGTTCGAGGAACAAAGTTTGGCCCTTTTCGGTTAACTCCACCAGAATCGAACGACGATCGGTTTCATGGGGACGACGTACAACCCACTCAGCTTCTACCATTTTGTCGATTTGGACCGTTAGTGTGCCTGTTGTGACACCAATTTTATCCGCCAGTTCTTTCATCCTCATGGCACCGTGCACGCCGAGTAACTCAATGGTGTGCACCTGCGATAGGCTAAAACCTTTGTCACGTACAATGGCGTGTTCCCAAGACGACAGCTTTTCGTAAAATTCAATAATCACATGATTTAATGCATGATCTGTTGAATGTGCGGCCGTTGAATGAGCAGTCGTTGAATTCAGGTTTGATGAATGATGATGTTCAACAGTCATTTAGGCTTCCTTAGCCATACACTCGCGCTGACGGCAAGTATGGAGTTCAATAGTGATATGGGCCAATTCAGGAAATTGTGACAGTAACTGATTAAAATAACTGACATCTTTCGGTGAATGGGACACGATAGACACCATAATAGCATGGTGATCGGCACTCACTCGCCAAAGATGTAAATCGGCCACTTGATGATCCGGTACGGCCTCAAGAGTTTCCACGACCTTACGCTGCAATGACGCTTTAACACCACCGTCAAGTAAGATAGGACTCGTTTGCTGAATGAGGCCCCATGACCAACGACTAATAATCACAGCACCCACGATACCCATAACTGGATCGAGCCAAGTCAGTCCCATGTATTTACCAAACAACAAGGCCGCAATGGCGAGCACTGACGTTAACGCATCGGCTAATACGTGAAAATAGGCGGCGCGTAGGTTGTGATCATGACCACCGTGTGCCTTCTGACTCTCATGCTCAGCAGTATGGTGCTCCTGTTTATGATGGCAATGGCTATGATCTTGATGACTTTCATCGTGTGCATGTGAGTCATCATGTGAATGTGGACCCGCACCATGTGAATGAGCCGTATGGACGTGATCGTCATGGGAGGAGTGTGCTTCGCAGCTGTGATGAGCATGCTCGTCTTCATGATCATCTTGATGTCCATGATCGTGACTATGACCATGAGTGTGCCCATGGTCGTGGGTATGGTGATCTTTGAGTAAAAATACACTCAGCACATTAACGCTCAAACCTATGACAGCCACAAATATGGCTTCGTTAAAATGGATTTGCTCAGGGTTAATCAGTCGCATTCCCGATTCAATTAACATCACCAGTGCCACAAGTCCTAGCGCTATTGCGCTGGTATAACCGCCAAGTACACTCACTTTGCCAGTACCGAAAGCAAATGCAGGATCGTTAGCATGTTTACGGGCATACGAATAGGCGAATAACGTGATCATAAAGGCCGCGGCATGGGTTCCCATGTGCCAACCGTCGGCGAGCAGTGCCATAGAACCGTAGATGGTTCCGGCAGCAATTTCAGCCACCATAGTGATCACGGTTAAATACAGTACATAGCGAGTGTTCTTCTCGCCATCGCGGTTCTGACTCGAAAACTCATGGGCGTGCTGCCACTGGGCGAGTGAGTGCCCTTGGCGGCTTCCCGTAGTAGCTTGATGCCCTGTCGCTTGCTCGGCTGTCATTGATTTCATTGTATGGCCCCTGTTCCATTTCTATCGCTATTAATGGTGAAAAACTCGTCGCTTGAATTATAGTTTGAAAATCAAAATATATGAAGATCAAATTAACTATTTATCAAGATATACTGTTTTCAAACTTTTAAACGTGTATTTGAATCCCCATAATGCATCTGCTCTCCTGCCATCAGTCGAGACACTGATATGTGAATTAAGATAGGCAGCTAGACTAGGCAAAGGATATCAGGCAAGGTTTAATGGATTAGCGCTTGATTTATGAGTAAAAACAGCTCACATAGCAGAGTTAGATTGGCTTTATTACAGCCTTATGCAGTTATAGACAGACACAGCGGTGGCTTTTCAGTGCAAGTTGAAATCCAAGTTTTAAGGTTTTTATCTAGGCTGTTTCGTATATTTTTCGCATGATATGGAGTCATAAAACAGCCACAGCAAAGAATTGAAATAGCTGCGAACTTAACAAAATAAGTCATTGGAAAGTATAATTAACCCTTATTATTCAGATTGATAAAGAATTATTTGAATAAAAAATCGATTTTTTATTGAATAATTTAACCCTTTTTTACCTCTGCTGCGTTTATAGGGAGCAGAACACAGACAAATTTATCGACATCAATTCAGTTCGATTAGGAGAAACAAAATGAAATTGAAGACCTTATTTAGCGTTAGCACTGTTCACCTTGCATTTGCACTATTGTCATTCAATGCCGCGGCGGTGAACCCACCACATCCAACAGGGTTAAATGCGCCTATGATCAGTATTCAACGTTTCGATCCAAAAGATTACAGCGCACAGGAAGCCACTAAGATGTTCCCTGCTCCGGCAGCAGGTATGGTGCAGCACATTTTAAGTTTACCTAAATTAGAAAACGAAGATGACTACATGGTCGAAATCCAAATTGGTCAGACTCAAATGGTTGATTGCAATAAGCATGGATTAAACGGGGAATTGAAGGAACTGACAGTGCAAGGTTGGGGTTATAACTACTATCAAGTGGATGAAATCGCTGAAGGCCCAAGCACTATGATGGCCTGTTTCGAATTGGCGAAGAAAGAAGCTTTTGTACGTATTCCGGGTGAACTAAAAATGCGCTATGACAGTCGCTTGCCTAAGGTGTTTTATCTACCAGAAGGCGCTGAACTGCGTTTCAGAACTTGGAAAGTAGATTCAACCTATCAATATTCCAAGTAAATAGCCGAATTTAACTCTTGCGTCATCAATCAAATGCGCTTCGAGTCTTTGCTGATTGATAAAAGCAAAGACTCGAAGCGCATTAACTAGAATCGTTTGATTCTAACAACTTGCATAATTTCTATTTCAAAACCTGCCACAGTTTCTGTCTCTGGGTAATAGATGACATTGATCTTTTGCCCTTGCAGATTACGATACTTTTTGACCCGTCTAAATTTAAACGGCACGTCACAATCTTCAATCATAACAGTATGTTGTATCCACTCCGCTTTTTCCCTTTGCATATGCGAAACCACAGTCACACCTTCAGAGTGAACCAAATGTTCATGGGTGGCTAACATCTTTTTTACGGCCTTATTCATGTTCAACTCTTTTATCATCTAGTTGCGACAACAGTGACTCAACTTTCTGTTTAATTTCAGCATATCTCAATTTTTCACAGCGGCCGAAACCACTCAACTTACGCACTTGAAAACGACTAACCAAAGGAACTGACATACCAGCGAGGCAACGACAATAGGTATCAAGTGATAAAGCATCAATACCTTTGGCCGTTAAATGATGCTTCAACTCATGTAAATCAGCCAACATCTGCAGATCTGTCGGCCAAGTCGGTTCCGTCGAATAACTCAACTTAGCGAAATGACCGCGGCAGACACTGCAATGACCGCAGATAGCCGGCGTCTTATTATCATCAAAATAACGGGATAAATTGTGGCTTAAGCACGTCTCAAGTTCAAAAAAGCGGACTAACTGCGCTATTCGCGCAATTTCTTTCTGCTCTTTATCAATAAAATAATGGTACAGCTCATCGATGAGTTCCGGACGCGCTAATGCGGCAACATCCACCCGATACACATCGGTAATTCGTTTGGTTTCTAATTCAATCAACTGATGTTCAGCTAAATATTCCAGCGCGGCCAATACACGACTGCGTTCATGGCCCGTCGCACTGTACAAGGCATCAAAATCTAACGCGCCCCATATTTTCTTCATCTGCGTATGATTAAAAATTTGCGTCAAAAAGGCCTGCCGCTCTGGATTAAAGCGGCTCAGAATGACATGTTTATCCACTAAAAATTTGTAATTAACATCGGCGTAATAAGCAAATAACGGCTTAACCACACCTAGAATCTCTAGCTGTACAAGTAACGTTTTTAATGGCAACTGGCGAATATTACTCACCATCGACACGCCATTAAGCTGACATTCCCACTGACCAGAATCTTGTTCAAGTCGAATTGCTTCAATGACTTGCGCTATACCTTCTCGCTCAGGCGTATCGCCATACACAAAATTTTCAACGGTATTGAGTCCGTCAAGATTGGCTAAAGTCACACAATGGGATAAGGCACCATCACGCCCTGCTCTGCCGATTTCTTGACTGTAGTTTTCAATGGATTTAGGCAAATCATAGTGGATCACAAAACGGATATTGCTCTTATCGATTCCCATACCAAAGGCGATGGTAGCTACCACCACTTGCAGCTTATCCTGCATAAAATCATTTTGAATTTGTTGACGTTTTTCATCTTCAAATCCAGCATGATAAGCACTGGCGACTATGCCTTGTTGGCACAAGAGTCGTGCGACTGTTTCGGCGGTTTGCTGTAACGTCACATACACAATACCAGCACCTGAGAATGATGTTATCTGGTTAACCAGTAAGGCATTTTTCTCTTGCGTCGACACGGGCAGAACAGTCAAATCTAAATTGGGTCGATAAAATCCCGTTTGTACTATGTGTTCGGGCGCGATATCGAAGCGCTTGGCCATATCCAGTTTCACTTTACGTGTCGCAGTGGCCGTCAGTAACAGTACCAGCGGGATCTCAAGCTCGCGCCGATAATCGGGTAATTTAAGATAATCGGGCCGAAAATTGTGACCCCATTCTGAAATACAATGCGCCTCATCGACGACCAACATAGACAGCGGAACCGATTGAATAAACTGCCTAAAGCGTTCATTTTTGAAACGCTCCACCGACACCATTAAAACTTTCAGTTTGCCAGAGCGTGCATCTGTCATCACTTGCTGACTCTGCTCAGCGCTTAAGGTTGAATCTATGCTGGCCGCATGAATTCCCTTAGATTGCAAAAATTCCAGCTGATCTTTCATCAAGGCGAGTAAAGGCGAAATCACTAAACTCAAATGGGGTAACTGCAATGCTGTAAATTGATAACAAAGGGATTTACCAGAACCTGTCGGGAAAATCGCTAAACTCGACTTCCCTGCTAACAGTTGTGTTATCGTTTGCGCTTGACCAGGGCGAAATTCAGAAAACCCGAAATCCTGCTGCAATAAACTAACGTATGGATTGGTTTCCGGAATGGGATTGAACATCAACCGTCCTTTACACTTATCCTTACCACCCACAAAATTCGGGTATACCGCAAGAAAAAGATTCAGCATTAAGTGAGTCGACTAGTCTAGCAAATTTTGACGTACTTTACGGAGTTAATTAGCAACAACTGAGTTTTCAAGCCAACTTAACTGCTCATCAGGAGCGTAATTATAGGTGCGGATTTCATTGAAACACAATGATTAATATACAATTAATTTACTTTTTTAGTCAGCAATTAAATATGAAAATAAAACCGATTTGTAAAAATTCGATCCAATATCTCCTATAAAAAAACAAGACGTCAGATGAATCTCAGCAAAAAATACATCTCCGATAAATTGAGCATTTAAGGTTTTCTAGCAAGATATAGATTGATCAGCGACGTCAGTTTGTCCTGAAATCTTTCTTCAAAACCATCAATGTCACGCCCTATAGAAACTAAATATTTAGTTGCCTGCTCACGCGAAAGCAGCTTATTTGCAAGACTATATTGCATCTCTTCTAAGGTTTTATCATATCTTGGGATCAACACCCAAGTGCCGACATCGACGTCAAAATGTTGCATCGCTTTCTGGGCTAAAGCACAAAAAGCCTCAATATGATCTACGCCATCAGGTCCGAGACAGCCAGGTTCAATTCGGCATAAAACCGCAATTTTCCTATCGTTTGCAATACTTAAACTCATCTCTAATGCCCCGCGTTATCTAGTCGTAAACATAAGATTTTAACAGTAATTTTACGTGTCTGCACAGATAAGTCACGGCTAACTTACCCTTATTAGATAATCCATTTTAGGCAATAAAACAACTTTAAAATCATATTCTTCAAAATATAGATCCGCGTTTTTTTGTTCTATTCATCAACAATGTCGTCTACAACATCCTCATCAGTATGTTGTAAAACATTAAGCGAAATATTTTCATTATGCTCTGACAATAGGGTATCAATGGCTTCGTCAAAACTGTCTAACTTTTGAGTTTCCATATAATGTTTTAACCTCAAAATAATATCCCTGCTTAGCTCAATATGAGACTTTTTTTGCCGTTTTTTTATTTGAGATAATTCTTTGCGAACCATACGCCAGCCAAAATCCGTAAAATACTGATTGAGCATTTTGTTCTGAAGAATCCCCTGATGATTTACAAATAAATCATCAAATTAGGGTGGAAGCGCATCTTGTTGCATGATCAAATGGTTTCGCTAAAAACTACACTTGGACAACAAGATGCGCGAAGCCAATATCCTACAACATTCTTTACACCAATACTGCCCAGAACTTCACCTAAAACGATTAAACAGCTTGATGCTGGCCTCTAAGGCACTGATTGAATGTAAGACACTGACCTTGACTGAGTTAGGTCGAAATT